>NZ_CP099222.1:4356374-4682437 GCF_029717145.1 Citrobacter freundii | reverse complement strand
GGCGGACTCCACTCGAACAAAAGTCGATAAATGACAAAGGCTGAAACATTCATGATTGTTGGCGCACGTCGAAAAGACCCTGCATGAGGGTGACGTGCGAACCGCTGTCTGCGGTTATATGCCTGATCAGGATCCATTGAAACGATCAGGACCGCGGATCATAGCCTAAACTGAGCGAGAGATCTTCTGTTTCTCACAGATTCTTCCCGATTTATCCACAGGATGATCCAGAATCGGCTAAGTGTAAACGATCCTGGAGAAGTGCTGCAGGTTTTCGCGCGCATATTGAAAAAATTAATGAGTAAAGATGCTTTACTGCGAAAACGATCTAATAAAGATCCCGTGCGATCCTTGCGCTTTATTCACCAGCCCGTATAATTCTTACCCCCAGCGAGTAAAGGTCGCCTCACGGCGTCAACGCTGCCTGTTTTTTACGCGAAACCATGCGGAAAAAAGCGGGAATTAAGGAAAGAGAATTGACTCCGGAGTGTACAATTATTACAATCCGGCCTCTTTAATCACCCACACTGTGGCGTAAGTCGTTCGAAGTTCGTTCGGGTATACGCAAAAGTCAGTGAATTTATTCAAGTTTAGGTAGAAATCGCCATGAAACGCACTTTTCAACCGTCTGTACTGAAGCGCAACCGTTCTCACGGCTTCCGTGCTCGTATGGCTAATAAAAATGGTCGTCAGGTTTTGGCACGTCGTCGTGCTAAAGGCCGTTCTCGTCTGACCGTTTCTAAGTAATAAAAGCTAGCCCCTGAGTGGTTAAGCTCGCATTTCCCAGGGAGTTACGTTTGTTAACTCCCACTCATTTCACATTCGTCTTCCAGCAGCCACAACGGGCTGGCACGCCGCAAATCACCATTCTCGGCCGCCAAAATTCGCTGGGGCATCCCCGCATCGGTCTAACGGTCGCCAAGAAAAATGTTAAACGTGCGCATGAACGCAACAGGATTAAACGCCTGACGCGTGAAAGCTTCCGTTTACGTCAGCACGAACTTCCAGCAATGGATTTCGTAGTGGTGGCTAAAAAAGGGGTTGCCGACCTCGATAACCGTGCTCTCTCGGAAGCGTTGGAAAAATTATGGCGTCGCCATTGTCGCCTGGCTCGCGGGTCCTGATAGCCCTCATTCGGGTCTATCAACGCCTGATCAGTCCGCTGCTTGGGCCGCATTGCCGTTTCACTCCAACCTGTTCGAGCTACGGAATTGAGGCATTGCGCAGGTTTGGAGTGATAAAAGGCAGTTGGTTGACGGTGAAACGCGTATTAAAATGCCACCCTTTACACCCTGGTGGTGACGATCCCGTCCCACCCGGACCATTTGATACCAGAGAACACTAACGATGGATTCGCAACGCAATCTTTTAGTCATCGCTTTGCTGTTCGTGTCTTTCATGATCTGGCAAGCCTGGGAGCAGGATAAAAATCCGCAACCTCAGGCTCAACAGACCACGCAGACAACGACCACCGCAGCGGGTAGCGCCGCCGACCAGGGCGTACCGGCCAGTGGCCAGGGGAAACTGATTACGGTTAAGACTGACGTGCTTGATCTGACCATCAACACCCGTGGTGGTGATGTGGAACAGGCTTCACTGCCAGCTTACCCGAAAGAACTCGGTTCTACCGAACCGTTCCAGTTACTGGATACCACGCCACAGTTCATCTATCAGGCACAGAGTGGCCTGACAGGTCGTGACGGCCCGGATAACCCGGCTAACGGCCCGCGTCCGCTGTACAACGTCGACAAAGACGCTTTTGTACTGGCTGACGGTCAAAATGAACTGCAGATCCCGATGACCTATACAGACGCCGCTGGCAACACGTTTACCAAAACGTTTGTTCTCAAGCGCGGTGAGTATGCGGTAAGCGTTAACTACAGCGTGCAGAACGCCAGCGAGAAGCCGCTGGAAATCTCCACCTTTGGTCAGCTGAAGCAATCCATCAATCTGCCCTCTCATCTCGACACTGGTAGCAGCAACTTTGCGCTGCATACCTTCCGTGGCGCGGCTTACTCCACGCCTGATGAGAAGTATGAGAAATACAAGTTCGACACCATTGCTGAAAACGAAAACCTGAACGTCAACGCTAAAGACGGCTGGGTCGCAATGCTGCAGCAGTATTTCGCCACGGCATGGGTTCCGCGTAACGACGGCACCAATAACTTCTATACCGCAAATCTGGGTAACGGCATTGCCGCTATCGGCTATAAATCTCAGCCGGTACTGGTTCAACCGGGCCAGACAAGCGCGATGACCAGCACCCTGTGGGTTGGCCCGGAAATTCAGGATAAAATGGCGGCCGTTGCACCGCACCTGGATCTGACCGTCGACTACGGTTGGTTGTGGTTCATCTCTCAGCCGCTGTTCAAACTGCTGAAGTGGATCCATAGCTTCCTGGGTAACTGGGGCTTCTCTATCATCGTTATCACCTTTATCGTTCGTGGCATCATGTACCCGCTGACTAAAGCGCAGTACACCTCCATGGCGAAGATGCGTATGCTGCAGCCGAAGATTCAGGCAATGCGTGAGCGTCTGGGCGATGACAAACAGCGTCAGAGCCAGGAAATGATGGCCCTGTACAAAGCTGAGAAGGTTAACCCTCTGGGCGGCTGCTTCCCGCTGATCATCCAGATGCCAATCTTCCTGGCACTGTACTACATGCTGATGGGCTCCATTGAACTGCGCCATGCGCCGTTCGCACTGTGGATCCATGACCTGTCTGCACAGGACCCGTACTACATCCTGCCGATCCTGATGGGCGTAACGATGTTCTTCATTCAGAAGATGTCGCCGACCACCGTGACCGACCCGATGCAGCAGAAGATCATGACCTTTATGCCGGTCATCTTCACCGTGTTCTTCCTGTGGTTCCCGTCAGGTCTGGTGCTGTACTATATCGTCAGCAACCTGGTAACCATTATTCAGCAGCAGCTGATTTACCGTGGTCTGGAGAAGCGTGGCCTGCATAGCCGCGAGAAAAAGAATTCCTGATTCGGTTGTAGGCCGGATAAGGCGAAGCCGCCATCCGGCAAACGGAACATAAATTAAAGGGCGGTCGATTGACCGCCTTTTTTATTATTGGTATTTAAGAGACATATCATGAGCCATAACGACACCATCGTCGCTCAGGCCACCCCACCGGGACGTGGTGGTGTGGGTATTCTGCGCATCTCCGGCCTGAAAGCCCGCGAGGTTGCAGAATCCGTACTGGGCAAACTACCAAAACCACGTTATGCCGACTACCTGCCGTTTAAAGATGCCGATGGTAGCACGCTGGATCAGGGCATTGCCCTGTGGTTCCCCGGTCCAAACTCCTTTACAGGTGAAGACGTTTTAGAATTGCAGGGCCACGGCGGCCCGGTCATTCTCGACCTGCTATTAAAACGTATTCTGACTATTCCCGGCCTGCGTATTGCCAGACCCGGTGAGTTCTCGGAGCGCGCGTTCCTGAACGATAAACTCGATTTAGCCCAGGCAGAAGCCATTGCCGACCTGATCGATGCCAGTTCAGAACAAGCCGCACGTTCCGCGCTGAACTCCTTGCAGGGTGCGTTCTCCGCCCGCGTAAATCACCTTGTGGAAGCACTCACTCACCTGCGCATCTACGTGGAAGCGGCGATTGATTTTCCGGATGAGGAAATCGACTTCCTCTCTGACGGTAAAATTGAAGGCCTGCTTAATAACGTCATCGCCGATCTCGATGCCGTACGGGCCGAAGCGCGTCAGGGTAGCCTGCTGCGTGAAGGGATGAAGGTGGTGATCGCCGGACGTCCTAACGCCGGGAAATCAAGCCTGCTGAACGCCTTAGCAGGCCGTGAGGCGGCGATTGTCACCGACATTGCTGGCACCACCCGCGACGTGCTGCGCGAACATATTCATATCGACGGTATGCCGCTGCATATCATCGACACCGCCGGTCTGCGTGACGCCAGTGACGAAGTCGAACGCATTGGTATCGAACGCGCCTGGCAGGAAATCGAACAGGCCGACCGCGTGCTGTTTATGGTGGATGGCACCACCACCGATGCCGTCGACCCGGCCGATATCTGGCCTGATTTTATCGCACGTTTGCCGACGAAGTTACCCATCACCGTAGTACGCAACAAAGCGGATATCACTGGAGAAACGCTGGGCCTTAGCGAAGTAAATGGCCACTCACTGGTTCGCCTCTCCGCGCGTACCGGCGAAGGCGTGGACGTGCTGCGTAACCATCTCAAGCAGAGTATGGGCTTCGAAACCAATATGGAAGGGGGTTTCCTGGCGCGCCGTCGTCACCTGCAGGCACTGGCAGAAGCGGCAGAGCATCTCGAGCAAGGCAAAGCTCAGCTGTTGGGCGCCAGGGCCGGAGAATTGCTGGCAGAAGAGCTACGCCTCGCGCAGCAGAATCTCAGTGAGATCACCGGGGAGTTTACCTCCGACGATCTGCTGGGACGGATTTTCTCCAGCTTCTGTATCGGTAAGTAACGTTGTGTTGCCCGGTGGCGCGATGCTTGCCGGGCCTACAGGACCCGTAGGCCCGATAAGGCAAAGTCGCCATCCGGCAACAAGTGATTTCCTCACAGGAAATCACTGTTGTCCGAATGGCAACTCGTGCTACTGACGCTGTCCCCGTATTCTTAGCGCCACATTCCTCATGAGGTCGCTATGACACGCTTTTTAATCTGCAGTTTTGCCCTGGTTCTGCTTTATCCTGCCGGTATTGATATGTATCTGGTGGGATTACCGCGTATTGCCGCCGACCTTAACGCCAGCGAAGCACAGCTGCATATTGCATTTTCGGTGTATCTGGCCGGAATGGCCGCGGCGATGCTGTTCGCCGGTAAGATTGCTGACCAGTCGGGTCGTAAACCGGTCGCGATTGTCGGCGCCCTGATCTTTATTTTTGCTTCCGCGCTGTGTTCATTCGCCGAGAGCGGTACGCCGTTCCTGGTGGGCCGTTTTATTCAGGGAATTGGCGCAGGCTGCTGTTATGTAGTGGCCTTTGCGATTTTGCGCGATACGCTCGACGATCGCCGCCGGGCGAAGGTGCTGTCTCTGTTGAACGGTATCACCTGTATCGTGCCGGTTCTGGCCCCGGTAATGGGGCATCTAATTATGCTCAAATACCCGTGGCAGAGCCTGTTCTACACGATGATTGGTATGGGCGTGGCAGTTTGCCTGCTGTCGGTGTTTATCCTGCGAGAATCGCGCCCAGCGACGCTCTCAAGGTCTGCGGGTGTTGAGCAGCGCACCGAATCGCTGGTAAACCGCTTTTTCCTCAGCCGACTGGCGATTACCACGCTCAGCGTGTCGGTGATCCTTACCTTCGTCAACACCTCGCCGGTGCTACTGATGGAGGTAATGGGTTTTGACCGCGGTGAATACGCCACGACCATGGCGATGACCGCAGGGGTCAGTATGGCGGTCTCTTTCTCCACGCCGTTCGCCCTGAGCCTGTTTAAGCCCCGCACCCTGATGCTGGCCTCACAGGTGCTGTTCCTGAGCGCAGGCGTGGTATTAACCCTTGCCAGCTCGCATGCAGTTACACTGTTTGGCCTGACGTTAATCTGTGCCGGATTCTCGGTCGGTTTCGGCGTTGCCATGAGCCAGGCGCTGGGACCGTTCTCGCTGCGAGCGGGCGTCGCCAGCTCAACGCTAGGCATCGCCCAGGTTTGTGGCTCATCGCTGTGGATTTGGCTGGCGGCTGTCCTCGGACTTGACGCGTTGAATATGCTGATCGGGATTCTGATTGGCTGTAGCATAGTGAGCATCATGCTGATTATCACTGTTGCTCCTAACCGGTCCGCGCCTACTCATGAAGAAATCCCTCAGCAGTCTCGATCTTAATTTACTGCTCTGCCTGCAGCTCCTGATGCAGGAGCGCAGCGTCACCAAAACCGCCAAACGGATGAACGTCACGCCGTCGGCGGTCAGTAAATCGTTGGCGAAGCTGAGATCCTGGTTTGACGATCCGCTGTTTGTAAACACCCCGCTGGGGCTGACGCCGACGCCGTTGATGGTCAGTATGGAACAGAACCTGGCGGAGTGGATGCAGATGGGCAATCAGTTGCTCGATAAGCCGCATCACGAAGCACCGCGCGGGTTGAAGTTTGATCTGGTGGCCGAGACGCCGCTGGTGATGATCATGTTCAACGCACTCTCGCAGCAGATTTATCAACGCTATCCGCAAGCGTCCATCAAAGTGCGCAACTGGGATTACGATTCGCTGGACGCCATTATTCGCGGTGAGGTGGATATCGGGTTTACCGGGCGCGAAAGCCACCCGCGCTCACGCGAGTTGCTGAGCCTGCTGCCGTTATCTATCGACCATGAGGTGCTGTTTTCCGATCTCCCCTGCGTCTGGCTGCGCGAAGATCATCCGGCGTTACGAGAAGAGTGGAACCTGGAGACCTTCCTGCGCTATCCGCATATCAGCATCAGTTGGGAACAAAGCGATACCTGGGCGCTGGACGATGTGCTGCAGGAGATGGGACGCAAACGCACTATCGCCCTGAGCCTGCCGGGGTTTGAGCAGTCGCTGTTTATGGCCGCCCAACCGGATCACGCGTTGATAGCCACTGCCCCAGTCTACTGTCAGCGTTATAATCAACTCCACCAGCTTCCACTGGTGGCACGCCCGCTGCCCTTTGATACCGCACAGCTGGAAAAAATGCGCGTACCGTTCACCCTGCTCTGGCATAAACGTAACAGCCACAATCCAAAGATCGTCTGGCTGAAAGACACGATCAAGACGCTCTATCGTGATATGTCCTGACACTGCGCGCCCAAATTGTTGCTAAATTAACCATGATAGTGTCAGAAATGTAAATGTCGCGTAATGTATCCCGTTTTCGCCTGATTTTTAGGCAGCAAAGCCTGCCTGGACGCCGTGTAAATGTTACTCTGGTAATAATCACGGACCATTAATCACGGAGCGAAAAATGGCGACACATTTTGCCAGAGGGATTCTTACGGAGGGACACCTGATTTCAGTTCGCCTCCCTTCTCCATGTCATATCGAAGCAAACAGCCTCCCAACTCACCGCCGAACACGCTTTCTGGCCTCCAGAAGCCTCCTCGCTGAACTGATGTTTATGCTTTACGGCACCAGCTCGCTGCCCGAAATCGTGCAACATGCCAAAGGCAAACCGGTCTTTCGCGATAAAAATCTGCCCGGATTTTCCATTTCCTACGCCGGAAATATCGTCGGCGTTGCGCTGACGACAGAAGGCAGCTGCGGCCTGGATATGGAACTTCAGCGAGCAATCCGTGGGTTTAACTATCCACATTCGACGGACACCAGGCGCTTTTCCAGCAACGAAAACCTGTGGATCAACAACCAAAGCGATCCGAATGAAGCACGCGCACAGCTCATTACCCTACGCCAGAGCGTACTCAAACTTACCGGTGATATGAGCAATGACGATCCGCGCGAACTCCAGTTGTTACCCGGCGCCGGACGCCTGAAATGCGCCCATACGGCGCAGATCGAAGCCATTTGCGATGCGGAAGATGTGCTGGTGTGGTCGGTCGCGGTGACGCCAGCCATTGAAAAACTCAAGGTTTGGGAGTTTGATGGTAAGCAGGATTGGAAAAGTTTGCCCGATATCCAGACTCGCGCCAATGCGCCAACGGGCCGCCTGATCCGCTTCTCTCAATTATCCGCAGCGAAGAGCTACACGCTTAACTGATTTAACCTTCATGATGAAACAGGAGTAACCATGTCCGAAACATTGAATGTTGTTACGTTACTGGGGAGCCTGCGCAAAGGCTCATTTAATGGAATGGTTGCCCGTACGCTGCCAAAAATTGCCCCGGCAGGGATGGACGTCAACGCATTACCGTCGATTGGCGATATTCCACTGTACGATGCCGATCTCCAACAGGAAGAAGGTTTTCCGGCAAGCGTAGAAGCGCTGGCGGAGCAGATCAGAAAAGCGGATGGCGTGGTGATTGTCACACCAGAATATAACTATTCGGTACCAGGTGGACTGAAGAACGCCATCGACTGGCTGTCCCGTCTGCCCGATCAGCCTCTGGCAGGCAAACCGGTGCTGATCCAGACCAGCTCAATGGGCGCGATTGGCGGTGCCCGCTGTCAGTACCATCTGCGCCAGATTCTGGTGTTCCTTGACGCCATGGTCATGAATAAACCGGAGTTTATGGGCGGTGTCATTCAGAATAAAGTGGATACACAAACCGGCGAAGTGATTGATCAAAGCACGCTGGATCACCTGACGGGCCAGTTGGCCGCCTTCGGGGATTATATTCAGCGCGTAAAAGCATAAAAGAAAAAGCCCGCCAGCAGTAATGCCGGGCGGGCTGTAGAGAATACCGATATTTTAGTGTGCGTCGATAAACACAATCTTCAGCACAAACAGCAGCGCCACAACGATCACGCATGGGCTGAGGTCGCGGAAGCGTCCGGTACCGATTTTCATTACACAGTAGGAAATAAAGCCCAGCGCGATACCTTCGGTAATCGAGAAGCTAAACGGCATCATCACGGCGGTAATAAACGCCGGGACCGCTTCGGTCAGGTCATCCCACTTCACGCGTGACAGGCTGGAGGTCATCAGCACACCGACATAAATCAGCGCACCTGCTGCCGCATAAGGCGGCACCATTCCCGCCAGCGGCGACAGGAAAATCACCAGCAGGAACAGGATCCCCACCACGACAGCCGTCAGGCCAGTACGCCCGCCAACTGAAACCCCGGAAGACGACTCGATATACGCAGTCACCGAAGAAGTACCGATAAAGGACCCGGCAACCGAGGAGACGCTATCCACAAACAGCGCCTGCTTCATGCGCGGAAACTTGCCTTTTTCATCGGCCAGACCCGCTTTGTCCGTCACACCGATAAGCGTACCGGAGGAGTCGAACAGGTTAACCAGCATGAAGGAGAAGATCACCCCCGCCAGCCCCAGGTTGAACGACCCGGCAAGGTCAACATGGCCCACAACGGTGGTGATGCTCGGTGGTGCAGAAACGATACCGTTATAGTGCACATCGCCCAGCATCCAGCCCAGCAGGGTGGTGACGATAATCGAAACCAGCACCGCCGCATGAATGTTGCGGGACGCCAGAATAGCGATAATGAAGAAGCCCAAGACCCCCAGCAGCACGCTGTGAGAAGTCAGGTTACCAATGGAAACCAGCGTATCCTTGTTCGCCACGATAACGCCGGCATTTTTCAGCCCCATCATGCCGATAAACAGACCGATACCGCTGGTGATCCCCACGCGCAGACTGACCGGAATGTTGGCAATCATCCAGTAACGCACGCGGAAGATAGTCAGCAGCAGCAGACCCACCGCACCCCAGAAGATAGCGCCCATACCTACCTGCCACGGCAGGCCCATTGCCTGTACCACGACGAACGCGAAGAAGGCGTTCAGCCCCATCGCTGGCGCCAGCGCCACCGGCAGGTTAGCGAATACGCCCATCAGGATACTGCCCAACGCCGCAATCAGACAGGTGGTCACGAAGACGGCACTGGTGTCCATTCCGGCTACGCCCAGAATTTGCGGGTTGACGAAAACGATGTAGACCATCGTCAGGAAAGTAGTGAAACCGGCGATCACTTCGGTCCGTGCCGTCGTGCCATGTTCGCGCAGTTTAAACACGCGTTCCAGTATGCCCCGGCCAGAAGCCTGGGTTGTGTGTTGTTGACTCATTATCAATTTCCGAACAAGGAGGGAAAATTCGTCGCTATCCTATACCAAAATGCGACAATAGGGTGGGTTATGAGCGATTTTTTTCCATTGATTTTGCTTATACGGCAACGATTGCGTCGCCCAATAATGCTGTACGTAAACGTTAAACTTGTTAAAACGGAAATGACATGTCCCAGATAGAAGCTGTATTTTTTGACTGTGACGGAACCCTCGTCGACAGTGAAGTCATTTGTTCTCGCGCGTATGTCAGCATGTTCCTGGCGTTTGGCATTACGCTCGATCTTGAAGAGACGTTTAAACGCTTCAAGGGGGTAAAGCTCTACGAGATCATCGACATTATCAACGACGAGCACGGTGTCGAACTGGCAAAAGCCGAACTAGAACCGATTTACCGCGCCGAGGTCGCACGCCTGTTCGATACGGAACTGGAGGTGATTGCGGGTGCCAACGCGCTGCTGGATAGCATGGCAGTGCCGATGTGCGTGGTGTCGAACGGTCCGGTCAGCAAAATGCAGCACTCGTTGGGCAAGCTAGGCATGCTGCATCATTTCCCGGATTTACTGTTCAGCGGCTATGATATCCAACGCTGGAAGCCCGATCCGGCGCTGATGTTCCATGCGGCAAAAGCCATGAACGTCAATCCGCAAAACTGCATTCTGGTGGATGATTCTGCAGCGGGTGCGCAGTCAGGGATTGATGCCGGGATGGAGGTGTTCTACTTCTGCGCCGATTCGCACAACAAACCGATCGATCATCCTAAAGTGACGACCTTTACCGATCTGGCACAGTTGCCGGCATTGTGGAAGGCGCGGGGTTGGAATATCGTCGATTAAACAGTAGGCCTGATAAGCAAAGCGCCATCAAGCGGATGGCGCAGAATGCCGGATGCGGCGTAACGCCTTATCCGGCCTACAATAGCGACGCCGGGGATCCCGGCTAACGCAACAAGCCGCTTATTCCTTCGGGTCTTTACCCGCCAGCAGCTTATCCAGCTCATCGCCGCCGACGTGACGGAAATCTTGTCCCTTCACGAAGTAGAAGATGTATTCGCAAATATTCTGGCAACGGTCACCGATACGCTCGATAGAACGGGCGCAGAACAGTGCGGTCAGCACGCTCGGAATGGTGCGCGGGTCTTCCATCATATAGGTCATCAGTTGGCGTACGATGCCCTCATATTCCTGGTCAACTTTCCTGTCTTCACGGTAAATACGCACCGCTTCGTCCAGATCCATCCGCGCAAATGCATCCAGAACATCATGCAGCATTTGCACCGTATGGCGACCCAGTGATTCCAGGCTTACCAGCAACGGCTGATGCTGCAGGGAGAATTTCTCCAGCGCGGTACGGCAAATTTTATCCGCTACATCACCAATACGTTCCAGCTCGGCGATAGTTTTGATGATTGCCATCACCAGGCGCAGGTCGCTCGCCGTCGGCTGACGCTTGGCAATGATGCGCACACAGGCTTCATCAATCGCCACTTCCATCATGTTGACGTTCTTATCGCCCTCAATGACGCGCTTCGCCAGCTCGCTGTCCTGGTTGTGCATAGCGGTAATGGCATCAGAAAGCTGCTGCTCCACCATGCCGCCCATGGTCATTACCTGGGTGCGGATGCTTTCCAGTTCTGCGTTGAACTGGCCGGAAATATGTTTATTAAGGTTCAGACTGTCCATAACGCGCTCCTGAATCAACCGTAACGGCCGGTGATATAATCTTCTGTTTGTTTCTTCGCGGGCTTGGTGAACAGATCGTCCGTGTTGCTGAACTCAATCAACTCGCCCAGGTACATAAACGCCGTGTGGTCGGAACAACGCGCAGCCTGCTGCATGTTGTGGGTAACGATAACGACGGTGTAATCCTCTTTCAGCTCGGTGATCAGCTCTTCAATACGCCCGGTAGAGATCGGGTCGAGCGCCGAACACGGCTCATCCAGCAGCAACACCTCAGGCCGAATGGCAATACCACGCGCAATGCACAAACGCTGCTGCTGACCACCGGAGAGAGAGTACCCGCTCTGGTGTAGTTTATCTTTGGTTTCATTCCATAATGCGGCCTTGGTCAAGGCCCACTGCACGCGCTCGTCCATATCTGCACGCGAGAGTTTTTCAAACAGACGGACACCAAACGCGATGTTGTCGTAGATGGACATCGGGAACGGCGTCGGCTTCTGGAACACCATCCCTACTTTGGCACGCAGCAGCGCGATATCCTGGGTATTGGTGAGAATATTGTCGCCATCCAGCAGAATTTCACCTTCCGCACGCTGTTCTGGATACAGTTCAAACATTTTGTTGAAGGTACGCAGAAGCGTTGATTTACCACAGCCTGATGGCCCGATAAACGCCGTGACCTGGTTTTTAGCGATATCCAGGTTGATGTTCTTCAGGGCATGGAATTTGCCGTAGTAGAAGTTCAAATCACGAACCTGAATCTTACCTGGGGCAGTATCAACCATACTCATTTCAATCTATTCCTTATCATGCCTGATGGCGCGCAGCTTATCAGGCCTACAAATATGTTCGACCGTAGGCCGGATAAGGCGTTTACGCCGCCATCCGGCAATTCGTCTTAACCGTGTTTCTTCTTCGCGAAAATAACGCGCGCCAGAATGTTCAGCAGCAGTACGCACAGGGTAATAATCAGCACCCCGGCCCAGGCCAGTTGCTGCCATTCCACAAATGGGCTCATCGCAAACTTAAAGATGGTCACCGGCAGGTTGGCTATCGGCTGCATCATGTCGGTGCTCCAGAACTGATTGGAGAGCGATGTAAACAGCAGCGGAGCGGTTTCACCGGCAATACGCGCAATCGCCAGCAAAACACCGGTGATAATGCCGGAGACAGACGCCTTCAGGGTGATCGCTGAAATCATCTTCCACTTCGGCGTACCCAGCGCATAGGCCGCTTCACGCAGGCTATCCGGCACCAGTTTGAGCATGTTTTCGGTGGTACGAATCACGATTGGCACCTGCAGCAGCGCCAGCGCAATCACGCCCGCCCAGCCAGAGAAGTGTTCCATTTTCGCGACGACCACGGTGTAAACGAACAGACCCACAACAATCGACGGCGCAGACAGCAGGATGTCGTTGATAAAGCGGATAATCTCAGCCAGCCAGGACTTACGCCCGTACTCGGCCAGATAGATGCCCGCCATAATACCGAGCGGCGTACCCAACACGGTCGCCCACAGGATCAACAGCCCGCTGCCCGCCAGGGCATTCGCCAGACCGCCACCCGCCGTATTCGGCGGCGGCGTCATTTCAGTGAACAGCGCCAGCGACATACCGTCGATACCGCGAACCACCGTTGAGAACAGGATCCACACCAACCAGAACAGACCGAACGCCATCGTCCCCATTGAGAGCGTCAATGCGATGCGGTTTTTCAAGCGGCGACGCGCCTGCATCTTACGACGAGACTCCGCCAGCGCGGTGGTATTTTGCATATCAAGCGTAGCCATTAGCGTGCCCCCTCGTTCTTCGCAAGGCGCATGATCATGAACTTAGACGCTGCCAGCACGATGAAGGTAATCACAAACAGGATCAGCCCCAGTTCCATCAACGCAGCCACATGCAGGCCAGATTCCGCTTCGGCAAATTCATTCGCCAACGCAGAGGTAATACTGTTACCCGGCATAAACAGCGATGCACTGTCGAGCTGGTAGGTGTTACCGATGATAAAGGTCACCGCCATGGTTTCACCCAGCGCGCGGCCAAGACCCAACATCACGCCGCCAATCACCCCATTTTTGGTGAACGGCAGGACGATGCGCCAGATAACTTCCCAGGTAGTACAGCCGATGCCGTAGGCTGACTCTTTCATCAGTACCGGCGTTTGTTCGAACACATCGCGCATGACCGCCGCAATGTACGGGATGATCATAATGGCCAGGATCACACCGGCTGCCAGAATACCGATACCAAAGGCCGGACCCGCAAACAGGGCACCCACAAACGGTATGTTGGAAAGGATGTTACCCACCGGCTCCTGAAAGTAGGTTGCAAACAGCGGGGCAAAAATAAACAGGCCCCACATGCCGTAAACAATACTCGGGATCGCCGCCAGCAGTTCAATTGCAATGCCCAGCGGGCGACGTAACCAGTTAGGTGCTAACTCAGTCAAAAATAAAGCGATGCCGAAGCTCACCGGAACGGCGATCAGCAAGGCGATAAACGAGGTCACCAGCGTACCGTAAATCGGTACCAGCGCACCGTAGATGTCGTTTGGCGCATCCCACTCTTTGGTCCACAAAAATGAGAAACCAAATTTTTGAATGCTTGGCCAGGAGGAGATGATCAGAGAGACAATAATGCCACCCAACATCAATAGCACAATCAGCGCAGCCAGTTTTACCAGCACGCTGAATATCATGTCACCCTTTTTACCCGGTGGGTTAAAAGCAGGCTTGGTTGCAGCCATAAATCACTCTTTAAGTTAAACTCGTTTACTCAGTTGCCCATGCCGAATGGCGCTACGCTTATCCGGCCTACACTCTGGGCCTACGGTAGAAACCGTAGGGCGGATAAGCGTAGCGCCATCCGCCAATTCGTCAAAGATATTCTATTAGTACAGTGCTTTACCGCTGCTGTCTTTCACGTTGGTCTTCCATGCAGCACGAATCTGCTCAACCACGTTATCCGGCAGGCTGGCGTAATCCAGGTCATTAGCCTGTTTACCGCCATTTTTGTACGCCCAGTCAAAGAACTTCAGCACTTCAACGCCCTGCTCAGGTTTCTTCTGCTCTTTGTGAACCAGGATGAATGTGGTGGACGTAATCGGCCACGCCTCATCACCTTTCTGGTTAGTCAGATCCTGGGCGAAGGTTTTGCTCCAGTCAGCACCTTTTGCCGCATTTGCAAAGTTTTCTTCGGTCGGGCTTACCGGTTTACCGTCAGCAGAAATCAGTTTGGTATAGGCCAGGTTGTTCTGCTTAGCGTAAGCATATTCAACGTAACCAATGGAGCCTGGCAGACGCTGTACGAACGCGGCGATACCGTCGTTACCTTTACCACCCAGACCGGTTGGCCAGTTAACGGTAGAGCCTGCACCAATTTTAGATTTCCACTCTTCGTTCACTTTTGCCAAGTAGCTGGTGAACACGAAAGAGGTACCGGAACCATCAGCACGACGCACAACGGCGATGTTCTGCGAAGGCAGTTTCAGCCCTGGGTTCAGTTTGGTGATGGCTTCATCATCCCACTTCTTGATTTTGCCGAGGTAGATATCACCCAGGGTCTTACCGTCCAGCACCAGTTCGCCAGATTTCAGGCCTGGAATATTTACAGCCAGCACGACACCGCCGATCACGGTCGGGAACTGGAACAGGCCTTCCTGTGCCAGTTTCTCATCAGACAACGGTGCATCAGAAGCGCCGAAATCAACGGTATTTGCCGTAATTTGTTTTACACCACCGGAGGAGCCGATACCCTGGTAGTTGACTTTACTACCGGTCTCTTTCTGATAAGTATCAGCCCATTTGGCATACACTGGCGCAGGAAAAGTTGCACCTGCACCTGTCAGGCTCGCTGCGGCAAATACAGAGAACGCGCTCATGGATAAGGTCGCGGCGACAACAGTTGCGACAGTGGTACGCATAACTTTCATAATGTCTCCTGCACGGTTTTCGTAAATCATTGTTTGAGTTGCTACTGTGAGCAAAATAGGACAAACAGGTGACAGTTAAATGTACGAAATATGACAGTTTTATGACAATGGAAAAAAGTGAAATACAGAATTTAAAAAATACTGCAAAAACAAGTTATTAACGCATTTAATGACAATAACATTTCGCGAAAATTTTATTTTTATGACACTTAAAAGCGTAGCCAAGGATGACTATTGTTCATCAAAATGCCGTGATGTATTTCTTTTCTAACGGCTCAAAAAACAGGCTATCGTAATGTAAAAGACCACCTCCCGGTGGCCTTTCAGCAGCAGTTTACTTCCCGCTATAGACTTTTTTTCCGGCAAACATCGTCCAAAGCACCGTGGCATCCCGTAGCTTTTCAATACTCACTTTCTCAAGGTTGCGATCGAACAACACCAGGTCAGCACTTTTCCCTACGGCAATTGAGCCCGTTTCTTTATCGCGGCCAATAACTTTTGCTGCATTCAGGGTGTAGGCCTGTAGCATCGCGGCACGGCTGATTTTTTCACTCTCAGGTGGCAGTTCGCCCTCTTCCCCCATCCGCGTAACTGCCGTGTAAATGGCAAACAGCGGGTTGGGGCTAGATACCGGCCAGTCGCTGGCCCCCGCAATCAGCGCGTGATGGCGGAACAGATCGCCAGCAGGATAAAGGTGTTGGAGTAACGGCGCTGGCACTTTGCCATCCAGCAGAGTTGTCGTTGCACCGTCTTTACCCGCCCACAGCAACTGCATAGACGCTGCGACGTTCAACTGCTGAAATTGAGGGAGGCTCTGCGGGTTGACGATTTCCAGGTGGGTAATGCTGTGCAATATGCCGCTGTTGCCATTCTTTTCGCGCGCACAGGCAACCGCATCCAGTGACTCCTGCACGGCGCGATCGCCGATAGCATGAAAGTGGGCAATCAATTTTTCGGCATCCGCTTTGGCCACCAGCGAACAGAACGTCACTTTATCCAGCGAGTTACTACCACTGTAGCCAAGTCGATTCAGGTATGACTGACTCAACTTCGCCGTCTGGGACGGATATTCAATCACTCCGTCCTGAAAGATTTTAATCCCAGCCAGCTTGATATCGGGTATTCCGGCATATTTATCCCTGATAGCCACTACGTCATCAATGGCTGCTGGAGAAGCGTTAATATTGACCAATGCCAGACCGGTTACGTGGGCGGTGAGTTTTCCGTCCTTCGCCAGAGAACTGTACGCCGGAAGTAGCCCTTCATCGTTGCGTCCCGGGTGAGCATCAAATGACGGTGCCAGCGGGCGCAGGTTGCTCAGCGGCTCCATCCAGGCGGTGATACCATAGCGGTTCATCACCTTTGATCCAGCGATAATCGACTGCGCAATTTTGTCGTTATCGACGGGAGGAATGGCACCGAGCACCCGATCCCATGCGCCTTCGGAGACAAAGCCGTTGAGTTTTCCATTGGGGGTTAGCCCAACATTGGTTCTTATACTGTTGCCAGCGTCAGCAATGGCCTGGGGATCCAACTTGGCTTTACGTAACATGGCGTTATTAACCCAGCCGGTATGGGCATCCGATCCAGCCAGCACCACCGGCGTATCCTGATATTCTGACGCATTAAATACGCTATCCAGCAGGCTAATATTGTCCCAGTAATCCAGGGATACATTGCTGTAAAACTGGACACCATGGAGATCGCGCTGAGGGTTACGCTTATTTTTATCGACAAACGCTCTAATCGCTGCCGCTTTTGTCATCCCTTCAGGAAATTCGACGGTAATCGTTTTAAAACCGCCATCAGCAACATGGGCGTGGCTGTCGATCAACCCCGGCATCAGGTAATTACCCTGCAAATCAATGCGAATAGCATCAGAACCGGCCTTCTTCAGCACATCGTTGAACGTTCCCACGGCAATGATTTTTTTGCCTTCAATAGCGATGGCTTGTGGAGAGGGATTATTTGGATCGGCGCTGTAGATTTCCCCGCCAAAGATAATCATTTTATTACCTTCCAGAGCAGAGACCGTGGAAGACGTGACGGCCAGTGAACATGCCAGAAAGAGCATTGAAATTCTCATGAAAAATTAACTCCATTGCGTTGCGAATAAACGTATTAGTTGCTGTGTAGATAGCTATTTTTCTGGCGTTAATTCAAAGGGATGCAAATGTCATAGACATAATAATCATGCGCGGCATTGGTTTCGTTGTAATACATTTCGTAGCAAGGTTTATCGCTTTTCATCAGCCCTTTCGTTCGCATCCAGGCAAAGGCGAGCGCCCAGGTGTTATCAACCTGATCTCCCCAAGCTGCGCACTTGCATACCAGATAATTTCCGGCGGCTATTGTCTGCACGGCGATATGTCGACTGACCTGCTCCCCCTCGCTGAGTTCAAAACCAACATCCGTGCGGCAATGCTGTTCTGCCGTCACATCTGGCGGATCCCAGTAAACACATAGCATTCCGGCAGGCTGTAACGGCGTTCTGGCGGGCAACGAGGTCAACAAGTCCTGATGCGTTTGTTGGCAGGTCTCTTTACCGTATGGTCCAAATCGGCGCATAAATGCGACCCTACGCGTGGGGAGCGCAATGACTTTTGCGCCCAAAAAGCCTGCTGTATGCCAGTGTGCTTGGGTAGTATCGCACTGAGAATAGGTGCTTTTTTGCTGAGAGACGTGTCCTGTCTTGCTTTTTATTGCCTCCCGAAGGGAGCGACGAAATTCGCCTGGCGATACGGAAAAATGACGGCGAAATGCCCGGGCAAAGTTTTGCGAACTGGAAAATCCGACCTGTAATGCCAGCCCGGTAATATCGCTATGCGGTGCGTCAATCAGGCTCATAGCGGCCTTTTCCATCCGCAGACGACGGGTAAATTCAGCGACCGTTTCGCCAACCTGTGCTTTGAAGATGCGATGAAAGTGATAGCAGGACACAGCGACCTCACGCGAGACCTCTTCCAGAGTCGGGTTAAGATCCAGATGCTGGCTGATGTAGTCCATTGCCCTGAACACCGACTTACGATAGTCCTGCGTCATCTTCTGCCTCATTTAATATACTGATTTTAGACATAAAAAAAATCCGGAGTGCCGTAACAGCACGCCGGATTTTTAGCGCTATCTCCGCGATAAATCGCGTGGCGCGTTACTCTACGGTAACCGACTTCGCCAGGTTGCGCGGCTGATCGACATCGGTGCCTTTAATCAGCGCCACGTGATACGCCAGCAGTTGCAGCGGAACGGTATAGAAGATCGGAGCAATAACCTCTTCCACATGCGGCATCTCAATGATGTGCATGTTTTCGTTGCTGGTAAAGCCCGCATCTTGATCGGCGAAGACGTACAGTTGGCCGCCACGGGCACGAACTTCTTCAATGTTGGATTTCAGTTTTTCCAACAGTTCGTTGTTCGGTGCCACGACGATAACCGGCATATCCGCATCAATCAGCGCCAGCGGGCCGTGTTTCAGCTCGCCAGCTGCGTAGGCTTCCGCGTGAATATAAGAGATCTCTTTCAGCTTCAGCGCGCCTTCCAGCGCAATCGGATACTGATCGCCACGGCCGAGGAACAGCGCATGGTGTTTGTCAGAGAAATCTTCTGCCAGGGCAGCAATGCGTTTGTCCTGAGACAGCATCTGCTCAATACGGTTCGGCAGCGCCTGCAGACCGTGAACGATGTCATGCTCAATAGACGCATCCAGGCCTTTAAGACGTGACAGTTTCGCCACCAGCATCAGCAGTACAGTCAGTTGGGTGGTAAATGCTTTCGTGGAGGCCACGCCGATTTCGGTACCGGCGTTGGTCATCATCGCCAGGTCGGATTCACGCACCAGAGAAGAACCCGGTACGTTACAAATCGCCAGCGATCCCAGATAACCCAGCTCTTTTGATAAGCGCAGACCCGCCAGGGTATCCGCCGTTTCACCAGACTGGGACAGGGTGATCATCAGGCTGTTGCGACGCACCGCTGATTTGCGGTAACGGAATTCAGAGGCGATTTCTACATCACACGGAATACCCGCCAGCGACTCAAACCAGTAGCGAGACACCATACCGGAGTTGTACGACGTACCACAGGCGATGATCTGAATATGCTCCACCTGAGACAGCATCTCGTTGGCATGCGGACCCAGCTCGCTTAAATCCACCTCACCGTGGCTGATGCGCCCGGTCAGCGTATTTTTGATCGCATTCGGCTGTTCGTAGATCTCTTTCTGCATGTAGTGGCGATAGATACCTTTTTCGCCCGCGTCATATTGCAGACTGGATTCAATATCCTGACGTTTAACTTCCACGCCAGACTTGTCGAAAATGGTCACTGAACGACGAGTCACTTCCGCAATATCGCCTTCTTCCAGGAAGATAAAGCGACGGGTTACCGGCAGCAGCGCCAGCTGATCGGAAGCGATAAAGTTCTCACCCATGCCCAAACCAATTACCAGCGGGCTACCAGAACGCGCCGCCAGCAGGATTTCAGGGTTACGGGTATCCATGATCACCGTACCGTATGCACCGCGCAGCTGCGGGATAGTCCGCAGTACGGCCTCACGCAGAGTACCGCCCTGCTCCAGCTCCCAGTGCACCAGGTGAGCAATCACTTCGGTGTCGGTTTCTGACACAAAAGTGTAGCCACGTGTTTTCAGCATTTCACGCAGCGGTTCATGGTTTTCGATAATGCCGTTATGCACCACCACAATGTGATCAGAAACATGCGGATGCGCGTTCGCTTCTGAAGGTTCGCCGTGCGTTGCCCAACGCGTGTGAGCAATACCGGTGCCGCCATGTAACGGATGATCTTCCGCAGCCGCGGTAAGCATCTGTACTTTGCCCAGACGACGCAGACGGGTCATTTTGCCTTCAGCATCGACAACTGCCAGACCGGCAGAGTCATAACCACGATATTCCAGACGACGTAAACCTTCGAGAAGGATTTCAGCAACATCACGCTGCGCGATAGCGCCAACAATTCCACACATATTTTTAGATTCCGAATTTAGGCATTGTGCCTGTCGTTGTCGGTCAACCTGTTTCCCCTTCGTCTTTCACGCCGTAGCTGCGTTGGCTACACTTGCTCACTACGGTCACTTACTTTAGTAAGCTCCCGTAGATTCCCAAGTTTGCCGCCTTGCTACAGCGTGAAATACTTTGGGTAATACCCGTATTCCGGGCGCCCCGAGCCTTGTAGAGAGTGGGGTTATTTTTATGGTACTGCGTGTTGAGCGGAGGATTATATTATCCCCTCATCTCTTGTCTGCCTGATGGCAATCACGTTTATCAGGCCTACTGAACGTCACCGCACGTAGGTCAGATAAGGCAAAGTCGCCATCCAGCAAAAATTAATTACTTCTTCTTCACCGGACGCTTCCAGCCCTGTTTATGGACCTGCGGTACCCGGCTGATAACCAGTTCGTTATCCGCGACATCACGCGTTACGGTGGTCCCGGCGGCAATAGTCGCGCCTTTACCCACGGAGACAGGCGCCACCAGCTGAGTATCAGAACCAACAAACACATCGTCGCCAATAATGGTTTTAAACTTATTGGCACCATCGTAGTTGCAGGTAATAGTCCCTGCGCCGATGTTCACGTTATCGCCAATTTCTGCATCGCCCAGATACGTCAGATGACCGGCTTTGGAGCCTTTACCCAGACGCGCTTTTTTCATTTCGACGAAGTTACCCACGTGTGCGCCTTCCTGCAGCTCAGCACCGGGACGTAAACGTGCAAACGGACCGATAGTACATGCCGCATCGAGGCGTGCATCTTCCACAACGCTGTATGGGCTAAGCTCACAGTCATCACCAATCACGCTGTTCTTGATGACGCAACCTGCGCCAATCTTGACGCGATCGCCGAGGGTCACGTGACCTTCAATGATAACGTTAGTATCAATTTCAACATCGCGCCCGTGAATAAGCGTACCGCGTAGATCAAAACGCGCCGGATCGCGCAGCATCACGCCAGCCAGCAGCAGTTTTTCTGCCTGCTCGGACTGATAAACACGCTCCAGTCGGGAAAGCTGCAGACGGTTATTGACGCCTTCCGTTTCGCTAATACGCGCCGGATGTACCGCGGCAATCTCACGTCCTTCATGATAGGCCATCGCAATGATATCGGTGATGTAGTATTCACCCTGCGCATTATTGTTGGTGAGTTTTGCCAGCCAGCGCTTCATGTCTGCACCGTTAGCCACCAGAATACCGGTATTGATTTCCTGAATTTGACGCTGCTCGTCGGTGGCATCTTTATGCTCAACGATGCCAGTAACCACGCCGTTTTCACGCGTAATACGCCCGTAGCCGGTTGGGTCATCCAGTTTCACCGTTAACAGGCCGATGCCACCCTGCGGTTTTGCATCGCGCAGACGCTGTAAGGTGTCGGTGGAGATGAGCGGAACATCGCCATAAAGCATCAAAATGTCTTCGTCATCACCAAAGAATGGCGCTGCCTGCTGCATAGCATGACCGGTACCCAACTGCTCTGCTTGCAGAACCCAGTTCAGGTTGTCATCTTTCAGCGTTTGTTTAAGCAGATCGCCACCGTGTCCGTAGACCAGATGTACGCGAGTTGCGCCTAATTCATTAGCAGCATCAATGACATGCTGGACCATCGATTTGCCCGCGAGGGTATGCAGCACTTTAGGAAGATCGGAATACATACGTGTACCTTTGCCTGCGGCAAGGATCACGACGCTCATAGCACTATTCAACATACACGTCCTGACTGTAATTTAAGAACGAATTTATACCGTTTCACATTGAAAATACTACATTTTTTTCATCGTGAAATGGGCCGAAGATAAAACGTTCAATAGGGGAAAATACCTATCGTTTAGCCCACTATTTTCGTCGATATCTACGCCTTTTGTCTTCCCAAAAACAGGAGACTGCTCTTATTAAAGCCTTAGGTTAATGTTTTTGCTATTTTTTTGCCCCATGAATAAAGAATTCAGTGTCCGGACTCAATTTTATTTATCGAATTCAGGGAGTAATAGAAGGAGTGGATCGAGGCGGGGATAGTGCGAAAACGACAGGAGAACAGATGGCGCTAGCTTATAAATTACGCAAAGCATCGCGCCACATTAAAGCAGGTATTACAGGTTGAACGTGCCGAAAGAGACGTTCATGCTGCTGAAAAGGGCGATGATTTTGTTGATCAGTTTCATGTTGGTATCCCGTTTTTATCTGAGTTAATTATGTGACACTCATCACAAAAAAGAGTCTACGCTTCATTTTTTAATCGATCAATATTTATGTGATGAATATCACATAAATTTTAAAATACCTTTTCAGTTTCAAATTATCTAAAACACAGGCATAAAAAAACCAGCCTGAAATCAGACTGGTTTTTGTGTTTCAAGCCGGTGTTACATCGCTTTTTTGGTCAACTCGATAACGCGCAGTTTGGCGATCGCTTTGGCCAGTTCCGCAGATGCCTGAGCGTAATCCACGTCACCATGAGAGCTCTTAATGTGCTCTTCTGCCTTACGTTTCGCTTCCAGGGCTCTCGCTTCATCGAGATCCTGCCCGCGAATCGCGGTATCAGCCAGTACGGTCACGTTGCCAGGCTGCACTTCAAGAATGCCGCCGGACAGATAGATAAACTCTTCATGACCGAACTGTTTAACGATGCGGATCATACCAGGCTTAATGGCGGTGAGCAGCGGTGCGTGTCCCGGGAAAATACCCAGTTCACCTTCACTGCCCGTTACCTGGATTTTTTCGACCAGACCAGAGAACATTTGTTGCTCTGCGCTGACGACGTCCAGGTGGTAAGTCATTGCCATATCACCCTCCGATTAAGGCGTTAAAGTTTTTTCGCTTTTTCCACGGCTTCGTCGATAGAACCAACCATGTAGAACGCCTGCTCTGGCAGGTGGTCGTATTCGCCTTCCATGATGCCTTTAAAGCCACGGATGGTGTCTTTCAGGGAAACGTATTTACCCGGAGAACCGGTAAATACTTCCGCAACGAAGAACGGCTGGGACAGGAAGCGCTGGATCTTACGCGCACGTGCTACCACCAGTTTGTCTTCTTCAGACAGTTCATCCATACCCAGGATGGCGATGATGTCTTTCAGTTCCTGGTAACGCTGCAGCAGGGACTGTACGCCACGCGCGGTGTCGTAGTGTTCCTGACCAACAACCAGCGGATCCAGCTGACGGCTGGTGGAGTCCAGCGGGTCAACGGCCGGGTAGATACCCAGGGATGCGATCTGACGGCTCAGTACCACGGTTGCATCTAAGTGAGCAAAGGTGGTGGCTGGGGATGGGTCAGTCAAGTCATCCGCAGGTACGTATACCGCCTGAACGGAGGTGATAGAACCGGTTTTGGTCGAGGTGATACGTTCCTGAAGAACACCCATCTCTTCCGCCAGAGTCGGCTGATAGCCTACCGCTGATGGCATACGACCCAGCAGTGCGGATACTTCCGTACCGGCCAGGGTGTAACGGTAGATGTTATCAACGAACAGCAGTACGTCACGACCTTCGTCACGGAATTTCTCAGCCATGGTCAGGCCGGTCAGTGCAACGCGCAGACGGTTTCCCGGCGGCTCGTTCATCTGGCCATATACCAGGGATACTTTGTCCAGAACGTTGGAATCGGTCATTTCGTGGTAGAAGTCGTTACCCTCACGAGTACGTTCACCTACACCCGCAAACACAGAATAACCGGAGTGTTCGATCGCGATGTTACGGATCAGCTCCATCATGTTTACGGTTTTACCTACACCCGCACCACCGAACAGACCGACTTTACCGCCCTTCGCGAACGGACACATCAGGTCGATAACTTTAATGCCGGTTTCCAGCAGTTCCTGAGAGCTGGACAGCTCTTCATAGGACGGTGCCGCGCGGTGGATAGCCCAACGCTCTTCTTCACCGATGTCGCCTTTCATGTCGATCGGGTGACCCAATACGTTCATGATACGACCCAGTGTTGCTTTACCTACCGGGACTTCGATCGGGTGCTCGAGGTCTTTTACTTCCAGACCACGACGCAGACCGTCGGAAGAACCCATGGCGATGGTACGTACGATACCGCCGCCGAGCTGCTGCTGAACTTCCAGCACCAGAACTTCATTACCATTCTGAACCTCAAGGGCTTCGTACACACGCGGTACGGCATCCTGAGGGAATTCGACGTCAACTACGGCGCCGATTACCTGGACAATTTTTCCAGTAGCCATCTTGAATCCTCTACGAATTAACCTGGTTATACCGCGGATGCACCACCGACAATCTCGGTGAGTTCCTGAGTAATGCTGGCCTGACGAGCTTTGTTGTATACCAACTGCAGCTCTTTAATCAGGCTGCCGCCATTGTCGGTCGCGGCTTTCATCGCCACCATACGTGCGGCCTGCTCGCTGGCCAGGTTTTCTACCACGCCCTGATAAACCTGAGATTCAACGTAACGACGCAGCAGGGTATCCAGCAGCGGTTTCGGGTCTGGTTCATACAGGTAATCCCAGGCTTTTTGTTTCAACTCTTCATCTTCTGATGCCGGTAATGGCAACATCTGAGTCAGGGTCGGAACCTGTGACATGGTGTTAATAAATTTGTTGCTGACAACGTACAGTCTGTCCAGACGGCCTTCATCGTAGGCCTGCAGCATCACTTTAACCGGACCGATCAGTTCGGACAGGGAAGGGTTATCCCCCATACCGGTTACCTGAGCAACCACGTTACCGCCAACAGAGTTAAAGAAAGACACGCCCTTAGAGCCGATCATTGCGATGTCGCACTGAACGCCTTTATCGGACCATGCTTTCATATCCGCCAACAGTTTTTTGAACAGGTTAATGTTCAAGCCGCCGCACAGACCACGGTCGGTCGACACCACCAGGTAGCCCACGCGTTTAACGTCGCGTTCTTCCAGGTAAGGGTGCTTATATTCCAGATTACCATTCGCAAGGTGACCAATCACTTTGCGCATGGTCTCTGCATAAGGACGGCTGGCCGCCATGCGATCCTGCGATTTACGCATTTTGGAAGCGGCGACCATCTCCATCGCTTTAGTGATCTTCTGCGTGTTCTGGACGCTTGCGATCTTACTACGTATCTCTTTTGCGCCGGCCATGAGCTTCTCCTCAATGCCTTGCGGTCCGCCCTAGGACAGACCGCCAGACGTTACCAGGACTGGGTTGCTTTGAAGGAATCGAGGATAGCTTTCAGCTTGCCTTCGATTTCATCGTTATAGCCACCGGACTGGTTAATCTCTTGCATCAGCGGAGCGTGATCACGGTCGACGTAAGCCAGCAGAGCGGCTTCAAAGCTACCGATTTTCGCCAGTTCCACATCTTCGAGGTAACCGCGTTCAGCCGCAAACAACACCACACCCTGTTGTGCAACAGACATTGGGGCATACTGTTTCTGCTTCAGCAGCTCAGTGACTTTCTGACCATGGCTCAGCTGCTTACGCGTAGCTTCATCCAGGTCGGAAGCGAACTGAGAAAACGCGGCCAGTTCACGATACTGTGCCAGCGCGGTACGAATACCACCGGACAGTTTCTTGATGATCTTGGTCTGCGCTGCACCACCTACACGCGATACGGAGATACCTGGGTTAACCGCCGGACGAATACCGGAGTTAAACAGGTTGGTTTCCAGGAAGATCTGACCATCGGTAATCGAGATTACGTTGGTCGGAACGAACGCAGAAACGTCACCCGCCTGGGTTTCGATAATCGGCAGAGCGGTCAGGGAGCCGGTTTTACCTTTAACTTCACCATTGGTGAACTTCTCAACGTATTCAGCGTTAACGCGGGATGCGCGCTCCAGCAGACGGGAGTGGAGGTAAAATACGTCGCCTGGGAATGCTTCACGTCCTGGCGGACGACGCAGCAGCAGGGAAACCTGACGGTAAGCAACAGCCTGTTTGGACAGGTCATCGTAAACGATCAGTGCATCTTCACCGCGGTCACGGAAGTATTCGCCCATTGCGCAACCAGCATACGGTGCCAGATATTGCAGTGCAGCAGATTCAGACGCGGTAGCCACAACAACGATAGTGTTGGACAGTGCGCCGTGCTCTTCCAGTTTACGAACCACGTTAGAAATGGTGGACGCTTTCTGGCCGATAGCCACGTACACACATTTGATGCCGGAGTCACGTTGGTTGATGATCGCATCGATCGCCATCGCGGTTTTACCGGTCTGACGGTCACCGATGATCAGCTCACGCTGACCACGTCCGATTGGGATCATGGCATCAACGGATTTATAACCGGTCTGTACCGGCTGATCGACGGACTGACGTTCGATTACGCCCGGTGCGATAACTTCGATTGGCGAGAAGCCATCGTTATCAACCGGACCTTTACCGTCGATTGGGGAACCCAGAGTGTTCACCACACGACCCAGCAGGCCACGGCCTACCGGAACTTCAAGGATACGCCCCGTACACTTAACCTTCATGCCTTCGGCGAGGTCAGCGTATGGACCCATCACAACTGCACCTACGGAGTCGCGCTCCAGGTTCAGTGCGATAGCGTAACGGTTACCCGGCAGGGAAATCATCTCACCCTGCATACAATCGGCAAGGCCGTGGATGCGGATAACACCGTCACTTACAGAAACAATAGTACCTTCGTTATGAGCTTCGCTCACAACACTGAACTGAGCAATGCGCTGCTTGATCAGTTCGCTGATTTCGGTGGAATTCAGTTGCATGCTCCAGTCCCCTTAAGACTGCAAGACGTCTGCAAGGCGCTCAAGACGGCCGCGTACGCTGCCATCAATGACCATATCACCCGCACGGATGATTACGCCCGCCATTACAGACTTATCGATTTTGCAATTCAGCTTAACTTTGCGTGACAGACGTTTTTCCATCGCGGCGCTGATCTTCGCAAGCTGCTCATCACTCAGTGCATTGGCAGAAGTGACTTCTACCTCAGAGATAGCCTCACTGGCTGCACGCAGGTGAATAAACTGCTCAAGAACATCCGGGAGCGCATTCAGACGGTTATTTTCAGCCATTACCTTAATCAGGTTTTGGCCGCTTTCGTCCAGCTGCTCACCGCAGACTGCGATAAACGACTCAGCGAGCGTTTCCGGCGCCAGCGCGCCAGAGAGAAGCTCTGCCATTTGTTCGTTCTTCGTCACCTCAGCGGCGAACGTCAGCATATCCTGCCAACGGTCAACGCTCTGGTGCTCAACGGCAAAGTCAAAAGCTGCTTTGGCGTAGGGGCGAGCTACCGTAATAAATTCAGACATCAGCCCCTCCCTCCTTACAGTTCAGCGACAAGTTTGTCCACGATGTCGCTGTTAGCAGCTTCATCCACGGAACGTTCGATGATCTTCTCGGCGCCAGCAACAGCCAGGATAGCGACTTGCTTACGCAGTTCTTCGCGAGCACGTTTACGTTCGGCGTCAATTTCCGCCTGCGCTTGTGCCACGATTTTAGTACGTTCCTGCTCTGCTTCAGTTTTGGCTTCGTCCAGGATCTGAGCGCGACGTTTGTTCGCCTGCTCAATGATTACCTGAGCTTCCGCCTTCGCTTTTTTCAGCTGGTCGGTCGCGCTGGCCTTTGCAAGGTCAAGATCCTTATGTGCTCGTTCCGCAGAAGCAAGACCGTCAGCAATTTCTTTCTGACGTTTTTCGATGGCTGCCATTAATGGCGGCCATACGTACTTCATGCAGAACAGAACGAACAGGACAAACGCGATGGCCTGGCCGAGGATTGTTGCGTTAAGATTCACAGCACAATGCCTCTATCTAGTTAACGTTCTGATATTGCTCTTAATTCAAGCAACGCTTACTACGCGACAGCGAACATCACGTACAGACCCAGACCTACAGCGATCATCGGGATAGCATCCACCAGACCCATAACGATAAAGAACTGAGTACGCAGCAGAGGAATCAGATCAGGTTGACGCGCTGCGCCTTCCAGGAATTTACCCCCGAGGATGCCGATACCGATCGCAGCACCGATTGCCGCCAGACCCATCATCACAGCGGCAGCCATGTACAGCAGATCCATATTCAGGTTTTCCATGACAGTCTCCAGTTTGTTTCAGTTAAAACGTAGTAGTGTTGGTAAATTAATGCTCTTCAGACGCCATCGACAGATAGACAATCGTCAGAACCATGAAGATGAAGGCTTGCAGCGTGATAATCAGTATGTGGAAAATGGCCCATGGCACATTCAGGATCCACTGTGACCACCACGGCAACAGACCAGCAATCAGAATGAAAATCAGCTCACCGGCATACATGTTACCGAACAGTCGTAAACCAAGAGAGATTGGTTTGGACAGCAGGCTTACCCCTTCAAGGATTAAGTTGACAGGAATGAACGCCCAGTGATTGAACGGCTGCAGCGTCAACTCTTTCGTGAAGCCACCGATGCCTTTCATTTTGATGCTGTAGAACAGAATGAGGATAAATACGCCCAGTGCCATCGACAGGGTGATGTTCACGTCAGCAGACGGAACCACACGCAGAGCCGGCAGGCCAAAGATATGCTCGCCGATGTACGGCAGTAGGTCGATAGGCAGTAAATCCATCAGGTTCATCAGGAATACCCAGACGAAAATCGTCAGGGCCAGCGGAGCAATCAGCTTGCTTTTGCCATGGTACATGTCTTTCACGCTACCATGTACAAAGCCGATTACCAGCTCAATCGCGGTCTGAAATTTACCCGGTACGCCGCTGGTTGCCTTTTTGGCCACGCTACGGAATACAAGCAGGAACAACAGACCCAGAACCACCGAGAAAAACATGGAGTCAATATTGAGCGTCCAGAAGGTGGCTGGGGGGTTGTGCGGATCCACCAGCGAGAATGTACGTAGGTCCAACTGAAGGTTATTCAGATGGTGTCCTATGTAATCCTGCGGCGTCATATTTTCTGAAGCCATGATGCCTTTACCCTTTGTTGTTAATTACAGCCGGTGCCAGTATCTGAACCACCAGCACCAAAACCCACGTAACGATCAGCGGCGTAAATACCGCCTTCAAAACCGCCAACGCCACCACCAGCAAAACCAGCATCGCTAACACCTTGAAGGCTTCGCCGAAGGCGAACGACCAGGCCACTCGACCTCTTGCTGGTGTATGTGCCTGGTGACGCCAGGCAAATATCATAAACAACATATTAGGCAGTAACACTGCCAATCCACCGCACAATGCGGAGATGCCCCAGAAAGGGTCTTTGAGGCTAAACAGCAATCCACTTGCCATTACCACCAGAAGCTGTGTGAGCAAAAGCTTACGTGCAACGTTTCGACTCAAGAGCGACATAGACATCACGTTTTTACTCCTGCTCCCTTCGAGGTACGCCGCGTGTCGTATAAAACGTTCTTTATGGCTTAGAGTCAAGCATCAAAAAGCGGACAAATTATACGGTGCGCCTTCGTGATTTCAAACAATAAGTAGCTAAAAAGTGAATAAATGTTTAAATATTTTTCTCTGGGCCACATTTATTACTTTTTGGCAAACTGTGAACGATCATGCAAAACTGCAAATACCGCGTAAACACTGGCTGCAAAGCGTGCGACAGATCACATATTGAACATATTCACCTTCGCATAATTAAATTGCGTGGCAAATGATGCCTTTTCATCTTTTTGATATTTAAGCCTAAAAATCATCACTCTTTTAAAAATAGCGCCTAACAACAAAAAAACCACTCATTGACATTTATAACAAAAAATTAACACACACCGATGATTGTTAGGTTCTATTTTTAGCAGCCTGATATTTTCACAGTTGACTTGTTTCACTTTTAACAAAAAACGGTACGTTATAGTTATGATGCAAAACAGTAAGTCACCGGTGAAATGTAACAACATTTAACCACACGATCACCCCTATTTTTTAACGCCTGACGCACCGTTTTATTTCTATTTTTTTTGACAAATATTAAATTTTGTTTGGCTTAATCACCACCAGATGACGTTCGCCATCCAGTTGTGGAACGCGTAATTTTTCAACCGACTCGACGCTGAACTCAGCAGGCAAAGAGGCAATTTCATCCTCAGGCAACTGCCCCTTCAACGCGTAAAAGCGTCCGTTTTGACCCGGTAAATGATGGCACCAGGTCACCATATCGTTCAGCGAAGCGAAAGCACGGCTGATCACGCCATCAAAAGGCGGTTCCGAAGGAAAATCCTCAACCCGACTTTGTACCGGGGTGATGTTTTCCAGCTTGAGTTCATGCTGCACCTGACGCAAGAAGCGTACGCGTTTCCCCAAACTGTCTAACAGAGTGAAATGCGCATCTGGACGTACAATGGAGAGCGGAATACCCGGCAGCCCAGGACCCGTACCAACGTCAATAAAACGTTCTCCCTGCAGATGTGGCGCAACGACAATGCTGTCCAGAATATGACGTACCAGCATGTCGTTGGGATCACGCACCGACGTCAGGTTGTACGCTTTGTTCCATTTATGCAGCATATCGACATACGCTATCAGCTGATTTTTCTGGTGATCGGTAAGAGATATACCGGCATCGGCCAGCAGACGAGAGAGTTTGTTGAGCACGGTCGTTACCTGTTGATGATAATTTGCCCGATGGCACTAACGCTGACCGGGCCTACAAATTTGTAGGGCGGGCAAGCAAAGCGCCCCCGCCAAAATAGTGTGTCATTAAGCGCTGCGGCGCAGCATACCTTGTTTTTTCAGCCATACCAGCAAAATGGAGATGGCGGCAGGCGTAACGCCAGATATGCGCGATGCCTGACCGATGGACACCGGTTTGTGATCGTTCAGCTTGGCAATGACTTCATTCGACAAGCCGGATACCTGGCGATAATCCAGGGTCGCAGGCAACAGGGTGTTTTCATTACGCTGGTGTCTTTCGATCTCGTCCTGCTGGCGAGCGATATAGCCTTCGTACTTAACTTGAATCTCAACCTGTTCAGCGGCCTGAGCATCGTCAAGGCCTGGTGCAAACGCTGACAACGACGTCAGTTGCGCGTAGGTCACGTCCGGGCGACGCAGAAGATCTTCACCGCTGGCCTCACGTGACAACGGGGTCGCCAGGTAAGCGTTCACTTCTGCTGCAGTCTCGGCTAATGGGTTCACCCAGGTCGATTTCAGACGCTGACGTTCTTGTTCAATGCGCTCCAGTTTTTCATTGAAGCGCGCCCAGCGTGCATCATCCACCAGACCCAGCTCGCGTCCTTTTTCGGTCAGACGGAGATCGGCATTGTCCTCACGCAGCATCAAACGGTATTCCGCTCGTGAGGTAAACATGCGGTACGGTTCTTTGGTACCCAGCGTGCAGAGATCGTCCACCAGCACGCCGAGATAGGCCTGAGAACGCGCAGGCGCCCAGCCTTCTTTGTCGGCTGACAGGCGAGCAGCGTTGAGGCCCGCAAGTAAACCTTGCGCAGCGGCTTCTTCGTAACCCGTTGTACCGTTGATTTGTCCGGCAAAGAACAGGCCCTGAATAAATTTGCTTTCCAGAGTCGGTTTTAGGTCGCGCGGATCGAAGAAATCATACTCAATCGCGTAGCCAGGGCGGACGATTCGGGCGTTTTCCATCCCCTGCATTGAGCGCACAATTTGCATCTGCACATCAAACGGTAGGCTGGTGGAGATACCGTTCGGGTAAATTTCGTTGGACGTCAGTCCTTCCGGCTCGAGGAAAATCTGATGCTGGTTCCTGTCGGCAAAGCGCATCACTTTGTCTTCGATCGACGGGCAGTAGCGTGGGCCGATCCCTTCGATCACGCCAGCATACATCGGGCTACGATCGAGGTTATTGCGGATCACGTCATGGGTTTTCTCGTTGGTATACGTGATATAACACGGCATCTGGCGCGGGTGTTGAGAGACGTCGCCAAGGAACGAGAAGACCGGCATGGGGTTATCGCTGTTCTGCTGACCCAGCACGCTGAAATCGATAGTACGCGCATCAATTCGCGGTGGTGTACCTGTTTTCAGGCGGCTGACGCGTAGCGGCAGTTCGCGCAGGCGGCGTGACAGCGGAATAGACGGCGGATCGCCTGCACGGCCACCGCTGTAGTTGTCCAGACCGATATGAATTTTACCGTCGAGGAAGGTTCCGACCGTTAAGACCACGGCTTTGGCACGGAACTTCAGTCCCATTTGGGTCACTGCCCCGACAACACGATCGTTTTCCACAATCAGATCTTCAACCGCCTGCTGGAAGATCATCAGGTTTGGCTGATTCTCCAGAGCAGTACGAACGGCCTGGCGATACAGCACGCGGTCTGCCTGAGCACGGGTGGCGCGCACCGCCGGTCCTTTGCTCGCGTTTAGTATCCTAAACTGAATACCTGCATGGTCGATCGCTTTGGCCATCAGCCCACCGAGCGCATCCACTTCTTTTACCAGGTGTCCTTTCCCAATACCGCCGATCGCCGGGTTGCAGCTCATCTGTCCCAGAGTGTCGATATTGTGTGTCAACAGCAGGGTCTGTTGACCCATTCGCGCCGCGGCCATCGCGGCCTCGGTGCCTGCATGACCCCCGCCAATGATGATGACGTCAAAAGGATCCTGATAAAACATGGTAATTGCCTCGCATAACGCGGTGTGAAAATGGATTGAAGCCCGGGCCGTGGATTCTACTCAACTTTAGTCGATCGAGGAAGACCTTGGATCCTGGGTATTAAAAAGAAGATCTTTTTATTTAGAGATCTGTTTTATTGTGATCTCTTATTAGGATCGCGATGTTCTGTGGATAAGGGCGATCCTCTGAATAAGATCAACACGTTGCTGAGGGTCATTAACTGTGAATGATCGGTGATCCTGGTCCGTATAAGCTGGGATCAAAATGAAGGGTTATACACAACTCAAAAACTGAACAACGGTTGTTCTTTGGATAACTACCGGTTAATCCAAGCTTACTACCAGAGTTATCCACACTCGATCGCACGATCTTTACACGTTTTTGAGTAAATTAATCCAGGATCCGAGCCAAACTTCTGCTGGATCTTCCGGAATGTCGTGTTCGAGGACGTTGATCTTGAGTGTTTCGCCTATCTGTTTTGCACCAGACGCGGTCAGTTCAGTCTGTAATTTATCGATCGCGCCACAGAAGGTGTCATATTCGCGACTGCCAATGCCGATTGCACCAAAACGAACCTGGGAAAGGTCGGGTTTCTGAGATTGAAGATCGTTATAGAAGGGAAGCAGGTTGTCCGGAATGTCTCCCGCACCGTGCGTTGAGCTGATCACCAGCCAAATGCCACAGCTTGAAAGCTCCTCGACCTGCGGGCCGTGCAAGGTTTCGGTTGAAAAACCTGCATTCTCCAGCTTTTCAGCCAGATGTTCTGCAACGTATTCAGCACCGCCAAGGGTACTGCCGCTGATAAGAGTAATGTCTGCCATGCTCGCCCACCTCTATAAAGAGTGCGTATTGTACGCTGTGAGCGAGCTGGGATCTACCTGTGGAAAAGTAGGGGATAAGAAATCAATAATTATCAGCTTGGTTTGTTGATCTCGTTCTAGTCATAGTGCTGCGCCTCAATAAGATCAGATGCTTTAATCTCCTATTATTTGAAAACGTAAATGAAGTGACAGGGGAGTGCTTGATGGTTACTGCTAGCTTCAGATGGGATCGACCTACCTGTTACCATTTAGGGCAATGGGGGAAAATGAAACAGCCATTATCAAACGAAATTGATCCCAATTATCAATTTATGCAGGCTATTAATTATTTGAAATATATGGATTAAATAGATCTGATATTCAGAATAGGTGATCTACATCAAAAAACAATCGTACAAAATATCCTCTACTTCTCCAACCAATTTGTCAGTTCCCTGATGTTACTCAGTTGGTGAGAGAAGCATCGTGGCGGTACGTACAGGATTATGATTTGGGGGAGTGGACTCTGGAAGACAAGTATAGAACTGCACTGTTATTTCATTGCCACACGTTAGAGAGGATTTTATGCCATTGGAAGGACTGCGCTTTACGCTGGAAGTGGACGGATTAGCGGAGACGGCAACCGCCGTCGTCAGCTTCACCCTCTACCAGAGTCTCTCCACCCCTTTTTTACTCCGTGTCGATATTGCCAGCGACCGGTCTGGCCTCACCGCCGTCAGCTTTCTCGAGAAAAACGCCACACTGACCATCTGGCAGGGTAACACCCCACTGCGCTACCTCCACGGCATCATTACCGGGATGGAAAGCGGGGAAAACAACCGCTGGCAGATGAATTATACCCTGACCCTTTCTCCCCCGCTCTGGCGGGCAGGGCTGCGCCAGAACTTCCGTATCTTTCAGCAGCAGGATATCCAGGCTATCTCCTCCACCCTGCTCACTGAAAATGGCGTCACTGACTGGGTGCCTTCCTTCTATGAATCCCATCCGGCACGGGAATTCTGCGTCCAGTACGGCGAGACCGACCTCGCTTTTCTCACCCGCCTGTGGGCCGAAGAAGGTATTTTCTATTTTGACTGGTTACACCCGACCGGTCCTGAACAAAAACTGGTGCTCTGTGATGATGTGGCCGGGGTTTCCACTCTGGGGGAAATGCCCTTTAACCCCGGTACCCGCGAAGTCCCCAGGGAATACATCAGCACGTTCCGCTATGAAGCCACCGTCAGCCCCTCTTCCGTGCAGAGTCAGGACTACACCTTTAAGGTCCCCGACTGGCCCGGATATTACGGCCATAAAGCCGACAACCTGAACGGACAGTTGTCACAGTACGAGATTTTTGATTATCCCGGTCGATTCAAGGATGAATCGCACGGACAAAATTTCACCCGCTATAAAACAGAAGGCTGGCGCAACGGTGCCGAAACGGCAGCCTGTGTGAGCAATTCCCCGAAACTGTGGCCCGGAAAGCGCTTCACCCTGACCGGCCACCCTTCGCCCACGCTGAACCGGGAATGGCAGGTGACAGGCTGCGTTCTGAAAGGTGAGCAGCCGCAGGCACAGCATGGCAGCCAGGGGGAAGGCACCACGCTCAGCAATGCATTCGACGTGATTCCGGCAGACCGGACATGGCGGACCTCCCCCCTGTCAAAACCTTCCGTTGACGGCCCGCAGAGTGCTGTGGTCACCGGTCCGGCGGGCGAAGAAATCTTCTGCGACGAATATGGCCGGGTACGTCTGAAGTTTCTCTGGGACCGCTATCAGGACGGAACGGAAAACAGCTCCTGCTGGATACGGGTATCACAGGCATGGGCCGGAGCCGGGTTCGGCAACCTCGCTGTTCCCCGCGTGGGCCAGGAAGTGATTGTCGACTTTCTCAACGGCGACCCGGACCAGCCCATCGTGATGGGTCGCACCTACCATGAAGATAACCGTACCCCCGGAGACCTGCCCGGCACAAAAACACAGATGACTATCCGCTCGAAAACCTGTAAAGGCGGGGGATTTAATGAACTGCGCTTTGAGGATGCGACGGGTAACGAGCAGGTGTATATCCATGCGCAGAAGAACATGGATACCGAAGTGCTGAATAACCGCACCACCGACGTGAAAGTGGACCACACAGAAACCACCGGCAATAACCAGAGTATTACCATCGGACTCGGGCAGACGGTGAAGGTGGGTAAGGAGAATGCCGCAGGGCATGACCAGACCATCACCGTGGCGCATGACCGCAGCATCACGGTGCGCAACGACCAGACGCTGAAAGTGAAGAATGACCGGATGGTGAGCATCAGCCATGACGACGGGTTGTATGTGGCGAATGACCGGAAAGTAACGGTGGAAGGGAAGCAGGAGCATAAAACCAGCGGGGACCATATCAGCCTGGTGGAAGGCAGTCACAGTCTGGAGGTGAAGGGCGACCTGGCGCGGAAGGTGGCGGGTGCACTGGGGATAAAGGCCCGGGAAGCTGTCGTGCTGGAGAGTAGCGGCAGCATCACCCTGAAGGTGGGCGGTTCGTTTGTGGTGATCCATCCCGGTGGCGTGGACATTATGGGGCCGAAGATAAACCTGAACAGCGGGGGGAGTCCGGGGACGCCGGTTCAGACACAACGACCTGCTGTTCTGAAGACCTTGCCAGACGATAACAATAAAAATGCTGAGCAGAATGATAACGAAGATAGGGGAACATCTGACAAGTCAGTGTGCCAGGAGTGTCTGAAAAAGGCACAGGAAGCCGCCGCCGCTTTTGTGCCGCGTAGATAAGGGAGAAAGGCAATGACAACAGAATCGTTACGGACAACAAATATCAGCAAATATAAGATGTGGTTCAGGCAGGCTGAATCATTCAGCACAGCTTCCGGACTGGACTATATTGACGTGCTAGTAGACCAAGCTGGAACCGACCGATCTTTACAGAACACGATGCGTCAGTTGTCTCCAGCCCCTCGTTGGTTTGCTTTGTTTAGAGGAACGCCGGAATCGGGAACGATGGCGTATTCCCCGATAGTCATACGCCTACATTTCGTACTCAGCAGCCACCGGATGTGGTTGGAAAAACTGGCGGAGTATTTTGCCGATACACCGCGCTTTACTTTACTGATATCTCCCCTCGCTTTTGATCTATTGAGTCGCCATCTTCAGGCGCTATCGCAGGTTCAGTGGGAAGAGCAGACTGGGCTGCTACGTTACTACGATAATCGGGTTTTTCCTTCTCTGTTTACACACGTGTTGACTGACGAGCAGCAGAAGGCCTTTACGGATATTGCGCTGTTCTGGACTTGGATAAACCGTGATGGCGAAATTGCATGGAAAGTGGGGAGTTATTTACCCGAGCGAATGCTGGCTGACAAACCGGATATAAGCAGAGTTGATGATACTCAGGTGGGATTTATGGGGTGCATTAGTGATGCCGAGACTCTGATGAGAGAGAAAGCGGTTAGCGAAATTAGTCAGGAGAAATATTTTTTGTGTTGTCTGGATATTGCCATCAGGGCTAATGATACCGCATATTTCGGTGCGCTGCGGGATTTCGAAGAGTAACCATGTATTTTATTTATTTTATACCAATTAGGGTAACTAGATTTCATTCTGGCTATTGCGGGAATGAATTATCTCTATAAAAGAACTGTTAAATATGAAGAGGCCTGCAATATGTCTGATGAATTAATCCACTTTTCGAATATGAAGTCAGTCATAACAGGTTTTTTGTGGCTTATTTTAATGGTGGTTTCAGGATGTTCACGGGCGAATAATGAGGGTTATACCGCTGGTGATATTCGTGCTATCAACCATGTTAAAGATATCGGCATTAATGGCTTTTCGGTGAATGGTTACTATGTTCCCGGTTTAGGGGGGGGTACTGCTGCATTCTGTTACCAGAAAAATGGACTCCAGATTTAAAAGCTCATATTGAGTGGGAGGTTGATCCTCGTACTGCTTCTCAATTTCCCGGTTACAAAGATAGAGAAAAATATAATGCTTGGAAAGAGACTCTTGAACATAGTTTTCAAAAGTACAATGCGATTATTAATATCCCTAAATATGGTGCTGAACGTTGCGGATTAACGGTTCATTTCCTGCCATGTCATCAGGTCAAAGTGACAACAGTTTGTGAGGGGTATGGCACCCCTACCTATCCAATCAAAGAGCCTAGAAATATGAAGGAACCTGCAATATGTCCAGTGAAATAAATCTGGTTTTTCCCTGCTTCGCACCACCTGAGTTTCCTGAAGATGGGCGATTGATACTGTCTGAAGAACAGGTAAATGCGAATTATAAAAAACAGATCAAAGAGACTGAGGATTTTAATAATCGACTTAGTGCTCAGGTTGGGGTCAGGCTGGGCTTTACGTGCAGTCAGAATTTGCATATTAGCCTGTTTTTTGATGGGACGGGGAATAATGAACATAATGACACTCATAAGGCTAAACCACCACACCCAACGAACATAGCCAAACTTTATCATGCAACATATCAGGACGCGGATGGCGATGGATACTTTCGTTACTATATTCCGGGCGTGGGTACTCCTTTTCCGAAGATTGGAGAGATGGATTACAGTAGCGATGGTCTGGCATTAGCTACTGGCGGTGAAGATCGAATTAACTGGGGGTTATTGCGCTTGGTTGATGCGATGAGTTACGCCATCGATCCTGTGCATAAGCGACTGGATGATAGTGTTGCTAAAGGGCTTCTGCCGGATATGCGTGCTCACTGGCCAATTACCGGTGAGGTGAACCGCCGTAATGTTATTAACCCGTTCCTTAAAAAATTACAGGCGCAGCTTGAGCAAGCTAAACCGCACCTTCTAAATATGAAGTTATTTATTTACGGTTTTTCCCGTGGAGCTGCAGAAGCGCGGACTTTTGTTAACTGGTTAACTCAGTTGCCAGAGCCAACAATGCAGAGTGAAAGCCAGCAATTAACGCTGGCAGGATTGCCAGTCAGCATCGAATTTTTAGGTTTGCTGGATACTGTTGCTTCTGTCGGTGCTGCTCACGTATTGCCAGGAGCTGCTGGCCATATGGGATGGGCTGACAATACCCAGCAACTGCCTGATGAAAGCAAATTTTTTGGTCTGATTAAATGTTGTCGCCACTTTGTGGCTGCCCATGAGCAGCGCTTGTGCTTTCCTCTGGACTCTATTCGTCGCCCAGATGGCAGTTATCACTCTAATACTATAGAGGTCGTTTACCCTGGTATGCATTCTGATGTCGGAGGTGGCTACCCAGCTCGTGATCAGGGAAAATCGTGTGGTGGCACAAGCGAAATTCTTTCTCAGGTTGTTTTGCATGATATGTACCTTGCTGCATTTGATGCAGGTGCTCCACTCGCTATTCAACCACCTTCTGTCTCCAAGTTAATAAAAGATATATCACCATTAAGGGTGATGGATGGTAATTCACTTTTGGAGTTTGTCGTTGATTCTGAACTTGCAAAACGCTTCAACATCTGGCGACAAACCCTACTAAACACCACCTTACAAGGAACTGAAGAGGCAGATAAAAATCAGGAAGGTTATCACCCCTATCAGCTTTCCCAGACGCTTGAAAGCGCAGTTATTGAACAAATAGGCTGGATAACCGCCTGGCGTATTGGTCGTTATGCTAATGGCAGCCTTACCGCGCAATATTTCTATAAAAATGCGCCTCAGCTGGATGAAGCCGGACTTGAAAATGAGGCTGAAACGCATGATGACAAAATGAAAGATATTAAAGAAAAGCGGGCAGGTAAACAGACCGAGGATGAAAGTGATCAAGGCATCCCCGATCTTGATCCGACTAACGCACAGTACCAACTGCGAGAGGCTGCCCGTGAATTCCAGAGCGACTATAAGCAGTGGGGACGCGATATTAATGGCAGCTTCATGGAAAAAACCAAACAGGTTGTTCTTGATGTTATTCCCCAACATGCGGTCTTCCTGATTAATGGTGATGATGAAGACGCTGAATATCAGGAAATTAAGCAGGACGGTGACCGTTTATATTGCCAGCTATTTATCGATACGCTTGGAACTGGCATTCGTACCCCACCTCGAGCTGATTTACTGGCCCTTTATGACGATCAGATTCACGATTCCCGAGCATGGTTTATGCAAAGTGCGCTTGGTGGGCGTGAACCATGGGGAGGTTATTTCCGCTACCGCATGATCTACTGCGGAAATTTAGCGAATAAAAAGCTACAACTGATCTCAGCGGAAGGCAAAGTCATTGGTGCGCAACCTACATCCAACCGCGTTATTTATCTGGTTGAACCAAAAACTGCTTATAAAGGTGAAGTTCATAAGGTTCAGGATTTAGTGACTGGGATGACGCAGACGCTGAGTACAAGTACGTAGTAACAGACCTGGTTTCACGGCTTGATGGTCCGCATGATCGGGTTCTGCAGGACGATCAAGGTTTCAGTGGACTGAATTTCATCGATTGTTTGGATCTTGTTGATAAGTACCTGCTGTAAGGCGTCGATGGATCGGCACATGACCTTAATAAAGATGCTGTAGTGCCCGGTGGTGTAATACGCTTCGGTTACTTCATCAAGGCTTTCCAGTCTGGCCAGTGCGGACGGATAGTCTTTCGCGCTTTTCAGGATGATGCCGATAAAACAGCCAACGTCATAGCCCAACTGTTTGGGGCTGACGTCAATGCGCGCCCCGGTAATGATCCCAGCCTGTTTCATCTTCTCTACGCGCACGTGGATCGTCCCCGGGCTGACACCAAACTGTTTAGCCAGTTCAGCGTAGGCTGTACGGGCATTTTCCATTAGGGCGTCGAGAATGCCGCGGTCCAGATTGTCGATCTGATAATTTTCCATAGGTTTTTCTTATGTAGATTGATGATTCGCTCTATTTTAGCGGTTTATTTTAACGAGTTAAAATCTAATGAGGCTTTTTGTTTGTTGATTATTGAATATTGACCGCATTCTGTTGCTTAATCATAGGCAACAGGACACAGGAGTAAACATAATGAAAACCGCTTACATTGCCAAACAACGTCAAATTAGCTTCGTGAAATCTCACTTTTCTCGCCAACTGGAAGAGCGTCTGGGGCTGATTGAAGTCCAGGCACCGATCCTGAGCCGTGTAGGAGATGGCACGCAGGATAACTTGTCGGGCTGTGAAAAAGCGGTGCAGGTGAAAGTGAAAGCTTTGCCAGACGCCCAGTTCGAAGTGGTGCATTCACTGGCGAAGTGGAAGCGTCAAACGCTGGGACAACACGACTTCAGCGCGGGTGAGGGGCTGTACACGCACATGAAAGCCCTGCGCCCGGATGAAGACCGTCTTTCTCCGCTTCACTCGGTCTATGTGGACCAGTGGGACTGGGAGCGCGTAATGGGCGACGGTGAGCGTCAATTCTCCACCCTGAAAAGCACGGTAGAGGCTATCTGGGCGGGAATTAAGGCGACCGAAGCGGCGGTAAGCAAAGAATTTGGTCTGGCACCGTTCCTGCCAGAGCAGATCCATTTTGTTCACAGCCAGGAGCTGTTAGCGCGTTATCCGGATCTTGATGCCAAAGGGCGTGAACGTGCCATCGCGAAAGATCTGGGTGCGGTATTCCTGGTGGGGATCGGCGGCAAGCTCAGCGATGGTCATCGTCATGACGTACGTGCGCCAGATTATGATGACTGGAGTTCGGCTTCCGAGCTGGGTTACGCCGGTCTGAACGGCGATATTCTGGTCTGGAACCCGGTTCTTGAAGATGCGTTTGAACTGTCTTCCATGGGGATCCGTGTGGATGCCGATGCGTTGAAACACCAGCTTTCCCTGACGGGCGACGAAGATCGCCTGAGTCTGGAATGGCACCAGGCGCTGCTGCGTGGCGAAATGCCGCAGACCATTGGCGGCGGTATTGGTCAGTCACGTTTGACCATGTTGTTGCTGCAGTTGCCGCATATTGGTCAGGTACAGTGCGGCGTATGGCCGGCGCAGGTCCGTGAAAGCGTCGACTCCCTGCTGTAAGTATTAACGCTGCCAGCGTCTGAGCAGGCGGCTTCGCATCCCGGTATCAAAGCGCCAGATATGATCGAAAATGCGCATGATGCCGGGTTTGCCATGGGCTGACATCGCAACCGCATGAAAACGGTGTTGATGCACCCGCTGTAACTCCCCAACTTTACTCACTACTTCATCAGGCAATCGCTGAGCGATAAAATCCGAAATCACGACCGCGTCAGCATCAAACCACTCCCGTCCCTGCATCCTTTCAATAATGGCGCGAAAACAGCTGGCAATATCCGTACCGCCGCGAAAACGCTGGCTTAAGAAACGGATCGCCTGCTCAATGCCCTGTGGACCAGACAGTTCGTAGCGCACAACTTCAGTCGAAAATAACATGATGTAGCAGCGACGGTTATCGGCAAGGGCTACGCGCATTAGCGCCAGACAAAAGGCTTTCGCGCACTGCTCATTAAATCCTCCCATTGAACCCGACGTATCCACGCAGACAATAAATGGTCCGCGAGGCTGCTCGTCAAAATCCTGATGCACGACCGGGCGCTCGGTGACTTTTTCACGCCAGGCTTCGCCATGCAGGCGGTATGTCAGCAGCTGTTTTTCCACTAGCCGCCGATAGAACTCATATTCCAGTTCGGTGATGCCAAGGGTCGCCAGCTCCGGAGGGAGTAAACGCAGAATATCGTCGCTTTGTTGGATGCCATCAACCTGCTCCGGGACGGTGGCGGGTTCGCGTACCAGCGTGCGAAAGGTTTCCATTGGCGCATCTTTCCGCGGAACCGATTTGGCTTCCCGGGAGCGTCCCAACTGTTCGGCTAAGCGTTGGAGTTCGGGCTGCTGCGTTAGGAAATCACCGTACTTCACGATCAACTGGTAATCGCCGCGCTTGATTTGACCTGCGCTCATGTCCCATAAACGGCCTGCGGCGGTGTCGTTTTCCGCCAGCACCGGATCCAGCTGTCCGCTCAGCGTCATACGTTCCTGAACTTCACTGAGCAACTGTTCGCGTTCTTCTTCCAGCAACTGGTGATTCAGCGTGGTGGTTTGAATCACCAGGCTTAAACGCCAGCGTTGTAAAAACAGCGTGTGCAGCGCGGGAGTGAATGTACTGTTGCCATCAACCAATTGTTGGGCTTGCCCGGCATAGGGGGAATGTAACCGGTGCAGTAGCGTTAATATTTGCGGTAATTGGACGATAAACTGCGGGGTGGAAAGGAGCTGACTTTGCTGGTAGCACATCACTTCTTCCGTCAGTTCCGGCGGTACGCGGGTATCTTTCAGACGGTTGCGTAATGCCTCGCGCCAGCGGGGAAGATCGTTGGCTATCGCCTTTTTTAGCCGGGGGAATTTTTCAAAAAAAACCGCCAGCTGTGGGGAGGCCAGCAGCGCGAGGATCATCTCTTCGATCATCCCCTCTTCGCTTACCGCCAGCATGATATTCAGCGTATCAAGCGTCAGCATTGCTGTGCCTGGCGGATCTGCTCGCCAACGTCTTGCAGGCTGGCTTCAATCCGGCCTAACCAGTCGCTATGGATAAACAGACATTTTTGTTGTTCGCTAAACCCGCGGTGCTGCTGGTGCCACTCGGTATCAAGTGCCTCAAGCTGCTCTTTTATCTCGCTGGGCATATTCTCTTTCGATGAACCCGGAAGGGCCAGGCGGGAGCCTTGTAAGCTGACGTCGCGCACGACCAGGTGCTGGTCGCTGTCGACTTCCATATTCAGCGTCTGGGCAAAGCCTATGCCGTTTAGCTTGCCGCGGATCTCACTGCCTTTGGTCAGCCACTGCTCCAGCGCGCTACGCTCAAACGCAATATGGATAACGTCCATATCATGCAGTTTTAAAGGCTTTTGTAGCAGCAACGTCACTACCGCCGTATTAACGTCTGCAGGTAAATCATAATGTGGACGACGGCTGAACATCCCACCCTGGCGAATAACGGTAAAGGCGGTTTTATCGCTCTGTTGCTGCTGTAACTGGAGGCGGCGCTGCACAATCGCGCCGAGGCGCGTTAGCATTGATTGCTGCTGCCAGGCGTGTCCGGTCATCAATATTTCAATCTGCTGCTGCATCAGATTCAGGCTTTGTGCGTCGTACCACAGGCAATCTTTCAACAGGATAAGATCGATAGGCGCAACCGCATCACGTCCGCTAAAGAAGGCGCTGGCCTGCAACAGGCGGATCGCTTTTTTCCAGCGACGGTCAGAGACGTAAGGTGCGTTGGGTAGTGCATCCAACTGCTGGCGCAGCGTATAGACCAACTCAAAGACGCGATCGGGAAGCGTGATGGTGCCGATATCTTTTTGCCACTGGTAATACTCTTCATCGGTCACCTGTAACGTTGCCGGAACAGGGTTGTCGCTTTCATCCTGCTGGCTTAACAACATGGAGCGGAAGTTGGCCTTGTCCTGCACCTTGTCCAGCCACAGGCGAATTAGCATACGGTCGTACAGTGCTTCCAGGCTGCTGTCTGCTTCAGGCAGTTCGTTGGAGGCCGCCACCAGCAGACGCATCGGGATTTTTTCCTCAAACGCGCCGTTGCGGAAGTGGCGTTCGTTAATGGCGGTCAGCAGGGTGTTGAGGATGGCCGGGCCCGCCTTCCAGATTTCATCCAGAAAAACGATTTCAGCTTCGGGAAGATAACCCGCCGTTAAGCGCTCATAGCGCCCTTCATCTTTCAGGGCCTGAATAGATAGCGGGCCGAAGACTTCTTCTGGTGTGGAGAAGCGCGTCATCAAATATTCGAAAGCGCGCGCATTTTTAAACGCAAACTTCAGCCGACGTGCAATTAAGCTTTTTGCGATCCCTGGCGGGCCGAGTAAGAACACACTCTCACCGCTAAGCGCCGCCAGCAGGCACAGACGAATGGCGTGGCTACGTTCATAGAGTCCCTTTTCCAGCGCATTGCTCAGACGGGAAATTCTTTCCGCTAATAAATGTGGGTGAGCCATAATGAAGTGGCGTCCTTTCGCCAAATGTACTGCGTAAACTGCGATTATAGATGCTTCACACCAGTGCAGTAATAGACTGAAGGTGCGCTTATTTTTCTTTGAGCCAGATTAATCTGGTCTCATTTAGGGGTACGATTTTGCGATTAATCGTGCATACTGTGCGCCTTTTTGTGGGCCAAGGGACTACGCACACATTTCTTATATATACACCAAATCAATCAAGCTGCACGAAGACGGTAAATGAGTTATCTCCTGGGATGGGCGGAATAACGAGTGAAGCCAATGGAAGCGGCCTGAAGAATGACGTGTATAAACGAAAGACGAGTCTATGAGCACTGATAATAAGCAATCATTGTCTGCGATTACCCTTGCAGCTATTGGGGTTGTCTACGGTGATATTGGTACCAGCCCACTTTATACACTCCGTGAATGTTTGTCTGGGCAGTTCGGTTTTGGCGTTGAACGTGATGCCGTGTTTGGTTTTCTTTCGCTGATTTTCTGGCTGCTGATCTTTGTTGTCTCCATCAAGTACCTGACGTTTGTCATGCGTGCGGATAACGCCGGAGAAGGCGGGATCCTGACGCTAATGTCACTGGCCGGGCGTAATACGTCGGCGCGAACGACCTCAATGCTGGTCATTATGGGGTTGATAGGCGGCAGCTTCTTCTATGGTGAGGTGGTGATTACGCCGGCTATTTCGGTGATGTCGGCGATCGAAGGTCTGGAGATCGTGGCACCGCAACTGGATACCTGGATTGTTCCGCTCTCTATTATTGTCCTGACACTGCTGTTTATGATTCAAAAGCACGGTACTGGTACCGTGGGTAAGCTTTTTGCACCTATTATGCTGGTTTGGTTCCTGGTGTTGGCGGTGTTGGGCGTACGTAGCATTATTGCTAACCCGGAAGTGCTGCAGGCGTTAAACCCAATGTGGGCGGTGCATTTCTTCCTCGAATATAAAACGCTGTCGTTTATTGCGCTGGGCGCGGTGGTGTTGTCGATCACCGGCGTTGAAGCGCTGTACGCGGATATGGGCCACTTTGGTAAGTTCCCCATTCGCCTGGCGTGGTTCTCAGTAGTGTTACCTTCGCTGGTGCTGAACTATTTTGGCCAGGGTGCATTGCTGTTAAAACATCCGGAAGCGATCAAAAACCCGTTCTTCCTGCTGGCACCGGACTGGGCGTTGATTCCCCTGTTGATCCTTGCCGCGCTGGCCACGGTTATTGCCTCGCAGGCGGTGATCTCTGGCGTATTCTCATTGACGCGGCAGGCGGTACGTCTGGGATATCTGTCGCCGATGCGTATCATCCATACTTCAGAGATGGAGTCAGGGCAAATCTATATTCCGTTCGTCAACTGGATGCTGTACATCGCCGTGGTGATTGTGATTGTCAGCTTTGAGCACTCCAGTAACCTGGCCGCCGCGTACGGTATTGCGGTGACGGGGACGATGGTGCTGACGTCTATTCTGTCGACAACCGTGGCGCGCAAAAACTGGCACTGGAATAAATACTTTGTGTTCCTGATTCTGGTGGCCTTCCTGTGCATTGATATTCCGCTGTTCTCCGCGAACCTTGATAAGCTGATTTCTGGTGGTTGGCTGCCGCTGACGCTGGGTCTGGTGATGTTCACCATCATGACCACCTGGAAAAGCGAGCGCTTCCGTCTGCTGCGTCGTATGCATGAACACGGTAATTCTCTGGAGGCGATGATTGCATCTCTGGAGAAATCGCCGCCGGTACGCGTGCCTGGCACAGCGGTGTATATGTCCCGTGCCATGAATGTCATCCCGTTTGCGCTTATGCATAACCTCAAACATAACAAGGTGCTGCATGAACGCGTGATCCTGCTGACGCTGCGTACAGAAGATGCGCCGTATGTTCATAATGTGCGTAGGGTGCAAATTGAGCAGCTGTCGCCGACCTTCTGGCGCGTGGTGGCCAGCTACGGCTGGCGCGAAACACCAAACGTAGAGGAAGTGTTCCATCGCTGCGGGCTGGAAGGCCTAAGCTGTCGGATGATGGAAACCTCGTTCTTCATGTCGCACGAGTCGCTGATTGTCGGCAAACGTCCGTGGTATTTACGCCTGCGCGGCAAATTGTATCTGCTGTTGCAGCGCAATGCGCTACGTGCACCGGACCAGTTTGAGATCCCACCTAACCGGGTGATTGAGCTCGGGACGCAGGTCGAGATTTAACGTTACCGACGCCCTCTTTCTTCATGAAAGGGGGCGTTTTGTTTTCCCCCTCACATTTTCCTTGCTTCTGATGATACGGCTTGCGAAACGTTTCGATGACGATCACATTTTCGTAACGTCATGGTGGTTTTATGTGCATTCTTCAGACTAAACTTATCACCAGCGAAACGTTTCGCTAGTGGGGAAAGAAAATGAAGAAAGGCACGGTACTCAACTCTGAAATTTCATCGGTGATCTCCCGTCTGGGGCATACCGATACGCTGGTGGTGTGTGATGCGGGTTTACCCATCCCAAATAGTACTACGCGTATCGATATGGCATTAACCCAGGGCGTACCTTCTTTTATGCAGGTACTGGACGTGGTCACGCGTGAAATGCAGGTCGAGTCGGCCATTCTCGCGACGGAAATCAAACAACATAATCCGCAACTCCACGAAACGTTGCTCAGCCACATTGAGCAACTGCAACAACACCAGGGAAATACCATAGAAATTCGTTACACCACGCATGAACAATTCAAAAAACAAACCGCAGACAGTCAGGCGGTAATTCGCAGCGGAGAATGTTCTCCGTATGCGAATATCATTCTTTGTGCTGGCGTCACGTTCTGAGGCCATCATGAACGCACTACTGCAACTCAAAGGGATCGATAAAGCGTTCCCGGGCGTTAAAGCGCTATCCGGCGCCGCGTTGAATGTTTACTCCGGCCGCGTTATGGCGCTGGTGGGCGAAAACGGCGCGGGCAAATCCACCATGATGAAAGTCCTGACTGGTATCTACACTCGTGATGCCGGTTCGTTATTGTGGCTGGGGAAAGAAACCACCTTTAACGGTCCTAAATCCTCTCAGGAAGCAGGGATCGGCATCATTCACCAGGAACTGAACCTGATCCCGCAACTCACCATCGCCGAGAACATTTTCCTCGGCCGTGAGTTTGTGAATCGCTTTGGCAAAATCGATTGGAAGAAGATGTATGCCGAAGCAGACCAGTTGCTGGCTAAACTTAATCTGCGTTTTAAAAGCGACAAGCTGGTCGGTGAGCTATCGATTGGCGATCAGCAGATGGTTGAAATCGCCAAAGTGCTGAGCTTTGAATCCCGGGTCATCATTATGGATGAACCGACGGATGCGTTGACGGATACCGAAACCGAATCCCTGTTCCGCGTGATCCGTGAACTGAAATCTCAGGGACGCGGCATTGTCTATATTTCTCACCGCATGAAAGAGATTTTCGAAATTTGTGATGATGTGACGGTGTTCCGCGATGGGCAGTTTATTGCCGAACGTGAAGTGGCCTCACTGACCGAAGATTCACTCATTGAAATGATGGTGGGACGTAAGCTGGAAGATCAGTACCCGCGGCTGGATAAAGCGCCTGGCGATGTGCGCCTGAAGGTCGATAACTTGTGCGGCCCTGGAGTGCATGATGTGTCATTCACGCTGCGTAAAGGTGAGATCCTTGGCGTGTCGGGTCTGATGGGTGCCGGACGTACTGAATTGATGAAAGTGCTATACGGCGCGCTGCCGCGCACCAGTGGTTACGTCACGCTTGACGGGCATGAAGTGGTTACGCGTTCTGAACAGGATGGGCTGGCCAACGGCATCGTCTATATTTCTGAAGACCGCAAACGCGACGGCTTAGTGCTGGGCATGTCGGTGAAAGAGAACATGTCGTTGACCGCACTGCGTTACTTCAGCCGTACGGGCGGCAGTCTGAAACACAAAGATGAGCAGCAGGCGGTGGGCGATTTTATCCGTCTGTTCAATGTGAAAACGCCCTCGATGGAACAGGCAATCGGCCTGCTCTCCGGTGGCAATCAGCAAAAGGTGGCTATTGCGCGTGGTTTGATGACCCGGCCCAAAGTGCTGATCCTCGATGAACCCACGCGCGGCGTGGATGTTGGGGCTAAAAAAGAGATTTACCAGCTAATCAACCAGTTTAAGGCTGATGGGCTGAGCATCATTCTGGTCTCTTCGGAGATGCCAGAAGTATTGGGCATGAGCGATCGCATTATCGTCATGCATGAAGGGCATCTCGGCGGTGAATTCACTCGCGAGCAGGCCACTCAGGAAGTATTAATGGCTGCCGCTGTGGGCAAGCTTAATCGCGTGAATCAGGAGTAAAAAAGATGACTACCCAGGCTGTTTCTGGTCGCCGTTATTTCACTAAAGCATGGCTTCTGGAGCAAAAGTCGCTCATCGCTCTGTTAGTGCTGATCGCGATTGTTTCCACCATGAGCCCCAACTTTTTTACCGTTAATAACCTGTTCAACATTCTCCAGCAAACGTCGGTTAACGCCATCATGGCCGTTGGTATGACGCTGGTTATTCTGACGTCGGGTATCGATCTGTCTGTGGGTTCGCTACTGGCGCTTACCGGTGCCGTTGCTGCTTCGATTGTGGGTCTTGAAGTCAACGCGTTGGTGGCCGTTGCCGCTGCGCTGGCGTTAGGTGCGGCAGTTGGTGCCGTGACTGGCGTTATTGTGGCAAAAGGCCGCGTGCAGGCGTTTATCGCCACGCTGGTGATGATGCTGCTGCTGCGCGGCGTCACCATGGTGTACACCAACGGCAGTCCGGTAAACACCGGCTTTACCGACAATGCCGATCTGTTTGGCTGGTTTGGTATTGGTCGTCCGTTAGGCGTCCCTACGCCAGTATGGATCATGGGGATTGTCTTCCTGGCCGCGTGGTACATGCTGCACCATACCCGTCTGGGTCGATATATTTATGCGCTGGGCGGTAACGAAGCGGCAACGCGTCTGTCCGGTATCAGCGTCAATAAGATCAAAATTATCGTTTATTCACTCTGTGGGCTGCTGGCTTCTCTGGCGGGCATCATCGAAGTGGCGCGTCTCTCCTCAGCGCAACCGACGGCGGGTACCGGCTATGAGCTGGATGCTATCGCGGCGGTGGTATTAGGCGGCACCAGCCTGGCTGGCGGTAAAGGACGTATTGTTGGTACGCTGATCGGCGCACTGATTCTCGGTTTCCTCAATAATGGTTTGAATTTGTTAGGTGTTTCCTCCTATTACCAGATGATCGTTAAAGCAGTGGTCATTTTGCTGGCGGTACTGGTAGACAACAAAAAGCAGTAACAACGACTACAGGACATCTTAAATATGAACATGAAAAAACTGGCTACCCTGGTTTCTGCTGTTGCGCTGAGTGCCACCGTGAGCGCGAATGCGATGGCAAAAGATACCATTGCGCTGGTGGTCTCTACCCTTAACAACCCGTTCTTTGTCTCTCTGAAGGATGGGGCGCAAAAAGAAGCCGATAAGCTGGGTTATAACCTGGTGATTCTGGACTCGCAGAACAACCCGGCGAAAGAGTTGGCGAACGTTCAGGACTTAACCGTGCGTGGAACCAAAATTCTGCTGATTAACCCAACCGACTCCGATGCCGTGGGTAATGCCGTGAAGATGGCTAACCAGGCGAAAATTCCGGTGATCACCCTGGACCGTCAGGCAACCAAAGGGGATGTTGTCAGCCATATTGCGTCTGATAACGTGCTGGGCGGTAAAATTGCCGGTGACTACATCGCGAAGAAAGCAGGCGAAGGTGCGAAAGTTATCGAACTGCAGGGTATTGCCGGAACATCGGCGGCGCGTGAGCGTGGCGAAGGTTTCCAGCAGGCCGTTGCGGCACACAAATTTAACGTGCTGGCTAGCCAGCCGGCAGATTTCGACCGTACCAAAGGTCTGAACGTTATGCAGAACCTGCTGACCGCGCATCCTGATGTGCAGGCCGTATTTGCTCAGAACGATGAAATGGCACTGGGCGCGCTGCGTGCTCTGCAAACGGCGGGTAAATCTGATGTGATGGTGGTTGGATTTGACGGCACGCCTGATGGCGAAAAAGCGGTAAATGATGGCAAACTGGCTGCGACCATCGCTCAGTTACCGGATCAGATTGGCGCGAAAGGCGTTGATATTGCGGATAAGGTACTGAAGGGCGAGAAGGTTCAGGCTAAATATCCGGTTGACCTGAAGCTGGTCATCAAGCAGTAATAGCGATTCAGGCCGCTCGCGACCTGATGGCGACATAAATACGCCATCCTCAGAGCGTTGAAGATGAAAGCGTAAAAAGAAAAGCAGGGCACGCGCCACCCTAACCCGGTGGCGCACTTTGACTTGGAATTCCGAACATGAAAACCGCAGGCAACCTCGTTGTACTTGGCAGCATTAATGCCGATCACATCCTTAACCTTAACTCTTTTCCGACACCCGGCGAAACCGTAACCGGTAGCCACTATCAGGTCGCATTTGGCGGAAAAGGCGCGAACCAGGCGGTTGCTGCGGGTCGTAGTGGTGCGAATATCGCCTTCATTGCCTGTACAGGAGATGACGATATTGGTGAGCGTGTACGTAAACAATTAGCCAGCGATAACATCGATATTGCGCCTGTTAGCGTGATTTCTGGCGAAGCGACCGGCGTGGCGCTGATTTTTGTTAACGCGGAAGGCGAGAACGTTATCGCTATTCATGCCGGGGCGAATGCCGCACTTTCTCCTGCGTTAGTGGAAGCTCAACATGACCGTATTGCGCAGGCCTCGGCCTTACTGATGCAGTTAGAGTCGCCCATTGAAAGCGTACTGGCTGCGGCAAAAATTGCGCGTCGACATAATACGACGGTCGCGCTTAATCCGGCTCCGGCTCGTGAACTCCCTGACGAACTGCTGTCGCTGGTAGATATCATTACCCCGAATGAAACGGAAGCTGAAAAGCTGACCGGGATCCGGGTAGAAAACGATGAAGATGCCGCTAAAGCAGCGCTGGCGCTGCACGCAAAGGGAATTCACACCGTACTGATTACCTTAGGAAGTCGTGGTGTGTGGGCTAGCGTAAACGGTGAAGGTCATCGTGTTCCTGGTTTTAAAGTGGACGCCGTTGATACCATCGCTGCCGGTGATACCTTTAACGGTGCGTTAATTACCGCGTTACTGGAAGAGACACCGTTGCCTGAGGCGATTCGCTTTGCGCATGCGGCCGCGGCGATTGCGGTAACGCGTAAAGGTGCACAACCTTCCGTTCCGTGGCGCGAAGAAATTGAGGCGTTTTTAGGTCAGCAGAGGTAACGCTTGGCTACAATGAAGGACGTTGCCCGCCTGGCGGGTGTTTCCACGTCGACGGTTTCTCACGTCATTAATAAAGATCGCTTTGTCAGCGAGGCTATCACCGGCAAAGTTGACGCTGCGATTAAAGAGCTTAACTACGCGCCTTCCGCGCTGGCGCGTAGCCTCAAGTTGAATCAGACTCGCACCATTGGCATGTTAATCACAGCCAGTACCAACCCCTTCTATTCAGAACTGGTACGCGGCGTTGAGCGCAGCTGTTTTGAGCGCGGCTACAGTCTGGTTTTGTGCAACACCGAAGGCGATGAACAGCGCATGAATCGTAATCTGGAGACACTGATGCAAAAGCGGGTGGACGGCTTACTGCTGCTCTGCACCGAAACCCATCAGCCTTCCATGGAGATCATGCAGCGCTACCCTTCTATTCCCACCGTGATGATGGACTGGTCACCCTTTGAAGGGGAAAGTGACCTGATTCAGGACAATTCCCTACTTGGTGGCGATCTGGCAACTCAGCATCTCATTGATAAGGGTTTTACGCGCATAGCTTGTATTACCGGTCCACTGGATAAAACGCCGGCACGTTTGCGGCTGGAGGGATACCGGGAAGCGATGAAGCGTGCAGGGCTGGATATTCCTCAGGGCTATGAGATCACCGGTGATTTTGAGTTCGGCGGTGGGTTTGAAGCCATGCAAACGCTGTTGTCACATAACCAGCGACCACAGGCCGTTTTTGCGGGCAATGATGCAATGGCTGTGGGGGCGTATCAGGCTCTGTATCAGTCAGGATTGCGCATTCCGCAGGATATGGCGGTCGTGGGCTATGATGATATCGAACTGGCGCGCTACATGACGCCACCGCTCACCACTATCCACCAACCGAAAGATGAACTGGGTGAGCTGGCCATCGACGTATTAATCCACCGCATGGCGCAGCCCGCTTTACAGCAACAGCGCCTGCAGCTTACTCCTGTTCTGATGGTGCGGGGGTCGGTTTAGACTTATGCCGATCATTGATCAGGTTGCGGCCATCTTTGGCTTTTAGCAGCATGAACATCAGCGCTGATATCACCGTAATCGCGCCCATCGTAATAAAGGTATAGTGGAACTGTTCTACCGTATTGGTTCCTTCCATGCCTTCATAGACACGCAGTACGGCGGCGCTAATCGCCACCCCTAAGCTGATCGACAGCTGCTGCGTGACGGCTAACACGCTGTTGCCACTACTGGCATTATCATCGGTTAGATCCGCAAGGGTAATGGTATTCATTGAAGTAAACTGGGTGGACATTCCCATACCTAAAATGAACAGCGGCAGGATCAGCATCCAGACTGGCATCGCGGGAGATTGCAAAGAGAACTGCGCAATCATCAGGCCGATAAATACCGTGACGCCGACCAGCGTGGTGCGGTAGCCAAGACGACGCAGAACCTGCGTCACCATCGATTTCGCCAGAATAGATCCCAGCGCCGTCGGCGCCATCATGCAACCGGCTATTAGCGCCGGGTAGCCAAAGCCTACCTGCAACATCAGCGGCATTAAGAAAGGGACACACCCCGTTCCCAGACGTGTGGCAAGGTTTCCCGCGATACCGACCGAGAAGGTGCGGGTCTTAAAGATTGGTAGAGAAATTAACGGTGTGGGATGGCGGCGCGCGTGGCGGATGTAAGCGAGCAGTAGCAAAATGCTACCAAGAATAATGCTGAGGGCGACCCAACTGGCGACAAGCTTTTCACCGAACAACTCCACGCCGCTGGAGAACAGTACCAGACTCAGACCAAAGAGAAAGAAGCCAGTCATATCAAAACGGCGGCGCGGCGTCGTGAAGTTAGGCATATATTTGCGGGCGTAGAAGATGCCGGCGATGCCAATCGGAATATTAATCAAGAAGATCCAATGCCAGCTGGCCCACGTGACCAGTACTCCGCCCAGGACCGGACCTAAAATGGGTCCCACCAGGCCCGGCATAGTCACGAAGTTAAGGACCGGGAGCAGCTCACTGCGCGGGTAGGCGCGTAATAGCGCCAGGCGGGCAACCGGCATCATCATTGCACCACCAATGCCTTGTATCACGCGGAAAATAACCAGTTGGGTTAAAGAGCCGGAGAGTGCACAGGCAAGTGAACCCAGGGTAAACAGACTCACGGCAATCATAAAGATACGTCGGGTGCCGAAGCGGTCAGCCAGCCAGCCACTTACCGGGATCAACATCGCTACCGTCAGGGTGTAGCTGATAATGGCAGACTGCATGGCGAGTGGGGAGCGGTTGAGGCTGTGCGCGATGGCGGGTAACGCAGTATTAAGGATGGTGGCGTCTAATGCCTGCATAAAAAAGGCCATGGCTGCGATCCATGGCAGTCCGGCCATACTGCGCGATTTCTTTTCAGGCATGTTATTTATCCGGGAGATCGTTAGGAGCTATCAGCAATGCCTGACAGGCGGTGAAGGCGCGATCGCCATCGCTCTCCTCTATGGCATCGACAATAGCCTGATGTAAATCCAGCTTTACCACGTCGTTATAGGTAATAGAGGTAAAATAGGTCTGGTAGACGGAATGGAATAACGAGGCAAAGGAGATCAGAAATGGATTCGCACTCATTTCATAGATGTGCTCATGCCAGGCGATATCAACCTCAATCCAGCGCTCGCGCTTAAAGTTCCTTTTCAGCTCGACCATCTCTTCCATTAACGTAGTCAGATGTGCTTTTTGTTCTGCTGTGCCGATAGTCGCCGCCAGTAAACAGGCTTGAGGCTCCAGGCTAATGCGCATCACCAGAAAATGTTTGATAACCTGAGGGAAATTATCTTCCGTCATCCACCAGGTGAGCAGTTCCTGATCGAGAAAGTTCCAGTTTGCTTGTGGCATAACGCGAGTACCAATACGCGGGCGCGGTAATACCATACCTTTTGCCGTTAATGTCTTTACCGCTTCCCTTACCGCTGTACGGCTCACACCGAACTGGCTGCCCAGTTCTATTTCACCTGGTAGGATGGCGCCTGGCGCGTACTCACCTTTTAATATTCGCTGAGCCAGCTTTTCGGCCAGAACATAGGAAAGGTTTTTCTGTGCGGCTAGCTGTTGGGCATTTAAAGGCATGAATGTTCTTCCTTACTCTTTCTCTTATTCATTAGTATGCCATCAGGAAGTGTGATTGCGGTTGCAAAAACGGCAGATTGCTTATTTTATGGCATGTTAAAGACAGTTTTGGTGAAATAACGCGCACTCAGAAAGTTATTTTAAATTTCCTCTTGTCAGCCTGAAATAACTCCCTATAATGCGCCTCCACTGACACGGAACAACGGATTACAAGCCGCCGGGTCAGCGGGGTTCCACTGAGAACCCTGCGGAGAAAAGCAGAAATTAAATGCTTGACTCTGAATGAGGAAAACGTATTATACGGGACCTCGCAACGGTGAGCGAAAGCCGTGTTGCACTGCTCTTTAACAATTTATCAGACAATCTGTGTGGGCACTCGAAGATACGGATTCTTAACGTCGCAAGACGAAAAATGAATACCAAGTCTCTGAGTGAACATACGTAATTCATTACGAAGTTTAATTCACGAGCATCAAACTTAAATTGAAGAGTTTGATCATGGCTCAGATTGAACGCTGGCGGCAGGCCTAACACATGCAAGTCGAACGGTAGCACAGAGGAGCTTGCTCCTTGGGTGACGAGTGGCGGACGGGTGAGTAATGTCTGGGAAACTGCCCGATGGAGGGGGATAACTACTGGAAACGGTAGCTAATACCGCATAACGTCGCAAGACCAAAGAGGGGGACCTTCGGGCCTCTTGCCATCGGATGTGCCCAGATGGGATTAGCTAGTAGGTGGGGTAACGGCTCACCTAGGCGACGATCCCTAGCTGGTCTGAGAGGATGACCAGCCACACTGGAACTGAGACACGGTCCAGACTCCTACGGGAGGCAGCAGTGGGGAATATTGCACAATGGGCGCAAGCCTGATGCAGCCATGCCGCGTGTATGAAGAAGGCCTTCGGGTTGTAAAGTACTTTCAGCGAGGAGGAAGGGGATGTGGTTAATAACCGCATTCATTGACGTTACTCGCAGAAGAAGCACCGGCTAACTCCGTGCCAGCAGCCGCGGTAATACGGAGGGTGCAAGCGTTAATCGGAATTACTGGGCGTAAAGCGCACGCAGGCGGTCTGTCAAGTCGGATGTGAAATCCCCGGGCTCAACCTGGGAACTGCATCCGAAACTGGCAGGCTAGAGTCTTGTAGAGGGGGGTAGAATTCCAGGTGTAGCGGTGAAATGCGTAGAGATCTGGAGGAATACCGGTGGCGAAGGCGGCCCCCTGGACAAAGACTGACGCTCAGGTGCGAAAGCGTGGGGAGCAAACAGGATTAGATACCCTGGTAGTCCACGCCGTAAACGATGTCGACTTGGAGGTTGTTCCCTTGAGGAGTGGCTTCCGGAGCTAACGCGTTAAGTCGACCGCCTGGGGAGTACGGCCGCAAGGTTAAAACTCAAATGAATTGACGGGGGCCCGCACAAGCGGTGGAGCATGTGGTTTAATTCGATGCAACGCGAAGAACCTTACCTACTCTTGACATCCACGGAATTTAGCAGAGATGCTTTAGTGCCTTCGGGAACCGTGAGACAGGTGCTGCATGGCTGTCGTCAGCTCGTGTTGTGAAATGTTGGGTTAAGTCCCGCAACGAGCGCAACCCTTATCCTTTGTTGCCAGCGGTTCGGCCGGGAACTCAAAGGAGACTGCCAGTGATAAACTGGAGGAAGGTGGGGATGACGTCAAGTCATCATGGCCCTTACGAGTAGGGCTACACACGTGCTACAATGGCATATACAAAGAGAAGCGACCTCGCGAGAGCAAGCGGACCTCATAAAGTATGTCGTAGTCCGGATTGGAGTCTGCAACTCGACTCCATGAAGTCGGAATCGCTAGTAATCGTAGATCAGAATGCTACGGTGAATACGTTCCCGGGCCTTGTACACACCGCCCGTCACACCATGGGAGTGGGTTGCAAAAGAAGTAGGTAGCTTAACCTTCGGGAGGGCGCTTACCACTTTGTGATTCATGACTGGGGTGAAGTCGTAACAAGGTAACCGTAGGGGAACCTGCGGTTGGATCACCTCCTTACCTTAAAGAAACGTTCTTTGTAGTGCTCACACAGATTGTCTGATGAAAAGTAAAGAAGCAAGACGGCTGCGAAGTCGTGACACTCCGTGTCCCCTTCGTCTAGCGGTTAGGACTCCGCCCTTTCACGGCGGCAACAGGGGTTCGAATCCCCTAGGGGACGCCACTTGCTGGTCGTGAGTGAAAGGCACAACCCATCGATATCTCAAAACTAACTCAGTGAGTTACGTTTGAGATATTTGCTCTTTAAAAATCTGGATCAAGCTGAAAATTGAAACGACACACTGTGTCTGTTCTCCGTAATAAGAACAGATAAGCGGTGTGTTCGAGTCTCTCAAATTTTCGCAACACGATGTGTTTTACGAAACATCTTCGGGTTGTGAGGTTAAGCGACTAAGCGTACACGGTGGATGCCCTGGCAGTCAGAGGCGATGAAGGACGTGCTAATCTGCGATAAGCGTCGGTAAGGTGATATGAACCGTTATAGCCGGCGATTTCCGAATGGGGAAACCCAGTGTGTTTCGACACACTATCGTTAAGTGAATACATAGCTTAACGAAGCGAACCGGGGGAACTGAAACATCTAAGTACCCCGAGGAAAAGAAATCAACCGAGATTCCCCCAGTAGCGGCGAGCGAACGGGGAGCAGCCCAGAGTCTGAATCAGCATGTGTGGTAGTGGAACGGTCTGGAAAGTCCGACGGTACAGGGTGATAGTCCCGTACACAAAATCGCATGTGTTGTGAACTCGAAGAGTAGGGCGGGACACGTGGTATCCTGTCTGAATATGGGGGGACCATCCTCCAAGGCTAAATACTCCTGACTGACCGATAGTGAACCAGTACCGTGAGGGAAAGGCGAAAAGAACCCCGGCGAGGGGAGTGAAAAAGAACCTGAAACCGTGTACGTACAAGCAGTGGGAGCCTTGATTTATCAGGGTGACTGCGTACCTTTTGTATAATGGGTCAGCGACTTATATTCTGTAGCAAGGTTAACCGTATAGGGGAGCCGAAGGGAAACCGAGTCTTAACTGGGCGTTAAGTTGCAGGGTATAGACCCGAAACCCGGTGATCTAGCCATGGGCAGGTTGAAGGTTGGGTAACACTAACTGGAGGACCGAACCGACTAATGTTGAAAAATTAGCGGATGACTTGTGGCTGGGGGTGAAAGGCCAATCAAACCGGGAGATAGCTGGTTCTCCCCGAAAGCTATTTAGGTAGCGCCTCGTGAACTCATCTTCGGGGGTAGAGCACTGTTTCGGCTAGGGGGTCATCCCGACTTACCAACCCGATGCAAACTACGAATACCGAAGAATGTTATCACGGGAGACACACGGCGGGTGCTAACGTCCGTCGTGAAGAGGGAAACAACCCAGACCGCCAGCTAAGGTCCCAAAGTCACAGTTAAGTGGGAAACGATGTGGGAAGGCACAGACAGCCAGGATGTTGGCTTAGAAGCAGCCATCATTTAAAGAAAGCGTAATAGCTCACTGGTCGAGTCGGCCTGCGCGGAAGATGTAACGGGGCTAAACTGTGCACCGAAGCTGCGGCAGCGACACTATGTGTTGTTGGGTAGGGGAGCGTTCTGTAAGCCGTTGAAGGTGTCCTGTGAGGGGTGCTGGAGGTATCAGAAGTGCGAATGCTGACATAAGTAACGATAATGCGGGTGAAAAACCCGCACGCCGGAAGACCAAGGGTTCCTGTCCAACGTTAATCGGGGCAGGGTGAGTCGACCCCTAAGGCGAGGCCGAAAGGCGTAGTCGATGGGAAACAGGTTAATATTCCTGTACTTGGTGTTACTGCGAAGGGGGGACGGAGAAGGCTATGTTAGCCGGGCGACGGTTGTCCCGGTTTAAGCATGTAGGCGGGAAGTTTAGGTAAATCCGGACTTCTGTATAACGCTGAGGTGTGATGACGAGGCACTACGGTGCTGAAGTAACAAATGCCCTGCTTCCAGGAAAAGCCTCTAAGCATCAGGTAACATCAAATCGTACCCCAAACCGACACAGGTGGTCAGGTAGAGAATACCAAGGCGCTTGAGAGAACTCGGGTGAAGGAACTAGGCAAAATGGTGCCGTAACTTCGGGAGAAGGCACGCTGATGGTAGGTGAAGCGACTTGCTCGTGGAGCTGAAATCAGTCGAAGATACCAGCTGGCTGCAACTGTTTATTAAAAACACAGCACTGTGCAAACACGAAAGTGGACGTATACGGTGTGACGCCTGCCCGGTGCCGGAAGGTTAATTGATGGGGTTATCCGTAAGGAGAAGCTCTTGATCGAAGCCCCGGTAAACGGCGGCCGTAACTATAACGGTCCTAAGGTAGCGAAATTCCTTGTCGGGTAAGTTCCGACCTGCACGAATGGCGTAATGATGGCCAGGCTGTCTCCACCCGAGACTCAGTGAAATTGAACTCGCTGTGAAGATGCAGTGTACCCGCGGCAAGACGGAAAGACCCCGTGAACCTTTACTATAGCTTGACACTGAACACTGGTCCTTGATGTGTAGGATAGGTGGGAGGCTTTGAAGTGTGGACGCCAGTCTGCATGGAGCCAACCTTGAAATACCACCCTTTAATGGCTGGTGTTCTAACGTAGACCCGTGATCCGGGTTGCGGACAGTGTCTGGTGGGTAGTTTGACTGGGGCGGTCTCCTCCTAAAGAGTAACGGAGGAGCACGAAGGTTAGCTAATCCTGGTCGGACATCAGGAGGTTAGTGCAAAGGCATAAGCTAGCTTGACTGCGAGAGTGACGGCTCGAGCAGGTGCGAAAGCAGGTCTTAGTGATCCGGTGGTTCTGAATGGAAGGGCCATCGCTCAACGGATAAAAGGTACTCCGGGGATAACAGGCTGATACCGCCCAAGAGTTCATATCGACGGCGGTGTTTGGCACCTCGATGTCGGCTCATCACATCCTGGGGCTGAAGTAGGTCCCAAGGGTATGGCTGTTCGCCATTTAAAGTGGTACGCGAGCTGGGTTTAGAACGTCGTGAGACAGTTCGGTCCCTATCTGCCGTGGGCGCTGGAGAATTGAGGGGGGCTGCTCCTAGTACGAGAGGACCGGAGTGGACGCATCACTGGTGTTCGGGTTGTCATGCCAATGGCATTGCCCGGTAGCTAAATGCGGAAGAGATAAGTGCTGAAAGCATCTAAGCACGAAACTTGCCCCGAGATGAGTTCTCCCTGACTCCTTGAGAGTCCTGAAGGAACGTTGAAGACTACGACGTTGATAGGTCGGGTGTGTAAGTGTAGCGATACATTGAGCTAACCGATACTAATGAACCGTGAGGCTTAACCTTACAACGCCAAAGGTGTTTTGGCGAAAGAAAGACATCAATTCAGCTTGATACAGATAAAATCAGAACGCAAAAGCGGTCTGATAAACAGAATTTGCCTGGCGGCTGTAGCGCGGTGGTCCCACCTGACCCCATGCCGAACTCAGAAGTGAAACGCCGTAGCGCCGATGGTAGTGTGGGGTCTCCCCATGCGAGAGTAGGGAACTGCCAGGCATCAAATTGCAGTAAACCGGGATGAAAAATCCGGGTAGTGACAAAGAAATTCGGTGGAGCGGTAGTTCAGTTGGTTAGAATACCTGCCTGTCACGCAGGGGGTCGCGGGTTCGAGTCCCGTCCGTTCCGCCACTTATTAGAAAATTAAGCCTGCTACCTTAGCAGGCTTAATGATAAGAAATATAGGGGCGTAGCTCAGTTGGTAGAGCACCGGTCTCCAAAACCGGGTGTCGCGAGTTCGAGTCTCTCCGCCCCTGCCAGAAACAATCCTTAGCATTTTTGCTAAGGATTTTTTTTATCTGAAAATGACGCTACCTTCATACTGTTTATTTCCTGTTTCCGGCATCCTTGCCAGCGTCCATTTTAATCATCCAGAATATTCGTTTTCAGCAGATCGCAGATAAGCGTATGTTTATCGCTATTTTGCAGCCAGACCGCATACAACGGACGTGAAAGTGTCGTGCTGTCAGAAACTATATGGAGATCGCTTTTTGTTTTCGCCCAACACAAGGGAAGCCAACTAAAACCCTTCAGTACAGGAAGTTGCTGTCTTGCTAGCTCAGCAGAACTGGTGGTTAGCACTGGTACTTCGTCGCCGGCAACTAATCCCGCTTCGTGTTGTTGAAAATCAGGTCCCCACTCCAGACGCAGATAATTCAGTTCATCTTTTGTTTGTGATGGAGCGCTGCAATAGAGCGCCAGCGTGAAATACCCCAGTAGTTGACTGCTAAATTCGTCCATTTTTGGGGATTCAGTAGTAATCAGCAGATCAAGCTGTCGTTCATGGAGTTGCTTTACTAGCGACTGGCGCTGCGCGATCCTGGCTTCAAACTGCAGGCTGGTTTGCGGCACCTGCGACTGATATAAACGACCCAGCCAGCCATTGAGCATGCATTCCCAAAGGGAAGCGCTGGCACCGATAGAGAACTCATTATGGCGTGAGGTATTTGCGACCTCCTTACGTGCTGCTTGCCACGTATTCATCAGCGTTTCAGCATATGGCAATAATTTTTCACCCGCAGCGGTTAAACGGATATTGTTTCTGTGTCGGGTGAAGAGGTTCACACCCAGTTGATTTTCCAGTTGTCTGATGCGAAAACTGACCGCCGATTGGGTCAAATAGAGCGCTTCCGCTGCCCGGCCAAAGTGGCGCGTTCGGCTAACTTCCAGGAAAGTCTTTAACAATTCCGTATCCACAACTCACTCCATAAAATTATTTGTCGTTATGATTTAAATCTTTTGTTTGACGCTCTGTCAAGCGTAACTAATACTCCGCGCCATAAATAGCTCGGCCAAAGAATTAGGAGCGTGCAGGATGGCGGAAAGCTTTACGACGACTAATCGATATTTCGACAATAAATATTATCCCCGCGGATTCTCCCGTCATGGTGATTTCACCATTAAAGAGGCACAGCTGCTTGAGCGTCACGGTTATGCCTTTAATGAGCTGGATCTGGGCAAGCGTGAGCCGGTAACTGAAGAAGAGAAGTTGTTTGTGGCGGTATGCCGTGGTGAACGTGAGCCGGTTACCGAAGCGGAACGTGTGTGGTCTAAATACATGACGCGTATTAAGCGTCCAAAACGTTTCCACACGCTGTCTGGCGGCAAACCTCAGGTAGAAGGTGCGGAAGATTACACCGAGTCAGAGGATTAATAAAAAAAGGGCGAAAGCCCTTTTTTTATGCCAGTAGTTTCTGTAAATGGATTAACAATCTGTCTATTGCCCGATAGCCAACGGCTTCCTGTAAATGTTGACGGGTGATCTGGTCACATTGCTCAATATCCGCAATTGTGCGAGCGACCTTTATCAAGCGCAGCCATGCGCGGATGGACAATCCAAGATGTGCTAACGTTTCCTCCAGCCAGCGTGCGTCATCCCTGTGTAAGACGCAGAATTGATGTATATCCTGGCTGCCCAGATGCGCATTTAACTTATTTTGCCGCTGATACTGGCGCTCACGCGCGGCCATAACCCGTTTCTTCACCGTCTCACTGTCTTCTCCCTTTGCTGCTCGCTGACTGAGTATACCGGGCGGTGGAAGGGGTATTTCGAGGGACAAATCGAAGCGGTCGAGAAAAGGGCCAGATAAGCGATTGAGGTAACGTAGCGTTTGCTCTGGGGTACAACGGTTGTGGTTTCCCTGATAGTGCCCTGTTGGGCTTGGATTCATTGCTGCTATCAATTGAAAGCGTGCCGGGTAGGTTATTTTTGCCCGGGTGCGTGATAAATGAATCTGTCCGGATTCAATAGGCTCACGCAGGGCATCCAGCGTACGGCGTTCAAACTCGGGCAATTCATCCAGGAATAATATGCCGTTATGTGCCAGAGAAATCTCACCCGGTGCCGGTATCGATCCTCCTCCTACCATTGCGGTTAAGGACGCGCTGTGATGGGGTGAGCGAAAGGGGCGTTGCTTCCACTGTTTTTGTATGGTGTCGGAATTGACCAGGCTGAGAATTGCCGCGCTTTCCAGAGCCTCATCATTACTTAACGGTGGTAACAATCCGCGAAGGCGACTGGCAAGCATCGTTTTTCCCGTACCCGGCGGGCCGATGAGCAAGAGATTGTGGCCGCCTGCAGCGGTAATCTCCAGCCCTCGCTTGCCCTGTTCCTGGCCGATGACGTCACTGAGGTCATCAGATGAGCCTGAAGGTGGAATCTCTACGCAAACAGGCCTTTCTAATTCATGCTTACCTTCGAGAAATGCGCACACGGCTTGCAGGTGATCGGCAATCAGGCAGCCCTCGCCGTGTATTAGCCCCACTTCTGCAGCGTTCTCTTTTGCGACAATAATTCGCCTACCTGCGCGAATTGCTTCAGTTGCGCTGGATATTGCTCCGGGAACGCCACGTAGAGCACCTGTAAGCGCTAGTTCACCGACTAACTCATAAGTATCGAGATTATGTGTTGTAAGCTGCTCTGACGCAGCCAGAAGCGCAATGGCGATAGGTAAATCATATCTCCCTCCTTCTTTAGGCAGATCTGCCGGGGCAAGGTTGATGGTTATCTTCTTGGCCGGAAATTCATACCCGCTATTAATAATCGCACTGCGAACTCGATCTCGAGCCTCTTTCACGGTGGTTTCGGGTAGTCCAACCATGGTTAAACCGGGCAAGCCATTACTAATATGGACTTCAATAGTAATAGGTGGTGCATTGACGCCTAATGCGGCGCGCGTGTGGACTATCGACAGTGACATAACCCCTCCTGATGCAGGCATTATGTCTTAATAGATGGCGACGATATCTTGCTTGATTGATACTTTTAGATGCTGATTCATGTATTTTTATGCAAGGGTTAATATTTTACGTAACCTCTGGAACAACGCTCACAAGCGCCGCTCAAAGTGCCGCCTGCAGAGGGAAAACATGATCGTGTTTACTGAATAACGTGAAATATTTTCATTTTCTATTTTTTGTATAAAAAACAACGCGATTTATAGAAACCGTTAACCGTGTCAGAAAAATGAATGCAGAAATATCTTGTGCCATAGTGAAACTCTATGGTAACTCTTTAGGTATTCCTTCGAACAAGATGCAAGAAAATACAAAAATGACAGCCCTTCTACGAGTGATTAGCCTGGTCGTGATTAGCGTGGTGGTGATTATTATCCCACCGTGCGGGGCTGCACTTGGACGAGGAAAGGCTTAAAAAACAAGCCTTAACGAACTAAGACCCCCGCACCGAAAGGTTCGGGGGTTTTTTTTGACCTTAAAAACTTAAACGAGGAGCAGAAAGTGAACACTAGCATAAAATTCTGTTTCTCAAGATTTACGGCGGGGATGTAACTATGAATGGGGCACAGTGGGTGGTACATGCGTTGCGTGCACAAGGGGTGAAAACCGTCTTTGGCTATCCCGGTGGCGCAATTATGCCGGTTTACGATGCGTTGTACGACGGCGGCGTAGAACACCTGTTGTGCCGACACGAGCAGGGGGCGGCGATGGCGGCTATTGGCTATGCCCGCTCAACCGGTAAAACCGGTGTCTGTATCGCGACTTCCGGTCCTGGTGCAACCAATCTGATCACTGGCCTGGCAGATGCGCTGTTAGATTCCGTTCCCGTTGTGGCGATCACTGGTCAAGTATCTTCCCCGTTTATCGGCACCGATGCGTTCCAGGAAGTGGATGTACTCGGCATGTCGCTGTCATGTACCAAACATAGTTTCCTGGTGCAGTCGCTGGAAGAGTTGCCGCGTATCATGGCCGAGGCCTTCGACGTGGCGAACTCTGGTCGTCCGGGTCCGGTTCTGGTTGATATCCCGAAAGACATTCAGTTAGCCAGTGGTACGCTGGAGCCCTATTTCACCACCGTCGAAAACGCAGTTGCTTTCCCACATGCTGAGATTGAACAAGCCCGCAAGATGTTGGCGAAGGCACAGAAACCCGTGCTGTACGTAGGTGGTGGCGTAGGGATGGCGCAGGCAGTTCCAGCGCTGCGTGAGTTTATCGCCGCAACGCATGTGCCGGTGGTTTGTACGTTGAAAGGCCTTGGCGCGGTGGATGCAGATTACCCGTACTATCTGGGTATGCTGGGCATGCATGGCACCAAAGCGGCAAACTTTGCGGTGCAGGAGTGCGATTTGCTGATCGCCGTCGGTGCGCGTTTTGATGACCGGGTGACTGGCAAGCTGAACACTTTCGCCCCCAATGCCAGCGTGATCCACATGGATATCGATCCGGCCGAGATGAACAAACTGCGCCTGGCACACGTTGCGCTGCAAGGCGATTTAAATACGCTGTTACCTGCATTGCAACAACCGCTGGCCATCAACGAATGGTGCCAGTATGCCGCCGACATGCGTGCAGAACATGCCTGGCGCTATGATCATCCGGGGGAGGCTATTTACGCTCCGCTGTTGTTAAAACAGCTGTCCGAAAGGAAACATAAGGATAGCGTGGTGACGACGGATGTTGGTCAGCATCAGATGTGGTCAGCACAACACATGACCTACACTCGCCCGGAGAACTTCATCACCTCCAGCGGCCTGGGGACGATGGGCTTTGGCTTACCTGCAGCAGTGGGGGCGCAGGTGGCCCGTCCGAATGATACGGTCATCTGTATCTCCGGTGACGGCTCCTTCATGATGAATGTGCAGGAGCTGGGCACCGTGAAACGCAAGCAGTTGCCGCTGAAAATCGTCTTACTCGACAACCAGCGGTTAGGCATGGTGCGACAATGGCAGCAGCTGTTTTTCCAGGAACGCTATAGCGAAACTACCCTGACCGATAATCCCGATTTCCTTATGTTGGCCGGCGCCTTCGGCATCCCTGGCCAACACATCACCCGTAAAGACCAGGTTGAAGCGGCTCTCGACACCATGCTGAACAGTAATGGGCCATACCTGCTTCATGTCTCAATCGACGAACTTGAGAATGTCTGGCCTCTGGTACCTCCTGGTGCCAGTAACTCAGAAATGCTGGAGAAATCATCATGATGCAACATCAGGTCGCCGTTGAGGCTCGTTTCAATCCGGAAACGTTAGAACGTGTTTTGCGCGTGGTACGCCATCGTGGTTTTCAGGTGTGCTCCATGAATATGAATGCTGCCAGCGATGCGCAGAATATAAATATTGAATTGACCGTTGCCAGCCCACGGTCGGTCGACTTACTGTTTAGTCAGTTAAGTAAACTGGTCGATGTTGCACATGTTGCTATCTGCCAGAGCACAACCACATCACAACAAATTCGCGCCTGAGCGCAAAAGGAAGAGAAATGACGACGAAAAAAGCTGATTTCATTTGGTCTAATGGCGAGATGATTCGTTGGGAAGACGCGAAGGTTCACGTGATGTCCCATGCGCTGCACTACGGTACATCAGTATTTGAAGGTATCCGTTGCTATGATTCTCACAAAGGGCCGGTGGTGTTCCGTCATCGCGAGCACATGCAGCGTCTGCGTGATTCAGCCAAAATTTATCGTTTTCCGGTTTCTCAGAGCGTTGATGAGTTGATGGAAGCTTGCCGTGCAGTGATCCGTAAAAATAACCTGACCAGTGCGTACATCCGCCCGCTGGTGTTTGTTGGCGATGTCGGCATGGGCGTTAACCCACCGGCGGGATACACCACGGATGTGATCATTGCTGCGTTCCCGTGGGGGGCTTACCTGGGTGCTGATGCCCTGGATCAGGGGATCGACGCGATGGTTTCTTCCTGGAACCGTGTCGCACCCAACACCATTCCTACCGCCGCCAAGGCGGGTGGTAACTACCTGTCTTCACTGCTGGTGGGTAGCGAAGCGCGTCGTCATGGTTATCAGGAAGGTATTGCGCTGGATGTGAACGGCTACATCTCCGAAGGCGCGGGTGAAAACCTGTTTGAAGTTAAAGACGGCATTCTGTTTACTCCACCGTTTACCTCTTCCGCGCTGCCGGGCATCACACGTGATGCGATTATCAAACTGGCGAAAGACCTCGATATCGAAGTGCGTGAACAGGTGCTGTCTCGCGAGTCGTTGTATCTGGCCGATGAAGTGTTCATGTCCGGTACGGCGGCAGAAATTACCCCGGTGCGCAGCGTTGACGGTATCCAGGTGGGTGAAGGCCGTTGTGGCCCGGTCACCAAGCGCATTCAGCAGGCCTTCTTTGGCCTCTTCAGCGGTGAAACGGAAGATAAATACGGCTGGTTGGATCAGGTTAATCACTAAGTATAAATTTGGGACGGCACGCACCGTCCCATTTAAATAGTCAGACGGGAGTAAATAAAGCATGCCTAAGTATCGTTCCGCCACAACAACACATGGCCGCAATATGGCGGGAGCCCGCGCGCTGTGGCGCGCCACCGGGATGACTGACGATGACTTCGGTAAGCCGATTATCGCCGTCGTAAACTCGTTTACCCAGTTCGTGCCGGGCCACGTGCATCTGCGCGATCTCGGTAAGCTGGTTGCCGAACAGATCGAAGCCTCCGGCGGCGTAGCCAAAGAGTTTAATACTATCGCCGTGGATGACGGTATCGCCATGGGCCACGGGGGCATGCTGTATTCCCTGCCGTCACGTGAGCTGATCGCCGATTCGGTGGAGTACATGGTGAACGCCCACTGCGCCGATGCGATGGTCTGTATCTCTAACTGCGACAAAATCACCCCGGGGATGTTAATGGCTTCCCTGCGCCTGAACATCCCGGTGATCTTTGTGTCCGGCGGCCCGATGGAAGCCGGTAAAACCAAACTCTCAGATCAGATAATCAAACTCGATCTGGTGGATGCGATGATTCAGGGTGCGGACCCGAAAGTCTCTGATTCGCAAAGCGATCAGATTGAGCGCTCCGCCTGTCCGACCTGTGGTTCCTGTTCGGGGATGTTCACCGCTAACTCGATGAACTGTCTGACCGAAGCGCTGGGCCTGTCGCAGCCGGGTAACGGTTCGCTGCTGGCCACCCACGCCGATCGTAAACAGCTGTTCCTCAATGCGGGTTCACGTATCGTTGAGCTGACCAAACGCTATTACGAACAGAATGATGATTCTGCGCTGCCGCGCAATATTGCCAACAAGGCGGCGTTTGAAAATGCCATGACACTGGATATCGCCATGGGGGGGTCCACGAACACCGTTCTGCACCTGCTGGCGGCTGCACAGGAAGCTGAAATCGACTTCACCATGAGTGATATCGACAAGCTGTCCCGCAAAGTGCCACAGCTGTGTAAAGTCGCGCCGAGCACCCAGAAATACCATATGGAAGATGTTCACCGCGCGGGCGGTGTGCTGGGGATTTTAGGCGAGTTGGATCGTGCCGAGTTATTGAATCGTGATGTGAAAAACGTGCTGGGGTTGACCCTGCCACAAACCCTGAATCGCTATGATGTCATGCTGACCCAGGATGAGGCGGTGAAAAACATGTTCCGCGCCGGCCCGGCGGGCGTTCGTACCACCCAGGCGTTCTCGCAGGATTGTCGCTGGGACACGCTGGATGACGATCGCGCTGAAGGCTGTATCCGCTCGCTGGAACACGCTTACAGCAAAGACGGCGGTCTGGCGGTGCTGTACGGTAACTTTGCGGAAAACGGCTGTATCGTAAAAACCGCAGGCGTGGATGACAGCATTCTGAAATTCACCGGCCCGGCGAAAGTCTACGAAAGCCAGGACGATGCCGTTGAAGCCATCCTCGGTGGCAAAGTGGTTGCTGGTGATGTGGTGGTGATTCGCTACGAAGGGCCGAAAGGCGGACCAGGGATGCAGGAAATGCTCTACCCAACCACCTTCCTGAAATCCATGGGGCTGGGTAAAGCCTGTGCCTTGATCACCGACGGTCGTTTCTCCGGCGGGACGTCAGGTCTGTCTATCGGTCACGTTTCTCCGGAAGCGGCGAGCGGCGGTAACATCGCGATTATTGAAGATGGCGACATGATTGCGATTGATATCCCGAATCGTGGCATTGAGCTGTTGTTGAGCGATGCGGAGATCGCGGCCCGTCGTGAAGCGCAGGATGCTCGCGGTGACAAAGCCTGGACGCCAAAAGATCGCCAGCGTCAGGTCTCCTTCGCGCTGCGTGCCTATGCCAGCCTGGCAACCAGCGCTGACAAAGGCGCGGTGCGCGATAAATCGAAGCTGGGGGGCTAATACCATGGCTGATTCACAACCCCTGTCCGGCTCCCCTGAGGGGGCAGAATATCTCAGGGCGGTGCTGCGTGCGCCGGTCTATGAAGCGGTGCAGGTTACGCCGCTGCAAAAAATGGAAAAACTCTCTTCGCGCCTCGATAACGTGGTCCTGGTGAAGCGCGAAGACCGACAGCCGGTACACAGTTTCAAGCTGCGCGGGGCCTACGCGATGATGGCGGGCCTGACTGAAGCGCAAAAAGCGCAGGGCGTGATCACCGCGTCGGCAGGAAACCATGCTCAGGGCGTGGCCTTCTCCTCTGCGCGCCTTGGGGTGAAGGCGCTGATCGTCATGCCAACGGCTACCGCGGATATCAAAGTCGATGCCGTTCGCAGTTTCGGTGGCGAAGTGCTGCTGCACGGTGCCAATTTTGATGAAGCGAAAGCCAAAGCGATTGAACTGGCACAGCAACAAGGTTTCACCTGGGTTCCGCCATTCGATCACCCGATGGTGATTGCCGGGCAGGGCACACTGGCGCTTGAGCTGCTGCAGCAGGATGCGCATCTCGATCGGATATTTGTTCCGGTTGGCGGCGGCGGTCTGGCGGCGGGTGTGGCGGTGCTGATTAAACAGCTGATGCCACAAATCAAAGTTATTGCCGTGGAAGCCGAAGACTCAGCCTGCCTGAAGGCGGCACTGGATGCGGGCCACCCGGTCGATCTGCCGCGCGTAGGCCTGTTTGCTGAAGGCGTGGCGGTGAAACGCATCGGTGATGAAACCTTCCGCCTGTGTCAGGAATACCTCGACGACATTATCACCGTTGATAGCGATGCAATCTGCGCGGCGATGAAAGACTTGTTCGAAGACGTGCGTGCGGTGGCGGAGCCGTCTGGTGCACTGGCGCTGGCGGGGATGAAAAAATACATCGCCCAGCACAATATTCGTGGTGAACGTCTGGCGCACGTGCTGTCCGGTGCCAACGTCAATTTCCACGGCCTGCGCTATGTGTCTGAACGCTGCGAGCTGGGTGAACAACGTGAAGCGCTGCTGGCGGTGACAATCCCGGAAGAAAAGGGGAGTTTCCTGAAATTCTGCCAGCTGTTGGGTGGACGTTCGGTGACCGAATTTAACTACCGGTTTGCCGATGCGAAAGATGCCTGCATTTTTGTCGGCGTACGCCTGAGCCGCGGTCTGGAAGAGCGCAAAGAAATCCTCCAGTTGCTTAGCGACGGCGGTTACAGCGTGGTGGATCTGTCCGATGATGAAATGGCCAAGCTACACGTGCGCTATATGGTCGGTGGACGCCCCTCGAAACCGCTACAGGAACGTCTTTACAGCTTTGAGTTCCCCGAGTCGCCAGGGGCGCTGCTGAAATTCCTGCATACCTTAGGGACCCACTGGAATATCTCGTTGTTCCATTATCGCAGTCACGGCACCGACTATGGTCGCGTGCTGGCGGCGTTTGAATTGGGCGATCATGAGCCGGATTTTGAAACGCGGATCAACGAACTGGGCTACGACTGCCATGATGAGAGTCATAACCCGGCGTTCAGGTTCTTTCTGGCAGGGTAGGCCGGATAAGGCGCTTGTGCCGCCATCCGGCATTAGTGGCCAGGCAGCAAGCTCCAGAATGCCTCAATCAGCGGCTCATGCAGCCGCTTTTTTTGTACGCAAACGCCCAGCTCAAACGGCGTTTTCTCGTCGCTACGTTCTAAAATCATCACGCGGTTACGCACCGGCTCCGGACTGTTTTCCAGCACTACTTCCGGCAGCAGTGCCACGCCGCAGCCCAGCGCCACCATCGAGACCATCGCCTCGTGACCGCCGACCGTGGCATAGATTGATGGATTACTGATTTTATGACGGCGGAACCACAGCTCAATGCGGCGGCGTACCGGGCCCTGGTCGGCCATGATAAACGGCACAGTGGACCAGTCGGGATCATCGATGGACACCTGATTGCGTACCGGACACGGCAATGCCGGAGCAATTAACACCACCGCCAGATTTTCCAGCATAGAGAATGCCACCGCACCAGGCAGGGTTTCCGGTTTCCCGGCTATTGCCAGATCCGCTTCTCCGGTGACCACTTTTTCCATCGCATCGGCGGCATCGCCGGTAGACAGTTTAATTTCGACCGACGGGTGTTCTGCGCGAAAGCGATCAAGGATTGGCGGCAGATGGCTGTAGGCGGCGGTGACCGAACAGAAGATATGCAGCTCGCCCGACAGCGAGGGTCCCTGCTGATCGAGGGTGTGGCGCAGTTGCTGATACTGCAATAACGTCTGCTGGGCAAAAATGCGCAGCTCTTCGCCCGCTTCGGTCAGCGTGACCGTGCGGTTATCCCGCACGAACAGCGCCTGGCCAAGATCCTCTTCGAGTCGCTGAATCTGCCGGGAAAGCGTGGAGGGGCTGACGTGCATCGCCCGCGCGCTGCGGCCAAAGTGGCGGCTTTCCGCCAGGTGCAGGAAGGTTTTTAGATCGCGTAAATCCACGGCTCGCACTCCACGATTTTACATTGCATAAATTGCAACGTGACGTTGTGAATATATCAATTTCCGCAATAAATTTCCTGTCATATAGTGGGTTCATTCTCGCAAAAGCGAACCGAACAATAAGACACACAACATCACGGAGTACACCATCATGGCTAACTACTTTAATACACTGAACCTGCGCCAGCAGCTGGCACAGCTGGGTAAATGTCGCTTTATGGGCCGCGACGAATTCGCCGATGGCGCGAGCTACCTTCAGGGTAAAAAAGTGGTCATCATCGGCTGTGGCGCTCAGGGTCTGAACCAAGGCCTGAACATGCGTGACTCCGGTCTGGATATCGCCTACGCACTGCGTAAAGAGGCGATTGCTGAGAAGCGCGCTTCATGGCGTAAAGCGACCGAAAACGGCTTTAAAGTCGGTACCTACGAAGAGCTGGTTCCGCAGGCTGACCTGGTGGTTAACCTGACGCCAGACAAACAGCACTCCGACGTGGTGCGTTCCGTACAGCCGCTGATGAAAGACGGCGCGGCGCTGGGCTATTCCCACGGTTTCAACATCGTGGAAGTGGGCGAACAGATCCGTAAAGACATTACCGTCGTGATGGTTGCGCCGAAGTGCCCGGGTACCGAAGTGCGTGAAGAATACAAACGCGGTTTCGGCGTACCGACCCTGATTGCGGTTCACCCGGAAAACGACCCGAAAGGCGAAGGCATGGCAATTGCTAAAGCCTGGGCAGCCGCAACCGGCGGTCACCGTGCGGGTGTGCTGGAATCCTCTTTCGTCGCGGAAGTGAAATCTGACCTGATGGGCGAGCAGACTATCCTGTGCGGTATGCTGCAGGCCGGTTCTCTGCTGTGCTTCGACAAGCTGGTGGAAGAAGGAACTGATCCGGCATACGCGGAAAAACTGATTCAGTTCGGCTGGGAAACCATCACCGAAGCGCTGAAGCAGGGCGGCATCACCCTGATGATGGACCGTCTGTCTAACCCGGCGAAACTGCGTGCTTATGCGCTGTCCGAACAGCTGAAAGAAATCATGGCGCCGCTGTTCCAGAAACATATGGACGACATCATCTCCGGCGAATTCTCTTCCGGCATGATGGCTGACTGGGCTAACGACGATAAGAAACTGCTGACCTGGCGTGAAGAGACCGGTAAAACCGCGTTCGAAACCGCTGCCCAGTTCGACGGTAAAATCGGCGAGCAGGAGTACTTCGATAAAGGCGTTCTGATGATCGCGATGGTGAAAGCGGGCGTTGAGCTGGCATTCGAAACCATGGTGGATTCCGGCATCATCGAAGAGTCGGCTTACTACGAATCACTGCATGAGCTGCCGCTGATTGCCAACACTATCGCCCGTAAGCGTCTGTATGAAATGAACGTGGTAATCTCCGATACCGCTGAGTACGGTAACTACCTGTTCTCTTACGCTTGCGTACCGCTGCTGAAAGAGTTCATGACCACGCTGCAAACTGGTGACCTGGGCAAAGCCATTGCTGAAGGTGCGGTAGATAATGCTCAGCTGCGTGACGTCAACGATGCTATTCGTAGCCATGCGATTGAAGAAGTTGGCCAGAAACTGCGCGGCTACATGACTGACATGAAGCGTATCGCCGTCGCAGGCTAATTCCCCGTCGTCTTTCAACTTGCTGATGCGTTGGCTACGTTCGTACACCCCAGTCACATAGTTATCTATGTGACTGGAGATGAACTTCCTTGCCGCCTTCCGCTAAGACGAAATGCATAGAAGAATGTCATATTTATAGAATTTAGTAGGCCTGATAAGCGAAGCGCTATCAGGCAAAAAAGCCCGGAGTATAAACCTCCGGGCTTTCTATTAGTTGCGGTACAGCACTTTAATGATGTGGTAACCGAACTGGGTGTGCAGCGGGCCTGTTGGCTCCAGCACCGGGCAGGAGAAGACCACTTTATCAAACGCCGGAACCATCTGGCCCTGACGGAATTCACCCAGGTGACCGCCTTTCTTACCTGACGGGCAGGTGGAGTGTTTCTTCGCCAGCTTCTCGAAGTCGGCACCATTTTTAATTTGCTCCAGAAGATCCAGTGCCAGTTTCTCTTCTTTAACAAGGATATGCAGTGCTGCTGCTGTTTTTGCCATGATCGTGCCTTGAGTGGGGTGGTTGAGGCTGGCTATACTACCATGCTCTAAATCTCCCCTCCCGACTTTCATTGAGTGATCTTTATGCGTTTAAACCCCGGACAACAACAAGCCGTCGAATTCGTCACCGGACCCTGCCTGGTGCTGGCGGGTGCTGGCTCCGGCAAAACCCGCGTGATCACCAACAAAATTGCGCACCTAATCCGCGTTTGCGGCTATCAGGCACGGCATATTGCGGCGGTGACCTTTACCAACAAGGCCGCGCGTGAGATGAAAGAGCGTGTGGCGCAGACGTTGGGCCGTAAAGAGGCGCGCGGGCTGATGATCTCCACCTTCCACACCCTGGGGCTGGACATTATCAAGCGTGAATACGCAGCGCTGGGCATGAAGTCGAACTTTTCATTGTTCGATGACACCGACCAGGTGGCGTTGCTGAAGGAGTTGACCGAAGGGCTCATCGAAGACGATAAGTTGATCCTCCAACAGCTGATCTCGACGATCTCCAACTGGAAAAACGATCTGATGACGCCTTCACAGGCGGCAGCCAGCGCCAAAGGCGAGCGCGATCGTATTTTTGCCCACTGCTACGGTTTGTACGACGCGCACATGAAAGCGTGTAACGTCCTCGATTTTGACGATCTGATTTTGCTGCCTACGCTGCTGCTTCAGCGCAATGAAGAGGTCCGTGAACGCTGGCAGAACAAGATTCGTTATCTGCTGGTGGATGAATATCAGGATACCAACACCAGCCAGTACGAGCTGGTAAAACTGCTGGTGGGTAGCCGTGCGCGCTTTACCGTGGTGGGCGATGACGACCAGTCAATCTATTCCTGGCGCGGTGCACGTCCGCAAAACCTGGTGCTGCTGAGCAAAGATTTCCCGGCGTTGCAGGTGGTTAAGCTGGAACAGAACTACCGTTCTTCCGGACGTATCCTGAAAGCGGCAAACATCCTCATTGCCAACAACCCACATGTTTTTGAAAAACGACTTTTTTCCGAGCTGGGTTACGGTGTCGAACTTAAGGTATTAAGCGCCAATAACGAAGAACATGAAGCAGAGCGCGTGACCGGCGAACTGATTGCCCACCACTTTGTTAACAAGACGCAGTATAAAGATTACGCGATTCTGTACCGCGGTAATCATCAGTCGCGGGTGTTCGAAAAATTCCTGATGCAGAACCGCATCCCGTACAAAATTTCTGGCGGCACGTCGTTTTTCTCCCGTCCGGAGATTAAAGATCTGCTGGCCTATCTGCGGGTACTGAGTAACCCGGATGATGACAGCGCATTTCTGCGTATTGTGAATACGCCAAAACGTGAAATTGGCCCAGCGACGCTGCAAAAACTGGGTGAGTGGGCGATGACGCGTAATAAAAGCTTGTTCACCGCCAGCTTTGATATGGGGCTTAGCCAGACGCTAACCGGGCGCGGCTATGAGTCGCTGACCCGCTTTACACAGTGGTTGGGTGAAATTCAGCGCCTGGCCGAGCGTGACCCGATTGCGGCTGTGCGCGATCTGATCCACGGCATTGACTACGAATCGTGGCTCTATGAAACCTCACCCAGCCCGAAAGCTGCCGAAATGCGTATGAAAAACGTCAATACACTCTTCAGTTGGATGACGGAAATGCTGGAAGGTAGTGATATTGATGAACCGATGACGCTGACCCAGGTTGTTACCCGCTTTACCCTGCGCGACATGATGGAACGTGGCGAGAGTGAAGAAGAGTTGGATCAGGTACAACTCATGACGTTACATGCCTCCAAAGGACTGGAGTTCCCGTACGTGTTTATGGTGGGCATGGAAGAAGGCTTTTTGCCACATCAGAGCAGCATTGATGAAGATAACATCGATGAAGAACGTCGTCTGGCCTATGTTGGCATCACTCGCGCGCAGAAAGAACTGATTTTTACACTGTGTAAAGAGCGTCGTCAGTACGGTGAACTGGTGCGCCCGGAGCCGAGTCGTTTTCTGCTGGAATTACCGCAGGACGATATTATCTGGGAGCAGGAGCGAAAAGTGGTCAGCGCTGAGGAGCGGATGCAGAAAGGGCAAGCCAGCATCGCGAATATTCGGGCAATGATGGCGAAAGCAAAAGAGAAGTAGGTTTTTGTAGGCCGGATAAACGTAGGCTATCCGGCAATACTTGAGGGTTAGTGCACTTCTAAAGGCCAATGGACATAGCTTTGCCACTGGCTTTCCTGATCGATAAGCTCTTTACCCAGCGGATGATGCACCAGCCAGCCTTCAGGCAGTGTTATCGTAAGATGTTCATTCTTTGCTTCGAGATGAATTTCCGGAACTAAATCGTCCCGGCGACGGCTGGCAAAAATGATCGCCAGACGGAGCAAACGGCAAAGATGTTCCGCAATACGCGGCGGCACCGCGTTTTGCTGGTGGAGCGAAGAGAGATCGACCGGGTTGGTTTGGTTGAGTAACAGCGTGGCTAACAGTTTTTTCTGTGCGGGGGTAAATCCCGGAAGATCGAGATTGCGCACCAGATAGGCCGCATGCTGCGGCGCTTGCTTAAAATCGACGCTAAGTCCAATTTCATGCAACTGACAGGCACTAATCAGCAGTTCGCGGCTGATAGCTTCCAAATGCCACTTTTTCTCTACTTGATCGAGGAACTTACTTGCCAGGTTAGCGACACGATGCGCCTGATCGGTATCGACCATAAATCGACGCTGAATATTTCTCAACGTGCGACTGCGAATGTCCTGGTCCACGGCCAGATGCAGCATGCCATAGACCAGACCTTCACGTAATGCGCCGCCAGCAAGGGTCATACACTGGATATTGAGCTCTGTGAAAATGGCGATCAGGATTGCCAGTCCGCTGGGGAACACCAGCGCACGTTCCAGCGTTAACCCTTCGATTTCCAGCTCTTCAAGACGTCCGCAATGAATGGCGCGCTGCTTTAGTTGCTGAAGTTTTGCCAGCGTAATGCGCTCGTCCATGCCCTGCGCCATCATTATTTCCTGCAGTGCCTGTACGGTGCCAGAAGCCCCGACACACACTTTCCAGCCGTGAAAACGTAGATTGTCAGCGACAGGACGCAAGACTTCACGCGCCGCCTTCTCTGCCTCGTCAAAGTTTTCCTGCGCCAGATTTCGATCGGTAAAGTACCGTTCGAGCCACGTGACGCAGCCCATTGACAGGCTAAACAAGGAGGTGGTTTGTGCACCAGAGCCGGTGACCAGTTCGGTACTGGCTCCGCCGATATCGACGACCAGACGCTGATCGGCACCGCCGGTGGTGTGGGCAACCCCCTGATAAATCAGCCGGGCTTCTTCTTCACCGCTAATAACCTGAACGGCACAGCCGAGGATCTCTTGCGCTTTGGCAATAAAAATGTCGGCATTGGTGGCGATACGCAGTGTTGCCGTGGCAACCACGCGAATTTGTGGCTGAGGAATATCCTGCAGGCGCTCTGCAAACAGCCGTAGACACTGCCAACCGCGCTCCATGGCTTCAGCAGAGAGCGCATTATCACTACTCAGGCCAGCGGCCAGACGCACTTTGCGTTTAATCCGCGTGAGCGTCTGGATGCTTCCCGCTACCTCGCGTACAACCAGCATATGAAAACTATTGGAGCCGAGATCGATTGCTGCATACAACGAGGTAGAATTCATACACTTCATCCTTCATCCTTCAACCTGTATCTGTGTTGGCTGCGTTTTCTCACCGCCTTGATACAGGCTGAATGATTTTGTGTATGGCATAACGTTTCTTAACCTGAACGACGACGATTACGCGGAGCACCACCGGTGCGGCGTGGGCCATTACCAGGGCGCGTTCGCGTCAGGCGAAGCGGCTTCGGCAAATCGGTCATCAGTGCATCCGGGTTATACTTGCTGACCGGAATCGAGTGGCCGATATAGGTCTCGATAGCAGGTAAATTCAACGCGTACTCTTCGCAGGCCAGGCTGATGGAGTGTCCGCTTGCGCCTGCACGACCGGTACGACCAATACGGTGTACGTAGTCTTCGCAGTCATCCGGCAGGTCATAGTTAAATACATGCGTAACAGCCGGAATATGCAGACCACGCGCGGCAACGTCGGTTGCAACCAGAATGTCGAGATCGCCACGGGTGAACTCTTCCAGAATGCGCAGACGTTTTTTCTGTGCCACGTCACCGGTCAGCAGACCGACGCGATGACCGTCAGCGGCAAGGCTGCCCCAAATATCTTCGCAACGGTGCTTGGTGTTTGCAAAAACAATGGCGCGATCTGGCCACTCTTCTTCGATCAGCGTTTGCAGTAAACGCATTTTCTCTTCGTTTGAAGGATAGAAGAGCTCTTCTTTGATACGGTGGCCCGTCTTCTGTTCCGGTTCGACTTCTACGTACTCGGCGTTGTTCATTTGTTCGAACGCCAGTTCGCGAACGCGGTAAGAGAGGGTCGCGGAAAACAGCATATTCAGACGCTGGTTGGTTGGCGGCATCCGACGGAACAGCCAGCGGATATCTTTAATAAAGCCCAGATCGTACATGCGATCGGCTTCATCCAGTACCACGACCTGAATGGCACCCAGGTTGATGTGGTTCTGTTTTGCGTAGTCAATGAGACGGCCCGTGGTGCCGATAAGGATATCGACGCCGCTTTCCAGCACTTTCAGCTGTTTGTCGTAACCGTCGCCGCCATAAGCCAGGCCTAATTTCAGACCGGTAGTTTGCGCCAGCGGTTCCGCATCGGCATGGATCTGCACGGCTAACTCACGCGTTGGCGCCATAATTAGCGCACGCGGTTGGTTCACCTTGCGATCGGCAATCGCGGGATGAGAGAGAAGATAATGAAACGTTGACGTCAGAAACGCCATCGTTTTCCCGGTTCCGGTTTGCGCCTGTCCTGCGACATCACGACCTGCCAGCGTTAGCGGGAGGGCCAGTGCCTGAATGGGCGTGCAATTATGAAACCCTTTATTTTCAAGGGCTTCTATCACCTGTGGGTGCAGTGCGAAGTCGGAAAACTTCTGTTCTGTTAAATGTGTTTTGCTCATAGTGTGGTAGAATATCAGCTTACTATTGCTTTACGAAAGCGTATACGGTGAAATAAAGTCAACCTTTAGTTGGTTAATGCTACACCAACACACCAGGCTTTTTCCTGTGGAGTTATTATGAGCGATAAAATTATTCACCTGACAGACGACAGTTTTGACACGGATGTACTCAAAGCGGACGGAGCTATCCTCGTTGATTTCTGGGCAGAGTGGTGCGGTCCGTGCAAAATGATCGCTCCAATTCTGGATGAAATCGCTGACGAGTATCAGGGTAAATTGACGGTTGCGAAACTGAACATTGACCAAAACCCAGGCACCGCACCGAAATATGGTATCCGTGGTATCCCGACCCTGCTGCTGTTTAAAAACGGCGAAGTTGCGGCGACAAAAGTCGGCGCACTGTCCAAAGGTCAGCTAAAAGAGTTCCTCGACGCTAACCTGGCGTAAGATGGAATTATCAAGTTCGGGCGACCTGATTCCAAAATTCTTCGGATGACTGGACGCCCGACTTGAGTCGTGCTAAGTTAGTGTTGACTTCGTATTAAACATACCTTATTAAGTTTGAATCTTGTTTATCCAATGCTTCCCGTTGTTTCTCGCGCGAGAAGTGGACAGATTCCTGGCTTGTCGCTCAATCCGTCTTGTCGTTTCAGTTCTGCGTACTTTCCTGTGACCAGACAGCGAACAGACATGAGTCGATGGCCGTAAACAGGCATGGATGACCCTGCCATACCATTCACAACATTAAGTTCGAGATTTACCCCAAGTTTAAGAACTCACACCATTATGAATCTTACCGAATTAAAGAATACGCCGGTTTCTGAGCTGATCACTCTCGGCGAAAATATGGGCCTGGAAAACCTGGCTCGTATGCGCAAGCAGGACATTATTTTTGCCATCCTGAAGCAGCACGCAAAGAGTGGCGAAGATATCTTTGGTGACGGTGTGCTGGAGATATTGCAGGATGGATTTGGTTTCCTTCGTTCTGGAGACAGTTCCTACCTCGCAGGCCCAGACGACATCTACGTATCCCCTAGCCAAATCCGCCGTTTCAACCTCCGCACTGGTGACACCATTTCCGGTAAGATTCGTCCTCCTAAAGAGGGTGAGCGTTACTTTGCATTGTTGAAAGTTAACGAAGTTAACTACGACAAGCCGGAAAACGCGCGTAATAAGATTCTGTTCGAGAACTTAACCCCGCTGCACGCAAACTCACGTCTGCGTATGGAACGTGGTAACGGTTCTACAGAAGACTTAACGGCTCGTGTCCTGGATCTGGCGTCTCCGATCGGTCGCGGCCAACGTGGTCTGATTGTGGCACCACCGAAAGCCGGTAAAACCATGCTGCTGCAGAACATTGCACAGAGCATCGCGTACAACCACCCAGACTGCGTGTTGATGGTACTGCTGATCGACGAACGTCCGGAAGAAGTGACTGAGATGCAGCGTCTGGTTAAAGGTGAAGTGATTGCTTCCACCTTTGACGAACCCGCATCTCGCCACGTTCAGGTTGCGGAAATGGTTATCGAGAAAGCGAAACGTCTGGTTGAGCACAAGAAAGACGTTATCATCCTGCTTGATTCCATCACCCGTCTGGCGCGTGCCTACAACACTGTGGTACCGGCTTCCGGTAAAGTGTTGACTGGTGGTGTTGATGCAAACGCCCTGCACCGTCCGAAGCGTTTCTTCGGTGCGGCACGTAACGTGGAAGAGGGCGGCAGCCTGACCATCATCGCGACTGCGCTGGTCGATACCGGCTCTAAAATGGATGAAGTTATCTATGAAGAGTTTAAAGGTACCGGCAACATGGAACTGCACCTCTCGCGTAAGATTGCTGAAAAACGCGTCTTCCCAGCTATCGACTACAACCGTTCCGGTACCCGTAAAGAAGAGCTGCTCACCACTCAGGAAGAGCTGCAGAAAATGTGGATCCTGCGCAAAATCATTCATCCGATGGGTGAAATCGACGCGATGGAATTCCTCATTAACAAGCTGGCGATGACCAAGACCAACGACGACTTCTTCGATATGATGAAGCGCTCTTAAGTCGGGCATCCTCTGAAAACGCCACGTTTTACGTGGCGTTTTGCTTTTATGCCTGTAACCTAAGCGACACATAAGCAATAGTGATGTCACTTACCTTTATTTTGCGCTCGATACGTCATTCGTGTTGTGTGATTAATAATTATACAAAACAGGCATTTCGGAACGGAGTTTCCCTTCTGAATAAAGGTCTTCGTGGTTATACTTCTGCTAATAATTTTCTCTGAGAGCACGCATTGTGAATTTACTGACAGCAAGTACTGATCTCATCAGTATTTTTCTATTCACGACACTGTTCCTTTTTTTTGCGCGTAAGGTCGCAAAAAAGATCGGTTTAGTGGATAAGCCCAACTATCGTAAACGTCATCAGGGGCTGATACCGTTGGTTGGGGGGATCTCGGTTTACGCCGGTATTTGCTTTATGTTCTTAATCGCAGATTATTACATCCCACATGCTTCTCTCTACCTCGCCTGTGCCGGTGTGCTGGTTTTTATTGGCGCGCTGGACGATCGTTATGATATCAGCGTAAAAATTCGCGCCACAATTCAGGCGGCCATCGGCGTCATTATGATGGTGGTTGGTAAACTCTATCTCAGCAGTCTGGGCTACATCTTTGGCCCTTGGGAGATGGTCCTCGGTCCGTTCGGCTATTTCCTGACGCTCTTCGCCGTCTGGGCGGCAATTAACGCCTTCAATATGGTTGATGGTATTGATGGCCTGCTTGGCGGGCTGTCCAGCGTATCCTTTGCCGCAATGGGCCTGATCCTCTGGTTTGATGGACAAACTAGCCTGGCAATCTGGTGCTTCGCGATGATTGCCGCCATTCTGCCGTATATTCTGCTCAACCTCGGCGTGTTAGGTCGTCGCTACAAAGTGTTTATGGGCGATGCGGGCAGTACGCTAATTGGCTTCACCGTTATCTGGATCCTGCTGGAAACCACACAGGGTAAAACCCATCCTATTAGCCCGGTCACTGCGCTGTGGATTATCGCTATTCCTCTGATGGATATGGTAGCCATCATGTACCGTCGTTTGCGTAAGGGGATGAGTCCTTTTTCTGCGGATCGCCAGCATATTCATCATTTGATCATGCGTGCTGGGTTTACTTCCCGACAAGCGTTTGTCCTGATTACGCTGGCTGCTGCGATTCTGGCCGCCATTGGCGTGCTGGCAGAATATTCTCATTTTGTCCCTGAATGGGTCATGCTGGTGCTGTTTTTGCTAGCATTCTTCTTCTACGGTTATTGCATCAAGCGTGCCTGGAAGGTGGCAAGATTTATCAAACGTATGAAACGCAGGCTACGAAGAAACCGCGAAAACAAACCAAACTTAACCAAGTAAATGAGGATGCGATGACACAGCCATTACCGGGAGAGCGTGCCGTGAACACTGAAAATGAACTGGACATCCGTGGGTTGTTTCGGACCTTATGGGCAGGGAAGGTGTGGATTGTCGGTATGGCCCTCGTCTTTGCGCTTGTTGCTCTCGCCTATACGTTTTTTGCGCGTCAGGAGTGGAGTGCGACCGCCATTTCTGACCGGCCTACGGTGAATATGTTGGGGGGCTATTACTCTCAGCAGCAGTTTTTACGTAACCTGGATATTAAGGCTAGCCTGGCTCCGGCGGATCAACCGTCGGTGATGGACGAAGCGTATAAAGAATTTGTCATGCAGGTTGCCTCGTGGGATACGCGCCGTGAATTTTGGCAGCAGACCGATTACTTTAAGCAACGGATGGTCGGCAACAGTAAAGCCGATGCGGCATTGTTGGATGAGCTGATTAATAACATTCAGTTTATGCCTGGTGATGCACAGCGCAACACTAATGACAGCGTGAAGCTGATTGCGGAAACGGCGCCAGATGCTAACAACCTGCTGCGCCAGTATGTGGCATTTGCCAGCCAGCGTGCAGCACGCCATCTGAACGATGAGTTAAAAGGCGCGTGGGCTGCGCGCACGGTACAGATGAAAGCGCAGGTTAAACGCCAGGAAGAGGTGGCGAAATCACTCTTTTCTCGTCGCGCTCACAACATTGAACAAGCGCTCAAAATAGCCGAGCAACATAATATTTCTCGCACTTCAACCGATGTACCTGCGGATGAATTACCGGACTCTGAGCTGTTTTTGCTCGGACGTCCTATGCTGCAGGCGCGACTCGAAAACTTGCAGGCCGTTGGTCCAGAGTTCGATCTGGATTATTTCCAAAACAGAGCCATGCTCAATACGCTGAACGTCGGTCCTACTCTGGACCCACGTTTTCAGACCTATCGTTATTTGCGGACGCCGGAAGAACCGGTAAAACGTGATAGCCCGCGCCGTGCCTTCCTGATGATTATGTGGGGCATTGTCGGGGCCTTGATCGGTGCCGGTGTCGCGTTAACCCGTCGCCGCTCGATTTAGCAATACCGTTGCAGTGAGGGGCTGGGCCCTCGCTGCCAATCCGAAGAGAATCGATGTGAAAGTACTGACTGTATTTGGCACGCGACCGGAGGCCATCAAGATGGCACCTCTGGTTCATGCGCTGGCAAAAGATCCTGATTTTGAGGCGAAAGTTTGCGTCACAGCGCAGCATCGGGAGATGCTTGATCAGGTGTTGAACCTCTTTTCCATTGTGCCTGACTACGATCTCAATATTATGCAGCCCGGTCAGGGACTCACCGAAATTACCTGCCGAATCCTTGAAGGGTTAAAGCCGATTCTGGCTGAGTTTAAACCGGATGTCGTACTGGTACATGGTGATACGACAACGACCATTGCCACCAGTCTGGCCGCGTTTTATCAGCGTATTCCTGTCGGACATGTTGAGGCCGGGTTGCGAACAGGCGATCTCTATTCTCCGTGGCCGGAAGAGGCAAACCGCACGCTGACCGGGCGTCTGGCGATGTATCATTTTGCACCTACGGAAAACTCGCGGCAGAACTTGTTACGCGAAAACATTGCCGATAACCGCATTTTTGTCACCGGCAATACGGTGATTGATGCGTTGATCTGGGTTCGCGATCGCGTACTGGCGAGCGATGAACTGCGGGCCGAACTGGCTGAGCATTATCCTTTCCTGAGCGCGGATAAAAAGATGATCCTGGTGACCGGTCATCGTCGGGAAAGCTTCGGTCGCGGTTTTGAGCAAATCTGCCATGCGCTGGCAGAAATTGCAGCGGCGAATCAGGATGTGCAGATTGTCTACCCGGTGCACCTGAACCCTAACGTCAGCGAACCGGTTAATCGCATCCTGGGTCACGTTGACAATGTGATTTTGATCGAGCCGCAGGAGTACCTGCCGTTTGTCTGGCTGATGAACCACGCCTGGCTGATCCTGACCGATTCTGGCGGTATCCAGGAAGAAGCCCCTTCTCTGGGCAAGCCAGTGCTGGTGATGCGCGAAACGACGGAGCGCCCGGAGGCCATTACTGCAGGCACGGTGCGGCTGGTGGGGACAGATCCGCAGCGTATTGTGGAAGAAGTCACGCGTTTGCTGCATGACGAAGATGAATATCAGACCATGAGCCGAGCCCATAATCCGTATGGCGATGGGCAAGCGTGTGGTCGCATTTTAGACGCGTTAAAAAACAATCGGATATCGCTATGAGTTTTACGACCATTTCTGTCATTGGGCTGGGTTATATCGGGCTGCCAACCGCAGCTGCTTTTGCTTCCCATCAAAAACACGTGATTGGCGTAGATGTTAATCAGCATGCGGTGGACACCATTAACCGTGGTGAGATCCATATCGTTGAACCCGACCTCGGTGCGGTGGTGAAAACCGCTGTAGAAGAGGGGTATCTTCGGGCGACCACCAAACCTACGGAAGCGGATGCGTATTTAATCGCTGTGCCTACCCCGTTCAAAGGGGAGCATGAACCCGATATGGTGTACGTCGAAGCGGCGGCGAAGTCAGTGGCACCGGTGCTTAAAAAAGGTGCGCTGGTGATCCTCGAGTCAACGTCACCCGTCGGGGCGACCGAGCAGATGGCCGCATGGCTTGCCGAAATTCGGCCTGATCTGACGTTCCCGCAACAGGCTGGGGAACAGGCAGACGTCAATATTGCCTATTGTCCAGAGCGCGTGCTGCCGGGCCAGGTGATGGTCGAGCTGATTAAAAACGATCGCGTGATTGGCGGGATGACGCCCGTCTGTTCCGCGCGCGCCAGCGAGCTGTACAACATCTTCCTTGAAGGTGAATGTGTGGTGACTAACGCCCGCACGGCGGAAATGTGTAAACTTACTGAAAATAGCTTCCGCGACGTGAATATCGCCTTTGCCAATGAACTGTCGCTGATTTGCGCCGAACAGGAGATTAACGTCTGGGAACTGATTCGCCTGGCGAACCGACACCCGCGCGTCAATATCCTGCAACCTGGCCCCGGCGTTGGCGGTCACTGTATTGCAGTCGATCCATGGTTTATTGTGGCGCAGAACCCGCAGCAGGCGAAATTGATCCGCACCGCCCGTGAAGTCAATGATGGCAAACCTCACTGGGTTGTTGATCGGGTAAAAGCCGCCGTAGCGGATTGTCTGGCGAAGACAAACAAACGCGCCAGCGAGGTAAAAATTGCCTGTTTTGGCCTGGCATTTAAACCGAATATTGACGATTTACGTGAAAGCCCGGCGATGGGTATCGCGCTGAGTATCGCCCAGTGGCACGGCGGTGAAACGCTGGTGGTGGAACCGAATGTTCATCAACTGCCAAAAAAACTGGATGGCCTGTGTATGTTGGCGAAACTGGACGACGCACTGGCAAGCGCTGATGTGCTGGTGATGCTGGTCGACCATAATGAATTTAAAGCGATTAAAGGCGATGCGGTACACCAGCAGTACGTGGTTGATACCAAAGGAGTCTGGCGATAATGAAACGAATTCTGGTCACCGGTGGCGCCGGATTTATCGGCTCCGCGGTTGTACGGCATATCATTAACGAGACGCAGGATGCTGTGGTGGTGGTCGATAAACTGACCTATGCCGGCAACCTGATGTCGCTAACGCCGGTCGCACAGAATGACCGTTTTGCCTTTGAGAAAGTTGATATCTGCGATCGGGCTGCGCTTGACGCTGTCTTTCAACAGTATCAGCCAGACTGCGTCATGCACCTGGCGGCGGAAAGCCACGTTGATCGTTCCATTGATGGTCCGGCTGCGTTTATCGAAACCAATATTGTGGGTACCTACACCCTGCTGGAAGCGGCGCGCGCTTACTGGAACGTATTAACCGATGAGAAAAAATCGGCGTTTCGTTTCCATCATATTTCGACCGATGAAGTGTATGGCGATCTTCATTCTACGGATGATTTTTTCACTGAAACCACGCCGTATGCACCAAGCAGCCCTTATTCCGCATCGAAAGCCAGTAGCGACCATCTGGTCCGTGCCTGGCTACGTACGTACGGTTTACCTACGCTGATTACCAACTGCTCCAACAACTACGGCCCGTACCACTTCCCGGAAAAGCTGATCCCACTGACGATTCTTAACGCGCTGGCTGGCAAACCGCTGCCGGTATACGGCAACGGGCAGCAGATCCGCGACTGGCTGTACGTGGAGGATCATGCCCGCGCGTTGTATTGCGTAGCGACCACCGGGGCCGTGGGGGAAACATATAACATCGGCGGGCACAACGAGCGTAAGAATCTGGACGTAGTCGAGACGATTTGCTGCCTGCTGGAAGAACTGGCCCCCAACAAGCCACAGGGCCTTGCGCAGTACCGCTCACTGATCACCTTTGTTGACGATCGTCCTGGCCACGATCAACGTTACGCCATTGATGCGTCGAAGATTGCACGTGAACTTGGCTGGATGCCGCAGGAAACGTTTGAGAGCGGCATGCGCAAAACCGTGCAATGGTATCTGGCGAATGAGGCGTGGTGGAAGCCCGTGCAGGATGGCAGCTACCAGGGTGAACGTTTAGGTCTGAAGGGTTAATTTCCGGAGGAGGTACGCATGAAAGGTATCATTTTGGCGGGAGGTTCGGGTTCTCGCCTGCACCCCATTACGCGTGGCGTATCGAAACAGCTATTACCGATTTACGACAAGCCGATGATTTACTACCCGCTATCGGTGCTGATGTTGGCGGGGATCCGTGAAATCCTGATTATCACCACGCCGGAAGATAAAGGCTATTTCCAGCGTTTGCTGGGCGATGGCTCTGAGTTTGGCATTGAGTTGCACTATGCCGAGCAGCCCAGCCCGGACGGACTGGCGCAGGCGTTTATCATCGGCGAAACGTTCCTTAACGGTGAGCCTTCCTGTCTGGTTTTAGGTGACAACATCTTCTTTGGGCAGGGATTTAGTCCAAAACTGCGCCACGTTGCTGCCCGAACGGAAGGGGCGACGGTATTTGGCTATCAGGTTATGGATCCTGAGCGTTTCGGCGTGGTGGAGTTTGACGACAATTTCCGCGCCGTCTCGCTGGAAGAGAAGCCGAAAGAACCGAAATCTAACTGGGCGGTGACGGGACTCTATTTCTACGACAGCAAGGTGGTGGAGTACGCAAAACGCGTGAAGCCTTCCGAGCGTGGAGAGCTGGAGATTACCTCCATCAACCAGATGTATCTTGACGCGGGTAACCTGACGGTGGAACTGCTCGGCCGTGGTTTTGCCTGGCTGGATACCGGTACGCATGACAGCCTGATTGAAGCGAGTATGTTCGTACAGACGGTTGAGAAACGTCAGGGCTTTAAAATTGCCTGCCTGGAAGAAATCGCCTGGCGCAACGGCTGGCTGGATGATGAAGGCGTGAAGCGTGCCGCCAGTTCTCTGGCTAAAACCGGTTATGGTCAATATCTGCTGGAGCTACTCCGTGCTCGTCCGCGCCAGTATTGAGCCGCTGAATTGGGAGAATACGTTCTTTGGCGTGAAGAGCGCCATTGTGCGTGTTGACCCGCATGCGCCGGTTCTGACTGCGGATTCGTTGCAGCCCTGGGAGCGGGTACAGGCGAAAATTCCTGCGGCGAACGCCCAGGAGTTAGATGCATTGCAGCAGCTGGGTTTCTCGCTGGTCGAAGGGGAAGTGGATTTAGCGCTGTCGGTCACGGGCGTTTATGACAATCCCAGCGCGCAGGTCGCACAAACTGCAGATATCCCGGCGTTATGTCAGCTGGCGGGGAAGGCGTTCGCGCAAAGCCGTTTTCGTGCGCCGTGGTATGCGCCCGATGCCAGCGCGCGTTTCTACGCGCAGTGGATTGAAAATGCCGTACTGGGCACGTTCGACCATCAGTGTCTCGTTTTTCGCACACAGGCTGGCGATATTCGTGGCTATGTCTCACTGCGTGAACTGAATGAGACCGACGCGCGTATTGGCCTACTGGCTGGTCGCGGTGCGGGCGCAGAACTGATGCAGGCTGCGCTGTGCTGGGCGCAGGCTCGCGGTAAAACAACATTGCGCGTGGCGACCCAGATGGGCAATATCGCCGCGCTTAAACGTTACATACAGAGCGGTGCCAATGTAGAAAGCACCGCGTACTGGTTATACAGGTGACAACATGATCCCATTTAACGCACCGCCGGTGGTGGGCACCGAGCTTGAATACATGCAGTCTGCGATGAGCAGCGGAAAACTGTGCGGTGACGGCGGCTTTACCCGTCGTTGCCAGCAGTGGCTGGAGCAACATTTTGGCAGCGCGAAAGTGCTGCTGACACCCTCCTGTACCGCCTCGCTTGAGATGGCGGCATTGCTGCTGGATATCCAGGCTGGTGATGAAGTGATCATGCCGAGCTACACCTTTGTCTCCACCGCCAACGCCTTCGTGCTGCGTGGGGCCAAAGTCGTCTTTGTCGATATCCGCCCGGATACCATGAACATTGACGAGACGCTGATTGAAGCGGCGATCACCGACAAAACCCGCGCTATCGTACCGGTGCATTACGCGGGCGTTGCCTGCGAAATGGACACCATTATGGCACTGGCGGCTAAGTACAACCTGTTCGTGGTGGAAGATGCAGCTCAGGGCGTGATGTCGACCTACAAAGGCCGCGCGCTGGGAACGATTGGTCATATTGGCTGCTTTAGCTTCCACGAAACCAAAAATTACACCGCGGGTGGCGAAGGTGGAGCCACGCTGATTAATGATAAAAAATTAATCGAACGTGCTGAGATCATCCGCGAAAAAGGGACCAACCGTAGCCAGTTCTTCCGTGGCCAAGTGGATAAATACACCTGGCGAGATATTGGTTCCAGCTATTTGATGTCCGATCTGCAGGCCGCCTATCTGTGGGCACAACTGGAAGCGGCGGATCGTATCAACCAGCATCGTCTGGCGCTGTGGCAGAATTATTATGATGCGCTGGAACCGCTGGCACGCGCCGGGCGTATTGAACTGCCTTCCATCCCGCAGGATTGCGTGCAAAATGCCCATATGTTTTATATCAAGCTGCGCGATATCGACGATCGCAGTGCGCTGATCAACTTCCTGAAAGAAGCCGAAATCATGGCGGTATTCCATTATATCCCGCTGCACGATTGCCCGGCTGGCGATAAATTTGGTGAGTTTGCCGGAGTTGATCGTTACACCACTCAGGAGAGCGAACGTCTGCTGCGCCTGCCGCTGTTTTACAATCTGTCGCCGGTCAACCAGCGCACAGTGATTACGACCTTACTGAACTACTTCGCCTGATATGTCGCTTGCTAAAGCGTCCCTGTGGACGGCAGCCAGTACGCTGGTAAAAATTGGTGCGGGCCTGCTGGTGGTGAAACTGCTGGCGGTTTCATTTGGCCCGGCCGGTGTGGGGCAGGCGGGTAACTTCCGCCAGATGGTTACTGTGCTCGGTGTACTGGCGGGGGCCGGAATATTCAACGGCGTCACGAAGTACGTCGCACAGCATCATGGCGATCCGGCGCAGTTACGCCGTGTGGTCGGTACCTCTTCGGCGATGGTGCTGGGATTCTCCACGCTGATGGCCGCCCTTTTTCTGCTGGCTGCAGCGCCGATCAGCCAGGGTTTATTTGGTCATACGCATTATCAAGGGTTAGTGCGGCTGGTTGCACTGGTACAGATGGGCATAGCCTGGGCGAATCTGCTGCTGGCGCTGATGAAAGGTTTTCGCGATGCTGCCGGCAATGCGCTATCGCTGATTGTCGGTAGCCTGGTGGGCGTGGTGGCCTATTATGGTTGCTATCGTCTCGGGGGTTACGAAGGTGCGTTGTTAGGGCTGGCGCTGGTGCCTGCGCTGGTAGTGATCCCCGCTGCTGCGATGTTGATTAAGCGTGGAACTATCCCACTGCGCTACCTGAAACCCTGCTGGGATAACGGTCTGGCCGGGCAGTTAAGCAAGTTCACGCTGATGGCGTTGGTCACCTCCGTGACGCTGCCGGTGGCGTACGTAATGATGCGAAACCTGCTGGCAGCCCATTACAGCTGGGATGACGTGGGGATCTGGCAGGGGGTGAGCAGTATTTCCGATGCGTATCTGCAATTTATCACCGCCTCATTCAGCGTTTACTTGCTGCCGACGCTGTCGCGCTTAACTGAAAAGCATGACATTTCGCGCGAGGTCGTAAAGTCGCTGAAGTTTGTGCTACCGGCGGTTGCTGCCGCGAGTCTCACCGTCTGGCTGCTGCGTGACTTTGCTATCTGGCTGCTGTTTTCGGCTAAATTTACCGCGATGCGCGATCTATTTGCCTGGCAGCTGGTGGGCGATGTCCTGAAAGTAGGGGCTTACGTTTTTGGCTATTTGGTGATCGCGAAAGCGTCGCTACGGTTTTATATTTTGGCTGAAATTAGCCAGTTCACGTTATTGACGGCATTTGCCCACTGGCTGATCCCTGCGCATGGCGCTCTGGGAGCAGCCCAGGCATATATGGCAACCTATGTGGTCTATTTTTCTCTCTGTTGCGGCGTATTTTTACTCTGGCGTAGGCGGGCATGACAGTACTGATTCACGTTCTGGGATCGGATATCCCTCACCATAACCAAACCGTATTGCGGTTTTTCAACGACTCGCTGGCTGCGACGAGCGAGCACGCGCGCGTGTTTATGGTTGCCGGTCAGGATGCGGGATTCAGCGAAAGCTGCCCGGCGTTATCGCTGAGTTTCTATAGCGGGAAAAAGGCGCTGGCAGAGGCGGTTATTAAGAAAGCGAAAGCGGATCGTCAACAGCGTTTCTTCTTTCACGGTCAGTTCAATACCAGCTTATGGCTGGCACTGCTGAGTGGGGGAATTAAACCCGAGCAGTTTTACTGGCACATCTGGGGCGCCGATCTGTATGAAGTCTCCAGTGGACTGAAATTCCGCCTGTTTTATCCGCTTCGTCGGCTGGCGCAAAACCGCGTGGGCTGCGTGTTTGCCACGCGGGGTGATTTGCGCTATTTCGCTGGGCTGCATCCGCGCGTGCGCGGTGAGCTGCTGTATTTTCCGACGCGCATGGATCCATCGCTCAATACGATGAGCGATGGGCGTGAACGCAGCGGGAAAATGACCATTCTGGTGGGAAACTCCGGCGACCGCAGCAATGAACATATTGCCGCGCTGCGCGCCGTGCATCAGCAGTTTGGCGATACGGTGAACGTGATTGTGCCCATGGGTTACCCTGCCGATAATGCGGCGTATATCGATGACGTTCGTCAGGCTGGACTGGCATTATTTCGTGCGGAAAACCTGCACATTCTCAGCGAAAAGCTGGAATTTGAGGCTTATCTGGCGTTACTGCGTCAGTGCGATCTGGGCTACTTTATTTTTGCTCGTCAGCAGGGGATCGGCACCTTGTGTCTGTTGATCCAGGCCGGTATTCCGTGTGTGCTTAACCGCGAAAACCCCTTCTGGCAGGATATGGCAGAGCAAAACTTGCCGGTATTGTTTACCACCGATGAACTCAATGAAGGTATTGTGCGCGAAGCGCAGCGTCAGCTGGCCTCGGTCGATAAGAGCGCCATTACCTTCTTTAGCCCGAATTACCTACAGCCGTGGCATAACGCGCTGAAAATTGCTTCCGGAGAAACGGTATGAGCCTGATGCAATTCAGCGGTCTGCTGGTGGTGTGGCTGCTCTCCACACTGTTTATCGCCACGTTGACCTGGTTTGAGTTCCGACGGGTACGCTTTAACTTCAATGTGTTCTTCTCATTGCTGTTTTTATTGACGTTTTTCTTTGGCTTTCCGCTGACCAGCGTGCTGGTATTCCGCTTCGACGTGGCGGTGGCCCCGCCGGAAATTCTGCTGCAGGCGCTGCTGTCAGCCGCCTGTTTCTATGCTGTCTATTACGTGACCTATAAAACCCGTTTACGCAGGCGAACGGCGGAAAGACCGCGTAAGCCACTGTTTACTATCAACCGCGTTGAGGCTCATCTGACGTGGATAATATTGATGGCGATTGCGCTAGTGAGCGTGGGCATATTCTTTATGCACAACGGCTTCCTGCTGTTCAGACTGCAGTCCTACAGCCAGATCTTCTCCAGTGAAGTTTCCGGTGTGGCGTTGAAGCGCTTCTTCTACTTCTTCATCCCAGCGATGCTGGTGGTGTACTTCCTGCGTCAGGACAGCAAAGCGTGGCTGTTTTTTCTGGTAAGCACCGTCGCGTTTGGCTTGCTGACCTATATGATTGTGGGCGGCACGCGCGCCAATATCATCATCGCCTTTGCCATCTTCCTGTTTATCGGCATTATTCGCGGCTGGATTTCGCTGTGGATGCTGGCGGCCGCTGGCGTGCTGGGCATTGTGGGGATGTTCTGGCTGGCGCTGAAGCGCTATGGCATGAACGTCAGCGGAGACGAAGCGTTCTATACTTTCCTGTATCTGACGCGCGACACCTTCTCGCCGTGGGAAAACCTGGCATTGTTGCTGCAGAATTACCACAATATTGAGTTCCAGGGTCTGGCGCCGATCGTGCGTGACTTCTATGTGTTTATCCCCAGTTGGCTGTGGCCTGGGCGACCGAGCATCGTACTCAATTCGGCGAACTACTTTACCTGGGAAGTGTTGAACAACCACTCGGGGTTGGCTATCTCGCCAACATTAATTGGCTCACTGGTGGTGATGGGCGGGGCGTTGTTTATCCCGTTAGGCGCGATTGTGGTTGGACTTATCATCAAATGGTTCGACTGGCTGTACGAGTTAGGTAACCGGGAAACAAACCGCTACAAGTCGGCGATTTTGCACAGTTTCTGTTTCGGCGCCATTTTCAATATGATCGTGTTAGCACGTGAAGGACTGGATTCGTTTGTCTCGCGAGTGGTCTTTTTCCTCGTGATTTTTGGTGTCTGTTTGCTGGTGGCAAAACTGTTGTTCTGGCTGTTTGACAGTGCCGGACTGATTCATAAACGCATAAAATCGCTGCCCCGGACACAGGTTGAAGGATAGTAATGACTGATAACACCACTGCGCCGTTGTATTCACTGCGCGGATTACAACTGATTGGCTGGCGCGATATGCAGCATGCGCTGAATTACCTGTTTGCAGAAGGGCATCTTAGGCAGGGGACGCTGGTGGCGATCAATGCTGAGAAGATGCTGACAGCGGAAGATAACCCTGAGGTACGTGCGCTGATCGATGCCGCTGAGTTCAAATACGCCGATGGGATCAGCGTCGTGCGTTCCGTGCGAAAAAAATTTCCACAGGCCCAGGTTTCACGTGTGGCCGGTGCCGATCTGTGGGAGGCCTTAATGGCACGAGCAGGCCGGGAAGGAACGCCGGTCTTCCTGATTGGCGGCAAGCCGGAGGTGCTGGCGCAGACGGAAGCAAAACTGCGCACACAATGGAACGTGAACATTGTGGGCAGCCAGGACGGCTATTTTACGCCGCAGCAGCGTCAGGCGCTGTTCGAGCGGATTCACGCCAGCGGTGCGCAGATTGTTACCGTAGCGATGGGGTCACCGAAACAAGAAATCTTTATGCGTGATTGCCGCCAGGTTCATCCCGATGCGCTGTATATGGGCGTGGGTGGCACCTACGACGTCTTTACCGGCCATGTAAAGCGTGCGCCTAAAGTCTGGCAAAACCTCGGGCTGGAGTGGCTGTACCGCTTGCTGTCGCAGCCGAGCCGTATCACGCGTCAACTTCGCTTATTACGTTATCTGCGCTGGCACTATACCGGCAATCTCTGATCTCCTCCCTTCTTTGGTATGTAGCGCATTCTGCTGAGTGCGCTACTTATTCACAACATAATCGCTGCTTTCTCAAACAATCTATTCATTTTTTGAATGCTTTAATTGCCATTTAAGTGATTTTAGGAAACCATTCGCAACAATCATGATAGTGCCGTGGTGTTTTGGGTGCCAACCGTCAAGCGGTCGGCGCCGTATGGCCTGTTATGGCAAAAAAACGATGTACCCATAACGATAACCGGTCATACCGGAAAGCATACAAACACAACAAGAGGATTTATGGCAGAAAGTAAACCTGAGCTACAGCGTGGGCTGGAGGCTCGTCATATCGAGTTAATTGCCCTTGGGGGCACTATTGGCGTTGGATTGTTTATGGGCGCCGCCAGCACCCTCAAATGGGCGGGGCCATCAGTTCTGTTGGCCTATATTGTCGCCGGGCTGTTCGTCTTTTTCATTATGCGTTCCATGGGCGAGATGCTGTTTCTGGAGCCGGTTGCCGGTTCATTCGCGGTGTATGCCCACCGTTATATGAGCCCCTTCTTTGGTTATCTCACTGCCTGGTCGTACTGGTTTATGTGGATGGCGGTGGGGATCTCGGAAATTACCGCCATTGGCGTCTACGTGCAGTTCTGGTTCCCGGATATGGCACAGTGGATACCCGCGCTGATTGCAGTCGGGTTAGTGGCGTTGGCAAACCTGGCGGCGGTTCGGCTGTACGGTGAAATTGAGTTCTGGTTTGCGATGATCAAAGTGACCACCATCATTGTGATGATCGTCATTGGGGTCGGCGTTATCTTCTTTGGCTTTGGTAATGGCGGCCAGGCGATTGGTTTCGGCAACTTGACCGAGCACGGCGGCTTTTTTGCCGGTGGCTGGAAAGGCTTCCTGACCGCGTTATGTATCGTGGTGGCCTCCTACCAGGGGGTGGAGCTGATCGGCATCACGGCGGGTGAAGCCAAAAATCCGCAGGTCACATTGCGTAGCGCGGTAGGGAAAGTGCTGTGGCGTATCCTGATTTTCTACGTCGGCGCGATATTTGTGATCGTCACTATCTTCCCGTGGAATGAGATTGGCAGCAACGGCAGCCCGTTCGTTCTCACGTTTGCCAAAATTGGAATTACCGCTGCGGCCGGGATTATCAACTTCGTGGTCCTGACCGCCGCGCTGTCTGGCTGCAACAGCGGGATGTATAGCTGTGGTCGTATGTTGTACGCGCTGGCGAAGAACCGTCAATTACCTGCCGTTGTCGGAAAAGTCTCTCGTCATGGCGTGCCGGTTGCTGGCGTAGCGATTTCTATCGCCATCTTGCTGATTGGCTCATGCCTGAATTACGTTATTCCTAATCCGCAGCGTGTCTTTGTGTATGTCTATAGCGCCAGTGTGTTGCCGGGGATGGTACCGTGGTTTGTTATCCTGATTAGCCAGCTGCGTTTTCGTCAGGCACACAAAGAGGCGATTGCCAGCCATCCTTTCCGCTCCATTCTGTTCCCGTGGGCGAATTATTTGACGATGGCGTTCCTGATTTGCGTATTGATCGGCATGTATTTTAATGAAGATACCCGAATGTCGCTGTTTGTGGGTATGGGCTTCATACTGGCTGTGACGCTCATTTATAAGGTTTTTGGTCTGAATCGGCATGGGGAAAGCCAAAAACTGGAGGAATAAGCGACAAAACGCACATTCCGTGACCAAACGGTAATTTATTTTAAAAAAGCACTAGACAGCAGACCGAGACCTCCGTAATATCCAGCCCCGCAACGGCGCTAAGCGCCCGTAGCTCAGCTGGATAGAGCGCTGCCCTCCGGAGGCAGAGGTCTCAGGTTCGAATCCTGTCGGGCGCACCATTTAGTAGGGTGCCAGAGCTGCGGTGGTTTTAATACCGCGTAAAAGATTTGCAGTGGTGGCTATAGCTCAGTTGGTAGAGCCCTGGATTGTGATTCCAGTTGTCGTGGGTTCGAATCCCATTAGCCACCCCATTAATTTAAAGTTGTGAAATGCGAAGGTGGCGGAATTGGTAGACGCGCTAGCTTCAGGTGTTAGTGTCCTTAGGATGTGGGGGTTCGAGTCCCCCCCCTCGCACCACGACTTAAAGAATTGAACTAAAAATTCAAAAAGCAGTAAAACGGCGAGTAGCGCAGCTTGGTAGCGCAACTGGTTTGGGACCAGTGGGTCGGAGGTTCGAATCCTCTCTCGCCGACCAATTTTGAACCCCGCTTCGGCGGGGTTTTTTGTTTTCTGATTTTCTCTTCTTTCAGGCACTTACACAAAGAAAGACCTGTGTGATATCGTTGCCATGTCCCGAATTACCTGATGTCTTAAAAAGTCCGAATAACTAGTTTTTGCAGTGCAATCATGGCATGCCTTGTGCAATAATATGCGTGTAGATGCTCATTCCATCTCTTATGTTCGCCATCTGGCCTCATAAACTCAGGAATGACGCAGAGCCGTTTCCGGTGCTTATCGTCCACTGACAGATGTCGCGTTAGCCTCATCAAACACCATGGACATAACGTTGAGTGAAGCACCCATTTATGTTGTCATACAGACCTGTTTAACGCCTGCTCCAAAAGAGCGGGCGTTTTTTTATGCATATACACGTCATCCTTCAAGCTGCCTCTTTGTTGGCTACGCCTGAGTTATTCGGCCCATCCCTGGGCCTCACCCCTACGGGGCCGCCGCAAACAGCGTTCAAATCTGTTCCTGACAGATTTGTCACCCCAGTCACTTACTTATGTAAGCGCTTGTGGATTCCCAGACTTGCCGCCTTGATGCATCTTGAATGATTTTGTGTATACGATTGCCCGGTAAGCGAAGTGTCACCGGGCAAGAGGGAATCACTGCGAAGGATTGTTGTTCTGTAGCGTCAGCATCAGGCCATCACGACGCATCGTGGCGGCTTCTTCTGGTTGATGCAGTCTGTCCAGCGCGTCGGCCAGCCAGGCGTAGTCGTAGGCATCCGGACGCTGTTTAAGGGCCGCACGGAAGGCGATCGTTGCCTCCTGCCATTCACCGTGCTTCATCAACGACTGACCAAGCGTACTCCACAGAAGCGGGCGATCGCCCACGGCTTTAATCTGCTGGCGCAGCACTTTTTCTATCTGCTCAGGGTTGTTGGTTTTCAGACGCGGGATAGGCAGTACCAGGCGGTCGTCATACTGGCGTTTCAGACCCTCAATGATGATTTGCTGTGCCGTATCATGATCGTCGCACTCAATCAGATGCTCAGCCATGGCGACCTGCAGGGCAACCTGATGACGGGTTTTACGGTTCTGGTTTTTCCACCATGCGCGTAGACCCTCACTACCCTGATCGGCGCGAACCTGATCCATCAGGCCCACCCAGGCTTGTTGTTCCAGCATGGCACGGTGTTCTTCATCACCCACGCGTGCTTTGGCCATAGAAGGAATGATATCCAGTAAGGAACTCCATGCACCGGTGCGAATGTAAGCCTGCTCAGCCAGACGCAGAACTTCCGGGTGACGCGGCGTCACTTCCAGCAGCTTGTCGACGCTGTGGCGCGCGGCGTGGTCCTCATTGCGGGCCAACTGTAGGCGAACACGGGTGATGTCCACCGGGATTGTATCGTTCCCGGCCAGTTCAGCTGCACGTTCAAGGTGCTGATTAGCGCGAGCTTCATCACCACGCTGCTGAGCCGCTTCTGCTGCCAGAAGATAATTGACTACCGGCTGTTCCGCGTGATCGGCATTTTTCGACATCAGTTTTTCAACCTGCTGATAGTCGCCTTCTGCCAGCTTGAGCAGAGCCTGCTCGGTCTGCTTACGTGCACGGCGGCGCTTGCGACCCACAAACCAGCCGCGCGTATGCGCACCGGTGCGGAAAATACGGCGCAGCAGCCATTCAATCGCAAACAGAATGACCATGGCGACGATCAGGATGATCACCAGACCCGTCACGCTGGTTTCAATGTTGTAGTTGTCTGTTTGGATCAGCACGTATCCCTGATGACCGGCGATCATTGGGCCGACGACGATCCCGGCGATCAGCAGCACAAAGAGCAATAATACTTTTAGCATCATTATTCTCCCTGCGGCGCGGTTGCCGGCGTGTCAGCCTGAGGTGCAGGTGCAGGTGCAGGTGCAGGTGCAGGTGCAGGTGCAGTTTCAGCCTCGGCTGGAGAGGTTGTTGGCTGTGCCAGTAAATTACGCACGCGGGTTTGCATGAGCTTCTCGAGAATGGTCTGGCTCTGCAACGTGTCCGGCACGTTCATACTGATGCTTTGCTGGCTCAGCTGATCCACTTCATCAAGAAACGCTTTGGTGGTTGCATCGTCGGTGTCGTAATAGGCGCGTACCCAGGTGGAGACATTCTCCAGCGCCTGGCGATAGGTTTCTTCCTGATGACGTGGCACGGCTTGTGCGGCCACTAACAGGCGAGAACGGATATTTTCGCGCAGGTAAACGTCCTGATTTGGTGCCAGTAGCGGAACGGCAGTTTCATCGCGACGGCGAATGGTAATAAAGCTGTCCATAAAGTTCTGCCAGCTTTTTTGCAGATTGACGCGCCATTCGCTAATAGAGCTGGAAAGCTCACTGCTGTCGGAATCCATCGGTGAATCGTCGGTGTTGTTGTCCGCCAGGCGTAGGTTATCAATCTGGTTAGAGAGCTGATTTACCTTGAGGATAATGCCGTCGTAGTCGACCTGTGAAACCGCAGACAGGCTGGCGATATCATCGGTGATGGCGCGACGGGCGGTAATCAAACTGGGATCGTTCATGTCTGCCAGGCTGGCATCGGCGCTTTTCAGCAGCGCTGCCGCAGACGTAACGTCCTGATCGCTCCATAATTTACGTCCGGCCAGTTTCACCAGGAAATCAGCCTGTGCCAGCAGCCAGGTTTTTGCATCACTGCCGGAGATGGTGGCGACCTTCTGCTGGACTTCATCAAGCTGTTTGACCAGCGCGGCCTGCTGTCGACTGGCTTCATCCAGCTGTGTGGCCTGCTGTTTAATAATGCCTTCCAGCTCGCTCTTCTGACTTTCCTGCGCTTTTTGTAGCGCGATGAGCTGAGTCGCCAGCGCATCGCTGGTTGCTGTTTGCGTTGTTGCCTGCTGTTTCGCCCAGCCATACAGACCCACGCCCGCCGCCAGTGCAATCGCAATTGCCACTGCGCTCAGGATCAGTGCGGTGTTGTTGTGGTTCTTTTTTTCTGCTTTGACTGGCTGTGGCGTTGTTTCCACGGCCTTCCTGGTCTCTTCAACCACGGCGGAGGATTTTTCTTGTTCCGTCATTATGGCATCCCATTATGAGAGTTATTGTAATGCGCGCAGTAGCGCATCGTTGTCGGCGTTATCAGCGACCTTAATATCTTGCCAGCCCAGTTCCCGGGCGAGGTGCGCCAGACGCTCACTGACGACCAGCAGCCGACAGCGTAGTAACCAGTGCTCACGATACCACTGCGGAATAAGAGACCAGAGCTGTTGCAGCATCTCTCCGCTGGTGACAACCACCGTCGTCACACCGCGTGAATGCCAGCGCATCGCCTCTTCTGCACCATCGTAATGTTTTGCACTGCGTTGATAACATTCACAAAAATCAACATCTGCACCACGAGCTGTTAAGGTTTCGCCTATCAGCTCACGACCGCCGTTGCCGCGTAAAATAAGCGCGCGTTTTCCCGCAATATTTTGTAATTCAGGTAATTGTAGCAAGACTTCGCTGATTTCCCGATCCAGCGGATAGTGAATATTGCATCCGCTCACGGTATGCAATGCCAGCGCTGTTGTGCGACCGATAGCAAAATAGCGCGGGAGAGTGGGCCAGTTTGCCCCCTGCTGCGAAAGCTCGGCATCGGCAAAGTTGACGGCATGCTGCGAGAGAGCAAAGACCAGATCGTTTTCCGTGAGCGCCGACAGTCGGGAGGCTAGCGTTGCCAGTTCCCGACCGGGCGAAAACTCGATAAGCGGAAAACTCCAGGCCACCTGCCCCAGTGTGCGCAGACGGCTCACTAACTCTTCCCCTGTGGGAGACGGGCGGGTGACCAGAATACTCATGCCGGTGCTTCTCCGTTATAAACGTCAGCCAGAATGGTGCGCGCACCGTTCTCTAACAGTTCTTCCGCCAGGGAAATGCCCATTTGTTCGGCATCCTGCGGTGCACCACGACGCTCTCCACACACCATCTGCGACCCGTCAGGTGCACCGACCAGCGCTCGTAGCCAAATCTCACCGTTGATGAGTTCTGCATAGCTGCCAATAGGCACCTGACAGCCCCCTTCCAGGCGGGTGTTCATGGCGCGTTCCGCTTTGACGCGCAGGGCGGTTTCTTCATGGTTGAGCGGGGCCAGCAGCGCCTGGGTACGTAGATCGTCAAGTCGACATTCTATGCCCACAGCACCTTGCCCGACAGCTGGCAGAGAGACCTCTGGCGGCAGCGCGGTCCGGACGCGTGACTCAAGCCCTAAACGCTTTAGCCCGGCGACGGCAAGAATAATGGCGTCATAGTCGCCGTTATCCAGTTTGCTCAGGCGTGTGCCCACGTTGCCACGCAATGAGCGGATAACAAGATCCGGGCGCTGCTTCGCCAATTGGCACTGGCGACGTAGGCTCGACGTCCCAACGATGCTGCCTTCCGGGAGGTCATCCAGTGAGTTAAATTTATTTGAGACAAACGCATCGCGTGGATCTTCGCGTTCACAAATAGTAACCAGCCCAAGTCCTTCAGGGAACTCGACCGGCACATCCTTCATGGAATGCACGGCGATATCGGCGCGTTTTTCTAACAGCGCGACTTCCAGCTCTTTGACAAATAAACCTTTCCCCCCGACTTTCGCCAGCGGAGTATCCAGGATCACGTCGCCACGGGTCACCATAGGGACCAGTTCAACGACCAGACCGGGGTGATTTGCCATTAAAGCGTCTTTGACATAATGTGCCTGCCAGAGCGCAAGGGGGCTTTGGCGTGTGGCAATTCTCAAAACATTGTCTAACATGCTTGTTACCGTCATTATCAATCATTAACCATCCTAACATCCTTATCAAAGGGATGTCAGCGTTACGCTCAAACGTAGTGAGACGAAAAGGCGCTGCATCATCACTGGCAGTGATTAATGACGAGATACCTCCCGACCGTATGAAGGAATTTACACGCAACGAACGGTGCTACACTTGTATGTAGCGCATCTTTCTTTACGGTCAATGAGCAAGGTGTTAAATTGATCACGTTTTAGACCATTTTTTCGGCTGTACTCCCTAAAAAAAGTGCGGAGAAAAAAAGGTAACGGTTATTTTTGACATACGGTTTATCCGAATTGCTGAAGAGTGTTGGTAAGCGCATGCGCTGCAGCAGTCGACACCATGACGGATAGCAAAATCAGGCGATACGTCTTGTACCTCTATATTGAGACTCTGAAACAGAGACTGGATGCCATAAATCAACTGCGTGTCGATCGCGCGCTTGCTGCCATGGGCCCTGCTTTTCAGCAGGTATACAGTCTGCTGCCGACATTATTGCACTACCACCATCCGCTGATGCCGGGTTACCTCGATGGTAACGTTCCCAAAGGCATATGCTTTTACACGCCTGATGAAACCCAACGTCACTACCTGAATGAGCTGGAGCTGTACCGCGGCATGTCGCCGCAGGACCCCCCGAAGGGTGAGCTGCCGATTACCGGCGTTTACTCGATGGGCAGCACCTCTTCAGTCGGGCAAAGCTGTTCCTCTGACCTGGATATCTGGGTCTGCCATCAATCCTGGCTGGATAGCGAAGAGCGCCAGTTGCTGCAGCGTAAATGCAGCCTGCTGGAAAGCTGGGCCGCCTCGCTGGGCGTGGAAGTCAGTTTCTTCCTGATTGATGAAAACCGTTTCCGTCACAATGAAAGCGGCAGTCTGGGTGGTGAAGACTGTGGCTCAACGCAGCACATCCTGTTGCTTGATGAATTTTATCGCACCGCCGTGCGCCTCGCGGGCAAACGTATTCTATGGAATATGGTGCCGGGCGACGAAGAAGAGCATTACGACGATTACGTTATGACGCTCTACGCACAGGGGGTGTTAACGCCAAACGAATGGCTGGATCTGGGTGGGCTCAGCTCGCTTTCCGCCGAAGAGTACTTTGGCGCCAGCCTTTGGCAGTTGTACAAGAGTATCGACTCCCCGTACAAAGCGGTGCTGAAAACGCTGCTGTTGGAAGCGTACTCCTGGGAATACCCCAATCCACGCCTGTTGGCGAAAGACATTAAACAGCGCCTGCACGACGGCGAGATCGTCTCTTTTGGTCTCGATCCGTACTGCATGATGCTGGAGCGCGTGACCGAGTACCTCACGGCAATCGAAGATCCGACGCGCCTCGATTTAGTTCGTCGATGTTTCTACTTAAAAGTGTGCGAGAAACTGAGCCGCGAGCGCGCCTGCGTGGGCTGGCGTCGTGAAGTGCTAAGTCAGTTAGTGAAAGAGTGGGGCTGGGACGACGCCCGTCTGACCATGCTGGATAACCGCGCCAACTGGAAGATTGACCAGGTTCGTGAAGCGCACAACGAACTGCTCGATGCGATGATGCAGAGCTACCGTAACCTGATCCGCTTCGCGCGTCGTAACAACCTCAGCGTCAGCGCCAGCCCGCAGGACATTGGCGTGCTGACCCGTAAGCTTTACGCTGCGTTTGAGGCCCTGCCGGGCAAAGTGACGCTGGTGAACCCGCAGATCTCACCGGACCTCTCGGAACCGAATCTGACCTTTATCCATGTGCCGCCGGGTCGTGCTAACCGTTCAGGTTGGTATCTCTACAACCGTGCGCCCAACATGGATTCGATCATCAGCCATCAGCCGCTGGAATATAACCGCTACCTGAACAAACTGGTGGCGTGGGCGTGGTTTAACGGTCTGCTGACATCACGTACGCATTTGTTTATTAAGGGTAACGGCATTGTCGATCTGCCGAAGCTGCAGGAGATGGTCGCTGACGTATCGCACCACTTCCCGCTGCGCTTGCCGGCACCTACACCGAAAGCGCTGTACAGCCCGTGTGAGATTCGCCATCTGGCGATTATCGTCAACCTTGAATACGACCCGACGGCGGCATTCCGCAATCAGGTGGTGCATTTTGATTTCCGTAAGCTGGACGTCTTCAGCTTTGGCGAAGAACAAAATTGCCTGGTCGGTAGCGTAGACCTGCTGTACCGCAACTCGTGGAACGAAGTACGTACGCTGCACTTCAACGGCGAGCAGGCGATGATTGAAGCGTTAAAAACGATTCTCGGCAAAATGCATCAAGATGCGGCACCGCCGGACAGCGTCGAGGTCTTCTGTTATAGCCAGCATTTACGTGGCCTGATCCGTACACGCGTCCAGCAACTGGTGTCCGAGTGCATTGAGCTGCGCCTTTCCAGTACACGCCATGAAACCGGTCGCTTCAAAGCGCTGCGCGTTGCCGGGCAGACGTGGGGACTGTTCTTTGAGCGTTTGAATGTGTCGGTACAGAAACTGGAAAACGCCATTGAGTTCTACGGCGCAATTTCACACAACAAGCTGCACGGTCTTTCCGTTCAGGTTGAGACCAATCACGTGAAATTGCCGTCGGTAGTGGATGGTTTTGCCAGTGAAGGGATCATCCAGTTCTTTTTCGAAGAAACGGGTGATGAGCAGGGCTTTAATATCTACATTCTGGACGAGAGTAATCGGGTCGAGGTGTATCACCATTGCGAAGGCAGCAAAGAAGAGCTGGTTCGCGATGTTAGCCGCTTCTACTCCTCGTCGCACGATCGCTTTACCTACGGCTCCAGCTTCATTAACTTTAATCTGCCGCAGTTCTATCAGATTGTGAAAACCGATGGTCGCGCGCAGGTTATCCCGTTCCGTACCCAGCCGATTAACCCGGTCCCGCCGGCTAATCAGGATAATGACACGCCGATGTTGCAGCAGTATTTTTCGTGATTATGGTGCCGGATGGCGGTGTAAACACCTTATCCGGCCTACAATTGACGCGAAACGGGTAGGCCGGATAAGCAAAGCGCATCCGGCACAAAACCTCAACGGAAGCTCACGGCTTCTCCCGCCTGTTGCGTTGCAGCCTGCTCCAGCAGATCCCAGAAGCGTTCACCGCTACGGTCGCAAATCCATTCGTCACCTTTCAAGTTAAAATGGTAGCCACCCTGTTTGGTCGCCAGCCACACCTGATGCAGCGGCTCCTGACGGTTAATAATAATCTTGCTGCCGTTTTCAAAGCTGATGGTCAGCACGCCGCCGTTGATCTCGCAGTCGATATCGCTGTCGCCGTCCCAGTCGTCCAGACGCTCTTCAATGGTCATCCACAGGGTGTCGGCAAGGCGGTGAAATTCACTGTCGTTCATTGGTGTTTTTCCGTTTTTTCATGATGGCGAGAGTATAACCTGAAAGAATTCACGTTGCAGTTTTAGCCAAACTCTTGCTTTTACGTCTTCTCCTGCGATGATAGAAAACAGAAAGTATGAACTTTACGGGCAATCCATAATGAAAAACGTGTTTCAGGCACTCGCTGTACTTCTTACTCTGTTCAGCCTGACGGGCTGTGGTCTGAAAGGTCCACTCTATTTCCCGCCAGCAGATAAAACCGCGCCGCCACCGACGAAACCAGTTGAAACGCAATCGCAGTCCACAGTGCCCGATCGAAACGATCGAGCAACGGGAGATGGGCCTTCCCAGGTAAACTACTAAAGCGAAGTCTCTGTACCCGCGTGAACGGAGTGAACGATGCAATTCTCTAAAATGCATGGCCTTGGCAACGATTTTATGGTCGTCGACGCGGTAACGCAGAATGTCTTTTTTTCACCTGAGCTGATCCGCCGCCTGGCCGACAGGCATCTTGGTGTGGGATTTGATCAGCTGCTGGTGGTTGAGCCTCCGTATGATCCGGAGCTGGATTTCCATTACCGTATCTTTAATGCTGATGGTAGCGAAGTGTCGCAGTGCGGTAACGGTGCCCGTTGTTTTGCGCGTTTTGTACGCCTGAAAGGGCTGACCAATAAACGTGATATCCGCGTCAGTACGGCGAATGGCCGCATGGTATTAACTGTGACGGACGATGAGCTGGTGCGGGTCAATATGGGCGAGCCCAATTTTGAACCCTCGCAGGTGCCTTTTCGCGCCAATAAAGCAGAGAAGACCTATATTATGCGGGCGGCCGAGCAGACAGTATTGTGCGGCGTGGTATCAATGGGGAATCCACACTGCGTCATTCAGGTTGATGATGTGGATACGGCCACGGTGGAAACGCTGGGACCGGTTCTGGAAAGCCATGAACGCTTTCCTGAGCGCGCCAATATTGGATTTATGCAAGTGGTGAAACGCGAGCACATCCGGCTGCGCGTCTATGAACGTGGGGCGGGTGAAACGCAGGCCTGTGGCAGCGGAGCGTGCGCTGCTGTCGCTGTTGGTATTCAGCAGGGCCTGCTGGCAGAAGAAGTGCGCGTGGAACTACCGGGCGGTCGCCTTGATATCGCCTGGAAAGGCCCGGGTCATCCGTTGTATATGACTGGCCCGGCGGCACATGTCTACGACGGATTTATTCATCTATGAAGCAACCAGGGGAAGAACTACAGGAAACGCTCATGGAACTTGACGATCGGGCGGTCGTCGAATATCTACAACGTCACCCTGAGTTTTTTATCCGTAATGCGCAAGCGGTTGAAGCGATGCGCGTCCCGCACCCGGTGCGGGGTACGATCTCTTTAGTTGAATGGCATATGGCTCGAGCGCGTAATCACATCAACGTGCTTGAAGAGAACATGACGCTATTGATGGAACAGGCTAACGCCAACGAAAGTCTGTTTTATCGCCTGTTAAATCTGCAAGGACGGCTGGCGGCGGCCAGCAGCCTCGACGATATGCTGATGCGATTTCATCGCTGGGCACGTGAGCTGGGGCTGGCTGGCGCGACGGTTCGTCTGTTCCCGGATCGCTGGCGGCTTGGCGCCCCTTCAAAGTTTACCCATCTGGCATTAAGTCGTCAGGCCTTCGAGCCGCTGCGTATTCAGCGTCTCGGGCAGTCACAGCACTATCTGGGTCCGCTCAATGGCCCGGAACTGCTGGTGATGATGCCGGAGGCGAAAGCGATTGGTTCGGTAGCCATGTCGATGTTGGGGCAAGATGGTTCCCTTGGCGTCATGCTGTTCAGCAGCCGTGATGTTAATCATTACCAGCAAGGGCAAGGCACGCAGCTATTGCAGGAAATCTCGCTGATGTTGCCGGAACTGCTGGAGCGCTGGATTGAACGCGTATGACCGACTCACCGCTTTCTCAGGACGTTGCACGCTTCTTACGCTATCTGGGCGTGGAGCGTCAGCTTAGTCCCATCACGTTACTCAATTATCGGCGTCAGCTGGATGCCATCATCGCGATAGCCGAAGAAACCGGCCTGCAAAGCTGGCAACAATGTGATGCAGCAAGGGTGCGCAGTGTTGCTGTGCGCAGTCGCCGCAACGGTCTGGGACCGGCGAGCCTGGCATTGCGCCTCTCCGCCTTACGCAGTTTCTTCGACTGGCTGGTGAATCAGGGTGAGCTGAAAGCCAACCCGGCAAAAGGTATTTCTGCGCCGAAGGCACCGCGGCATCTGCCGAAAAATATTGATGTGGATGACGTTAACCGACTGCTGGATATCGATCTCAACGATCCCCTCGCCGTGCGCGACCGGGCTATGCTGGAGGTGATGTACGGCGCGGGACTGCGTTTGTCGGAACTGGTTGGCCTGGATATTAAACATCTCGATCTCGACACCGGCGAAGTGTGGGTGATGGGTAAAGGCAGCAAAGAGCGCCGCCTACCAATTGGCCGCAATGCGGTGGCTTGGATTGAACACTGGCTGGATCTGCGCGGACTTTTCGGCAGTGACGAAGACGCGCTTTTTCTGTCAAAACTGGGCAAACGTATCTCCGCGCGTAACGTGCAGAAACGTTTTGCCGAATGGGGTATCAAGCAGGGGCTGAATAGCCATGTGCATCCCCATAAACTGCGCCACTCGTTTGCGACGCATATGCTGGAGTCGAGCTGCGACCTGCGCGGGGTACAAGAGCTGTTGGGACACGCCAACCTCTCTACCACGCAAATCTATACCCATCTTGATTTTCAACACCTGGCTTCAGTGTACGATGCGGCGCATCCGCGCGCCAAACGGGGGAAATAATGCGTTTTTACCGGCCTTTGGGGCGTATTTCTGCGCTCACCTTTGACCTTGATGACACCCTTTACGATAACCGTCCCGTTATCACGCGCACCGAGCAGGAAGCGCTCGCGTTTGTGCAAAATTATCACCCGGCGTTGAGCTCCTTACAAAATACCGACCTGCAGCGCCTGCGCCAGGCTGTGCGCGACGCCGAGCCGGATATTTACCATGACGTCACCCAATGGCGTCATCGTGCCGTAGAGCGCGCTATGCTGGAGGCTGGCCTGTCGGCGGCAGAGGCGAAAATGGGGGCGAACGCGGCGATGATGAACTTCGCCAAATGGCGCAGCCGCATCGACGTCCCGCAATCTACGCATGACACGTTGAAGGTACTGGCCCGCAAGTGGCCGCTGGTGGCGATCACCAACGGTAACGCGCAGCCGGAGCTGTTTGGTCTGGGCGAATATTTTGAGTTTGTGCTGCGTGCCGGCCCCGATGGGCGATCAAAACCGTTCAGCGACATGTATTTGCTGGCGGCGGAAAAACTGAATATGTCCATGGGTGAGATCCTGCACGTCGGTGACGACCTGACGACAGATGTCGCCGGGGCCATCCGCTGTGGCATGCAGGCCTGCTGGATCAAGCCGGAAAATGCCGACCTGATGCAAACCGCTGACAGCCGTTTACTGCCGCATATCGAAATTTCACAGTTGGCATCTCTGACCTCGCTGATATAATCATCAACAACTCTGTATAAATTCCCAGGGGTCCGGCTGGGCCCTGTTGATTCCGGCGGTGCCAATGGACGTTTCTTACCTGCTCGATAGCCTCAATGACGAACAGCGCCAGGCTGTGGCCGCGCCACGCAGCAACATGCTGGTTCTGGCAGGCGCGGGGAGTGGTAAAACGCGCGTGCTGGTACACCGCATAGCCTGGTTACTGACGGTTGAAAACAACTCGCCATACTCGATTATGGCGGTGACCTTTACCAACAAAGCGGCGGCAGAAATGCGCCACCGTATTGGTCAGATCATGGGAACCAGCCAGGGCGGTATGTGGGTCGGTACCTTCCACGGTCTGGCACACCGCCTGCTGCGTGCGCACCATATGGATGCCAACCTGCCGCAGGATTTCCAGATCCTCGACAGCGAAGACCAGCTGCGCCTGCTGAAGCGTCTGATCAAAGCGATGAACCTCGATGAGAAGCAGTGGCCAGCGCGCCAGGCAATGTGGTTTATCAACAGCCAGAAAGACGAAGGGCTGCGCCCGCACCATTTGCAGAGCTACGGCAATCCGGTCGAGCAAACCTGGCAGAAGGTTTACCAGGCCTACCAGGAAGCGTGCGATCGCGCCGGGCTGGTGGATTTCGCCGAGCTGCTGCTGCGCGCCCATGAACTGTGGCTCAACAAACCGCACATTCTGCAGCACTACCGCGAACGTTTTACCAACATCCTGGTGGACGAATTCCAGGATACGAACAATATCCAGTACGCCTGGATCCGCCTGCTGGCGGGTGACACCGGCAAGGTGATGATCGTCGGCGATGATGATCAGTCAATCTACGGTTGGCGCGGGGCGCAGGTGGAAAATATCCAGCGCTTCCTCAACGACTTCCCCGGTGCCGAAACTATTCGTCTGGAGCAGAACTACCGCTCGACCAATAATATCCTTAGCGCGGCTAACGCCCTGATTGAAAACAATAACGGGCGTTTGGGCAAAAAGCTGTGGACCGAGGGCGTCGACGGTGAGCCGATCTCACTCTATTGCGCGTTCAACGAACTCGATGAAGCGCGTTTTGTGGTTAACCGAATCAAAGCCTGGCAGGACAATGGCGGTCAGTTGACACAGTGCGCCATTCTTTATCGCAGCAACGCCCAGTCGCGCGTGCTGGAAGAAGCGCTGTTGCAGGCTAGTATGCCGTACCGTATTTACGGTGGAATGCGCTTCTTCGAGCGTCAGGAAATCAAAGACGCGCTCTCTTACCTGCGTCTGATAGCTAATCGTAACGACGACGCCGCGTTCGAGCGTGTGGTGAATACCCCCACGCGCGGTATCGGCGATCGTACGCTGGACGTGGTGCGGCAGACCTCGCGCGACCGCCAGCTGACAATGTGGCAGGCGTGTCGTGAACTGCTGCAGGAAAAAGCCCTGGCCGGGCGTGCCGCCAGCGCACTACAGCGCTTTATGGAACTTATCGACGCACTGGCGCAGGAAACCGCCGATATGCCGCTGCACGTGCAGACCGACCGGGTAATAAAAGACTCCGGCCTGCGCATGATGTACGAGCAGGAAAAAGGTGAGAAGGGCCAGACGCGTATCGAAAACTTAGAGGAACTGGTGACGGCAACGCGCCAGTTCAGCTACAACGAAGAAGACGAAGACTTGATGCCGCTACAGGCGTTCCTCTCCCACGCGGCGCTGGAAGCGGGCGAAGGGCAGGCGGATACCTGGCAGGATGCGGTCCAGCTAATGACCTTGCACTCGGCCAAAGGTCTGGAGTTCCCGCAGGTGTTTATCGTCGGGATGGAAGAGGGCATGTTCCCCAGCCAGATGTCACTCGATGAAGGCGGGCGCCTCGAAGAGGAACGCCGCCTGGCCTATGTGGGTGTTACCCGTGCGATGCAGAAACTGACGTTGACCTACGCCGAAACGCGTCGCCTGTACGGCAAAGAGGTTTACCACCGTCCATCCCGGTTTATTGGTGAATTACCAGAGACCTGCGTGGAAGAGGTTCGCCTGCGCGCTACGGTCAGCCGTCCGGTAAGTCATCAACGGATGGGTACGCCGATGGCGGAGAACGACACCGGCTATAAGCTCGGTCAGCGTGTGCGTCACGCCAAATTTGGCGAGGGCACCATCGTCAACCTGGAAGGTAGCGGTGAACACAGTCGTTTGCAGGTCGCGTTCCAGGGGCAGGGGATCAAATGGCTGGTTGCTGCCTACGCCAGACTAGAAACCGTTTGATCGCCTGATGGCGCTACGCTTATCAGGCCTGCATGTCGCTTAATATTATGATTTGTAGGCCGGATAAGGCGAAGCCACCATCCGGCAATCTTTCGGTTAATATTCTGAAATCATAGATAAATCCCCCCGTTCTGCTAACCTTGCAGCATGAGGGGAAATTATTACTTTTTCGCCATCTGTTGCGTGTTGACGTCAAAATTTTGCTGGCGTAACATGCGCGCACGATTACGCTAAGAGGACATTCGCCTTGGACACACCCAGTAGATACTGGCTCATTATCCTGTCATCCAGGATCAACTCCTAAGGCTATCCCTTTTTGCTGATAGCCTTCGCGGTTGTCAGCGACCTTCTGTTTTTTCTCGTCGCGCCGAGTCAGGCTGTTTAATGGTCTGAAACCCAATTTGTTTCTGTGTGCCCACCGAACTGTCCGATAATTTTTTGCATTGGGAGTCCCGGTCATGCTGAGCGCATTTCAACTGGAAAACAATCGTTTAATACGTCTTGAGGCGGATGAAATTGATCATCTCGCCAGTTCGGTTTGGGTCGATTTAGTCGAGCCGGATGACGATGAACGAAACCGTGTGCAAAAGGACTTGGGCCAGAACCTGGCTACGCGCCCTGAACTGGAAGACATCGAAGCATCCGCACGTTTTTTTGAAGACGAAGACGGCCTGCACATCCACTCCTTCTTCTTCTATGAAGATGCCGACGATCATGCGGGCAACTCAACCGTGGCATTCACCATTCGCGAAGGTCGTCTGTTTACCCTGCGCGAGCGCGAACTGCCGGCGTTTCGCCTGTACCGTATGCGTGCGCGCAGCCAGTCGATGGTCGACGGCAACGCTTACGAGTTGCTGCTCGATCTGTTCGAAACGAAAATTGAACAGCTGGCGGATGAAATAGAAAATATCTACAGCGATCTGGAAAAACTCAGCCGCGTGATTATGGAAGGGCGTCAGGGCGATGAATATGACGAAGCGCTCTCCACGCTGGCGGAACTGGAAGATATCGGCTGGAAAGTTCGTCTGTGTCTGATGGATACCCAGCGCGCATTAAACTTCCTGGTGCGTAAGGCGCGACTGCCGGGCGGTCAGCTGGAGCAGGCGCGCGAGATCCTGCGCGATATCGAATCCCTGCTGCCGCACAATGAATCCCTGTTCCAGAAGGTTAACTTCCTGATGCAGGCGGCGATGGGCTTTATCAACATCGAACAGAACCGCATCATCAAGATCTTCTCGGTGGTTTCCGTCGTGTTCCTGCCGCCGACGCTGGTGGCATCCAGCTACGGCATGAACTTTGAGTTCATGCCGGAACTGCACTGGAGCTTCGGTTATCCCGGAGCGATTGTCTTTATGATGCTCGCGGGCCTGGCGCCGTATTTGTACTTTAAGCGCAAGAACTGGCTGTAGCAGAGAATTATTAACGCTCCCGTAGGCCTGATAAGCGCAGCGCCATCAGGCAGAAAGATGCCGGATGGCGACGTAACCGCCTTATCCGGCCTACAAAATCAGTGCCATCAGGCGCAATCACAGCCCCCTTCGCGTTCTGCGTAGGGTATAAATCGCATCCATCACGAATATCGCCAGCGCGACCCAGATAAAGGCGAACGTCACCATCTTATCTGCGCCCGGTACTTCGCCGTAGAATGTTACCGCCAGCAGGAACATCAGCGTCGGCCCGATATACTGGAAAAAGCCCAGCGTGGACAGACGCAGACGGGTCGCTGCACCGGTAAAGCACAGTAGTGGAATGGTGGTCACGACCCCTGCTGCAATCAGCAACAGATTGAGCGACATGGGGTTCTGTCCCATATGGCTGGTTGGGCTGTCGGCAATACCAAACAGATAGATTGCCGCAATCGGTAACAGCCACAAGGTTTCGATCAGCATGCCGGTTTGCGCCTCGACGGCGATCTTCTTACGCACCAGGCCATAAAAAGCAAAGCTGAAGGCCAGTCCCAGCGCAATGATTGGCAGTGATCCAAACGTCCACAACTGTACCAGCACGCCGCAGGCGGCGAGCAGCACGGCCAGCCACTGCATGCGGCGAAAGCGCTCACCGAGGAAAATCATGCCCAATACAATATTCACCAGGGGGTTAATAAAGTAGCCGAGGCTGGCTTCCAGCATATGGTGGTTGTTGACCGCCCAAATGAATAGTAGCCAGTTTCCGCCGATGAGCACCGCGGAAAGCGCCAGCAGGAATACCTTCTTTGGCGTTTGCAGCAGCGTTTTGACCCCTGACCATTGGCGGCTGATGCTCATCAACACCACCATAAAGAAAAATGACCAAATCACACGGTGCGTCAGGATCTCGTCTGCGGGGACGTAGTAAATCAACTTGAAATATGCGGGTGCAATGCCCCAAATAAAATAGGCAGCAAGAGCGAGTAATACGCCCTGCCGCGTTTGCTTAGCATCCATCGGGAAAACTCATTTCAGAAATGTAACGGCAGTTTACCTTGTTTCAGGCGCTTACCCCACCATATACGTTGCGGTGGCGCTGGCGATATAAAGCTGCTCTTCGTTATGCAGCTCCACGCGTGCAACGGCAACTTTATTGCCTGCCCGCAGCAAACTGCTGGTAGCCGTGAAGCGATTCCCCCTGCCTGGGCGCAGATAATCGACGCGGAGATCGATGGTTCCCATGCGCGACATCCGCTGGCGCAGCTCGTCCTCGCTGATGGTTTCATGACGGGTCAGCGTACTGCCCACGCACACCAGTCCGGCTGCTACGTCCAATGCTGAGGCAATCACGCCACCATGCAGGATGCTTTGCGCCCAGTTGCCGACCATCATCGGTTGGTTATTAAAGGCCAGTTGGGCAAACTCTTTTTCGTAACGTTCCAGCTCCAGCCCCAGCGCCCGGTTAAACGGCATATGGTAGACAAACATTTCGCCCACTAATTTCAGTGCTTGCTCAGCAGTCAGTACGGCAGACATACAATCCCTAACTCTCGATGGTTAATGAGGTGTTGATATTATGCTTCTTAATTGTTGTTTTCTACTTTGGGACGGGATAACTAACGAAGAGCGCACTAAGTATGTAAAATGCTATCAATAAAATCTTACAATTCATCAATATTTTAGTTCAGGAGAACATGACCGATGCGGGCGATTCTGGGATGGTTACTACCAGCAGTTATGCTGCCGTTGACCGTGTATGCGCAGGAAGCGACAGTGAAAGAGATTCATGATGCACCCGCTGTGCGCGGCAGTATTATTGCCAACATGCTGCAAGAGCATGACAATCCTTTCACGCTTTACCCTTATGACACCAACTACCTCATCTACACCAATACCAGCGACATGAATAAAGAGGCCATCAGCAGCTATAGCTGGTCTGAAAATGCGCGTAAAGATGAGGTGAAGTTTCAGCTGAGCCTGGCGTTTCCGCTGTGGCGCGGGATTTTAGGCCCGAACTCCGTGCTTGGTGGTTCCTATACCCAGAAATCCTGGTGGCAGCTTTCTAATAGCGAAGAATCGGCACCGTTTCGCGAAACTAACTACGAACCACAACTATTCCTCGGTTTCGCCACCGATTACCGCGTTGCCGGCTGGACGCTACGTGATGTGGAAATGGGATACAACCACGACTCTAACGGTCGTTCCGAACCGACCTCGCGCAGCTGGAACCGCCTGTATACCCGCCTGATGGCAGAAAACGGTAACTGGCTGGTAGAAGTGAAGCCGTGGTACGTCATCGGCAGCACTGACGATAACCCTGATATCACTAAATATATGGGCTACTATCAGCTCAAACTGGGTTACCACCTCGGTGACGCCGTGTTAAGCGCGAAAGGTCAGTACAACTGGAATACCGGCTACGGCGGCGCTGAGTTGGGTGTCAGCTACCCCATCACCAAACATGTTCGTCTTTATACCCAGGTCTACAGTGGTTATGGCGAGTCGCTGATTGACTATAACTTTAATCAGACGCGCGTTGGCGTGGGCGTAATGCTCAACGATATCTTCTGATCGGCATTGAGAGTATTTTAATCATTGCAGTTTCTCTCTCAGGCGCTGAAAATAGCGCCTGTTTTTATTTAAGGTTAACGGGGTTAATGTGGCGCAGGCGGAAGTGTTGAATCTGGAAATGGGCGCTAAACAGGTTTTGCAGGAAACCTTTGGCTACCAACAGTTTCGCCCTGGTCAGGAAGAAATCATCGACACCGTGCTCTCTGGCCGCGACTGCCTGGTCGTTATGCCAACCGGTGGTGGTAAATCCCTGTGTTATCAAATTCCCGCATTATTGCTGAACGGCCTCACCGTTGTTGTCTCGCCGCTGATTTCCCTGATGAAAGACCAGGTCGATCAGCTGCTGGCAAACGGTGTAGCGGCGGCGTGTCTGAACTCCACCCAGAGCCGTGAACAGCAGCAAGAGGTGATGGCAGGCTGCCGTAGCGGGCAAATCCGCCTGCTGTACATTGCGCCCGAGCGCCTGATGCTGGATAACTTCCTTGATAATCTGGCGCACTGGAACCCGGTACTGCTGGCGGTAGATGAAGCGCACTGTATTTCCCAGTGGGGGCATGATTTCCGCCCGGAATATGCCGCGCTGGGTCAGCTGCGTCAGCGTTTCCCTGCACTGCCGTTTGTGGCGCTCACGGCCACCGCTGATGACACCACCCGGCTGGATATTGTGCGTCTGCTCGGGCTTAACGATCCCCTCATTCAGATCAGCAGCTTTGACCGTCCCAATATCCGCTACATGCTAATGGAGAAGTTTAAGCCGCTCGATCAGCTGATGCGCTACGTGCAGGAACAACGCGGAAAGTCCGGCATTATTTACTGTAACAGCCGCGCGAAGGTTGAAGACACCGCGGCGCGTCTGCAAAGCCGCGGGATCAGCGCCGGAGCCTATCATGCCGGGTTGGACAACAACGTGCGCGCCGACGTGCAGGAGAAATTCCAGCGCGACGACCTGCAAATCGTTGTCGCGACCGTGGCGTTTGGCATGGGAATTAACAAACCCAACGTGCGCTTCGTGGTGCATTTTGATATCCCGCGTAATATCGAGTCCTACTATCAGGAAACTGGGCGTGCCGGGCGTGATGGCCTGCCCGCAGAAGCGATGCTGTTTTACGATCCGGCCGATATGGCGTGGCTCCGCCGTTGTCTCGAAGAGAAACCCGCCGGACAGCTGCTGGATATCGAGCGTCACAAGCTCAATGCGATGGGGGCCTTTGCCGAGGCGCAAACCTGCCGTCGTCTGGTGCTGCTGAACTATTTTGGCGAAGGGCGTCAGGAGCCGTGCGGCAACTGCGATATTTGTCTCGATCCGCCAAAACAGTACGACGGCTTAATGGATGCGCGTAAAGCGCTGTCGACGATCTACCGCGTTAACCAACGTTTTGGTATGGGCTATGTCGTCGAGGTTCTGCGCGGGGCGAATAACCAGCGCATTCGTGAGATGGCGCATGACAAGCTGCCGGTCTACGGTATTGGTCGTGAACAGAGCCACGAACATTGGGTGAGCGTCATTCGCCAGCTGATTCACCTCGGACTGGTGACGCAGAATATTGCCCACCACTCCGCGTTGCAGTTAACCGAAGCTGCGCGCCCGGTACTGCGCGGCGTTGTGCCGCTACAGCTTGCCGTGCCGCGTATTGTGGCGCTTAAACCACGCGCAATGCAGAAATCCTTTGGCGGTAACTACGATCGTAAGCTGTTTGCCAAACTGCGTAAGCTGCGTAAAGCCATTGCCGATGAAGAGAATATCCCGTCGTATGTGGTCTTTAACGACGCCACGCTGATTGAAATGGCCGAGCAAATGCCAGTGTCACCGAGCGAAATGCTGAGCGTCAACGGCGTGGGAATGCGTAAACTTGAGCGTTTTGGCAAAGAGTTTATGGCACTTATCCGCGCACATGTTGATGGTGACGACGAAGAGTAGTCAGCCAGGCAAAAAAGTGCCAGGATGGTGACTCTCTGAACTATTTCCCCGCGAGTCATTTTTATGTTAACGCTATTTTTTACCGTTGCGTTGGTACACATCGTAGCGCTGATGAGTCCTGGCCCCGATTTTTTCTTTGTTTCGCAAACGGCCGTTAGCCGCTCACGCAAAGAGGCGATGATGGGGGTGCTGGGTATTACCTGCGGCGTCATGGTCTGGGCGGGCGTTGCACTGCTCGGTCTGCATCTGATCATCGAAAAAATGGCCTGGCTGCACACTATTATTATGGTCGGCGGTGGTCTGTATCTGTGCTGGATGGGGTATCAGATGCTGCGCGGCGCGTTTAAAAAACAGGACGTTGCGGCACCCGTGCCGCAGGTTGAGCTGGCGCAGAGCGGTCGCAGTTTTTTAAAAGGTCTGCTGACCAACCTGGCGAATCCCAAAGCCATTATCTATTTTGGCTCCGTCTTTTCGCTGTTTGTCGGCGACAACGTCGGTACCGCTGCCCGTTGGGGTATTTTCGCGCTGATTATCGTCGAGACGCTGGCGTGGTTTACCGTGGTCGCCAGCCTGTTTGCGCTGCCGAAAATGCGTCGTGGCTATCAGCGTCTGGCGAAGTGGATTGACGGCTTTGCCGGCGCGTTATTCGCGGGCTTCGGCATTCATCTGATTATTTCGCGTTAACTTACCAGTAGGCCGGATAAGCGGTAGCGTCATCCGGCACTGATCTCAGGCATGCCGTGCTGACGCCAGCAGGGCACCTATCAGCATAAACAGCGAACCAAACACTTTGTTCAGCGCCTTCATTTGCTTTGGCCCTTTAATCCAGCCTGCAATGCGGGTGGCCAGCGTCGCATAACCGATCATCACAATAATATCGACCACGATGGTGGTCACGCCCAGCACCACGTACTGCATCAACTGCGGCTCCTGCGGCATGATGAACTGCGGGAACAGGGCGGCGAGAAATACAATGCTCTTTGGGTTGGTCAGGTTGACGAAGACGGCGCGCTTGAACAGGCGACTGCGTGATTGCGTATTGGCGATGGTGTTCAGGTCGATGGCACCCGCCGCGCGCCATTGCTGAATGCCCAACCAGATAAGATAGGCTGCCCCCGCCCACTTTAGTACCTCAAAGGCGATCACTGACCGTGAGAATAGCGTTCCTAGCCCAACACCGACCAGCACGATATGAATGCCAAGCCCGGTCTGCAAACCGGCAATCGACGCCGCTGCTCCCCGATAACCATGGCTGATGGCGGTTGTCATGGTGTTGATCGCCCCTGAACCTGGCGACAAGCTCAAAACAATGGACGTCAGCAGGTAGGCGAACCACCATTCAAAGGTCATGAGAAACTCCCGACTTGTCTATTTTTATGCCACAATACGCTACTGCCGATGCGTTGTAACAGACTCGGCAAAAAAAACGATTTTACTTGGTCAACGAGGCTGGATACCCGATGTTTCAGCAGCAAAAAGACTGGGAAACAAGAGAAAACGCGTTTGCCGCTTTTTCCATGGGGCCACTGACAGATTTCTGGCGTCAGCGGGAGGAAGCGGAATTCACTGGCGTAGATAATGTTCCCGTACGCTTTGTTCGCTTTCGTGCAGAAAAAAACGATCGCGTCATCGTCGTTTGCCCCGGGCGCATAGAAAGCTACGTAAAATACGCTGAACTGGCGTATGACCTGTTTTATTCTGGTTTTGACGTCCTCATTATCGACCATCGTGGCCAGGGGCGTTCCGGGCGGATGCTCTCGGATCCGCACCGTGGCCATGTGGATAACTTTAATGACTATGTCGACGATTTGACCGCCTTCTGGCAGCAGGAAGTGCAGCCAGGTCCATGGAGAAAACGCTATATACTGGCGCATTCCATGGGAGGCGCTATTGCCACGCTGTTCCTGCAGCGCCACCCTAATCAGTGTGATGCTATTGCCCTCAGCGCCCCGATGTTCGGGATCGTGATGCGCTTTCCTGACTGGATGGTGCGCCATATTCTTGACTGGGCTGAAGGGTATCCGCGCATTCGCGAAGGCTATGCCATGGGGACCGGTCGCTGGCGGGCGTTGCCGTTTGGGATGAATGCGCTCACCCATAGCCGACAGCGCTATCGGCGTAATCTGCGCTTCTATGCTGATGATCCGCAGTTGCGCGTAGGCGGCCCGACCTATCATTGGGTGCGTGAAGGCATTCTGGCGGGTGAGCAGGTGTTGGCCGGGGCCGGAGATGATGCGACCCCGACGTTGCTTATTCAGGCTGAAGAAGAGCGTGTGGTGGATAACCGCATGCACTATCGTTTTTGTGAACTCCGCGCTGCAGCGGGCCATCCTGTAGAAGGAGGTCAACCGCTGGTCATAAAAGGCGCCTACCATGAGATCCTTTTTGAAAAGGACGCAATGCGCTCAGTCGCGCTCAACGCCATTGTTGAATTTTTCGACAGGCATAACTCATCCAGCGGACACCGCTTTGCTTAGAGGTTTAATTTTTTATGTATCAGGTAGTTGCATCTGATTTAGACGGTACGCTGCTTTCCCCCGACCATACCCTGTCCCCGTATGCCAAAGAGACGCTGAAACTGCTGACGGCTCGTGGTGTGAATTTTGTGTTTGCGACCGGCCGTCATCATATTGATGTAGGGCAAATTCGCGACAATCTCGGCATTAAGTCCTACATGATCACCTCCAACGGTGCGCGCGTACATGATACTGACGGGAATCTTGTGTTCTCGCATAATCTGGATCGCGACATTGCCAGCGATCTGTTTGGTGTGGTGAATGCGAACCCGGATATCGTGACCAACGTGTATCGCGACGATGAGTGGTTTATGAACCGCCATCGCCCGGATGAAATGCGTTTCTTTAAAGAAGCGGTGTTTAACTACTCACTGTTTGAACCTGCGCTGCTGGAGCCGGAAGGCGTCAGTAAAGTGTTTTTCACCACCGACTCTCACGAAATCCTGCTGCCGCTGGAGCAGGCGATTAACGCCCGTTGGGGTGATCGTGTGAACGTCAGTTTCTCCACGCTGACCTGTCTGGAAGTGATGGCGGGTGGCGTATCAAAAGGCCATGCGCTGGAAGCGGTGGCAAAAGCGATGGGCTTCAGCCTGAAAGACTGTATCGCCTTTGGTGACGGCATGAACGACGCCGAAATGCTATCAATGGCGGGAAAAGGCTGCATTATGGGTAATGCACATCAGCGCCTGAAGGATCTGCACCCGGAGCTGGACGTGATTGGGCTTAATGCCGACGATGCTGTGCCTCATTATCTGCGAGAACTGTTTTTACAGTAACGGAACCGCTCATTAGTTAGTCAGTTGTCAACCGTGAACTTCGCTACAATGGGTGTATCTTTTGTTCAGAGACATCTATTGTGGCGCTACTCATCATTACCACTATTCTGTGGGCCTTTTCCTTTAGCCTGTTTGGCGAGTACCTTGCTGGTCATGTCGATAGCTATTTTGCCGTGCTGGTGCGGGTCGGACTGGCTGCGCTGGTGTTCCTGCCATTTCTGCGTACCCGCGGCCACAGCGTAAAAACTATTGGTCTGTACATGCTGGTGGGTGCCATGCAGCTTGGCATCATGTATATGCTGAGTTTCCGTGCTTATTTGTACCTGACGGTTTCCGAGCTGCTGTTATTTACCGTCCTGACACCGCTCTATATCACACTGATTTATGACCTGATGAGCCGACGCCGTTTACGCTGGAGCTACGCGTTTAGCGCACTGCTGGCGGTGATTGGGGCGGGGATCATTCGTTACGATCAGGTGACCAGTCATTTCTGGACCGGTCTGCTGCTGGTACAGCTTTCTAACATCAGCTTTGCCATCGGCATGGTGGGCTATAAGCGTCTGATGGAAACCCGTCCCATGCCGCAGCACAACGCCTTTGCCTGGTTTTATATGGGGGCATTACTGGTGGCGGTCGTTGCCTGGCTTATAGTAGGGAATGCGCAAAAAATGCCTGAAACTTCGCTGCAGTGGGGGATTCTGGTGTTCCTTGGCGTGGCAGCATCGGGCATCGGTTACTTTATGTGGAACTACGGCGCGACGCAGGTAGATGCAGGCACACTGGGTATCATGAACAATATGCATGTGCCTGCGGGGCTGTTGGTTAATCTGGCCATCTGGCACCAGCAGCCTCACTGGCCAAGCTTCATCATTGGTGCGGCTGTTATAGTGGCCTCACTGTGGGTGCATCGAAAGTGGGTCGCTCCGCACTCCGCACAAACGGCAGGTGATCGCAGGCGTGATTCCGCGCTGAGCGAATAAATGCTTCCGTGACCGGCTGACGCTGCTCGCCATCGCGCACAGCGGCGTACAGTCGGCTCCACAATCCATCACCCAGGGTTTTGGTCACTACCAGGCCCTGGCGTTCAAAACTCTCCACTACCCAGTGCGGCAGCGCTGCAATACCCATTCTGGCGGCGACCATCTGGATCAGCAGCAGGGTGTTATCCACGCTCTTCAGCGACGGGCTAACGCCAGCAGGCTGCAGGAAATGCCGCCAGACATCCAGTCGGCTGCGCTGTACCGGATAAATCAACAGGGTTTCGCTGGCTAAATCTTCCGGCGTTACCTGCGTTTTGCTGGCCAGTGGGTGGTCGGGTGCCAGTATCAGACGGACTTCAAAATCAAACATCGGTGAATAGTGCAGGCCGCTGCGCGGCAGAATGTCGGATGTCATCACCAGGTCCAGCTCATCCTGCTGCAGGGCTGGTTGCGGATCGAAAGTCACGCCGGATTTAAAATCCATCTCTACCTGTGGCCAGTTAGCACGGAAATTCTCCAGCGCGGGGGTCAGCCACTGAATACAGCTGTGACATTCAATGGCGATGCGCAGCCGGGTTTGCTGCGGTTCGTTGCATGCCTGAAGCGCGCGACCGATTTGTGGCAACACCTGATTGGCCAACTGCAACAAAATTTCACCCTGTGGCGTAAAACGTAGCGGCTGGCTTTTACGCACAAATAGCCGAAAGCCGAGGCGTTGTTCCAGATCGCTGAACTGGTGAGACAGGGCGGATTGGGTCTGATGCAACGTCGCTGCGGCGCCTGCCAGCGACCCACTGTTCCGCAACGCCTGTAGCGTTTTCAGATGCTTAATCTCGATCATGAAAGTCCTTCACTTCGGCATGAATAAATTGCGCTTGAGGAATATACAGTAACCGCCAATTATGGATGTGTAAACATCTGGACGGCTAAAATCCTTCGTCTTTTAAATTTATGGTGCGTTGGCTTCGTTTCCCCACCCCAGTCACTTACTTCAGTAAGCTCCTGGGGATGAGCAAACTTGCCGCCTTCCCTAAATTCAAAATCCATAGGATTTACATATAATTAGAGGAAGAAAAATGACAATATTGAATCACACCCTCGGTTTCCCTCGCGTTGGCCTGCGTCGCGAGTTGAAAAAAGCGCAAGAAAGCTACTGGGCGGGTAACGCCTCTCGTGAAGAATTGCTGGCAACGGGTCGCGAACTGCGCGCTCGTCACTGGGATCAACAAAAGCAAGCTGGCGTTGACCTGCTGCCAGTGGGCGATTTTGCCTGGTACGATCATGTGCTGACCACCAGTTTGCTGCTGGGTAACGTTCCGGCCCGTCATCAGAACAAAGATGGCTCTGTCGATATCGACACCTTATTCCGCATTGGCCGTGGTCGCGCACCGACCGGTGAACCGGCGGCAGCGGCAGAAATGACCAAATGGTTTAATACCAACTATCACTACATGGTGCCTGAATTTACCAAAGGTCAGCAGTTCAAACTGACCTGGACTCAACTGCTGGATGAAGTGGACGAAGCGCTGGCGCTGGGCCACGAAGTGAAGCCCGTCCTGCTGGGTCCGGTCACCTACCTGTGGCTGGGGAAAGTGAAGGGTGAGCAGTTTGATCGCCTGAGTCTGCTGAACGACATCCTGCCGGTTTACCAGCAGGTGCTGGCTGAGCTGGCGAAACGCGGTGTTGAGTGGGTACAGATTGATGAACCTGCGCTGGTGCTGGAGTTGCCCCAGGTTTGGCTGAACGCCTTTAAACCGGCGTACGATGCGCTGACCGGGCAGGTGAATCTGCTGCTGACTACCTATTTTGAAGGCGTGACGCCGAATCTGGATACCATCACCGCGCTGCCGGTACAGGGTCTGCACGTGGATCTGGTTCATGGTAAAGATGACGTAGCCGAGTTGCACTCGCGTTTGCCCGCTAACTGGCTGCTCTCCGCAGGCCTGATTAACGGCCGTAACGTCTGGCGCGCCGATCTGACCGAGAAATATGCACAGATTAAAGACATTGTCGGCAAACGTCCGCTTTGGGTGGCCTCTTCTTGTTCTCTTCTGCATAGCCCAATTGATCTGAACGTCGAAACCCGCCTTGATGCCGAAGTGAAAAGCTGGTTTGCCTTCGCCCTGCAAAAGTGCGGTGAACTGGCGCTGCTGCGTGATGCGCTGAACAGCGGCGATACCGCAGCGTTGGTTGAGTGGAGTGCGCCAATTCAGGAGCGTCGTCAGTCAACCCGCGTCCACAATGCGGCAGTCGAAAAACGTCTGGCGGCAATCACCGCGCAGGACAGTCAGCGTACTCATGCTTACCCGGTACGTGCCGAAGCTCAGCGTGCGCGCTTTAACCTGCCAGCGTGGCCGACCACGACGATCGGATCTTTCCCGCAAACCACGGAAATCCGCGGCCTGCGTCTGGATTTTAAAAAGGGTAGCCTGGATGCGGGCAACTACCGTACCGGTATCGCCGAGCATATCAAACAGGCGATCGCTGAGCAGGAACGTTTAGGCCTGGACGTACTGGTACACGGCGAAGCTGAGCGTAACGACATGGTTGAATACTTTGGCGAGCATCTGGACGGCTTTGTCTTTACTCAGAATGGTTGGGTACAGAGCTACGGCTCCCGCTGCGTGAAGCCGCCGGTAGTGATTGGTGACGTGAGTCGTCCGGAAGCGATTACCGTTGAGTGGGCAAAATACGCCCAGTCGCTGACTGACAAACCGGTCAAAGGCATGCTGACAGGCCCGGTGACCATTCTTTGCTGGTCATTCCCGCGCGAAGATGTGACTCGCGAAACCATCGCTAAGCAGATTGCGCTGGCACTTCGTGACGAAGTCGCCGATCTGGAAGCCGCCGGTATTGGCATCATCCAGATTGATGAACCGGCGCTGCGTGAAGGTCTGCCGCTACGTCGTAGCGACTGGGCCGCGTATCTGGAATGGGGTGTCGAGGCCTTCCGCATCAACGCCGCGGTGGCGAAGGACGAAACGCAGATCCATACCCACATGTGTTATTGCGAGTTCAACGACATCATGGATTCCATCGCTGCGCTTGATGCCGACGTGATCACCATTGAAACCTCGCGTTCCGACATGGAGCTACTGGAGTCGTTCGAAGAGTTCGACTACCCGAACGAAATCGGACCGGGCGTGTACGACATTCACTCGCCAAATGTGCCAAGCGTGGAATGGATTGAAGCCCTGCTGAAGAAAGCGGAACAGCGTATCCCGGCTGAGCGTCTGTGGGTGAACCCGGACTGTGGTCTGAAGACGCGTGGCTGGCCGGAAACCCGCGCGGCGCTGGCGAACATGGTGAAAGCGGCGCAGAACCTGCGTCAGGCTTAATTCGGTGCCCGATCGCCGGGGGCGTTAACGCTTACCCGGCCAACAGGAATGTGCAAGTCGTTGTAAGCCCGGTAAGGCGTAGCCGCCACCGGGCGATTAACATTTATTTCTTCCCACCATACTGCGCAAACCACGCCAGCATTCTTTGCCAGCCGTCATTGGCGGACTCTTCGTGATAGCTCGGGCGATAATCCGCGTTAAAAGCATGCCCGGCATCGGGATACACCACGATTTCTGCTTTGGCATTCGCCGCGCGCAATGCCTGACGCATGGTTTCCACGCTATCCTGCGAAATACTGGTGTCTTGCGCGCCATAAAGTCCCAACACGGGGGCGTTAAGATCGGTAGCGATGTCGACAGGATGCCTGGGCGAGTTCAGCGTTTTGTCGCCGACCAGTTTGCCATACCATGCCACTGCCGCTTTTAACTGCGGGTTGTGTGCGGCATACAGCCAGGTGATGCGTCCACCCCAGCAAAAACCAGTGATCATCAGTCGGTGTGCGTCACCGCCGTTGCGTGAGGCCCAACTGGCGACGTGGTCCAGATCGGCCAGCACTTGAGAGTCCGGGACTTTGGCCACCAGGCCGCTTAACAGCGTTGAAATATCGGCAAAATCATTCGGATCGCCCTCGCGAAAGTAAAGCTCTGGAGCGACAGCCAGATACCCTTCCAGCGCCAGGCGGCGACAAATATCACGGATGTGTTCATGAACGCCAAAAATTTCCTGCACGACGATAACAACCGGTAGCGGACCTTCGCTGTGCTTCGGGCGTGCATGATACGCAGGCATATCATCGCCTTGAGACGGAATCGACGTTATTCCCGCGATGATTTCGTTATCCGGGGTGTGAACCGCCGTTGCTGCGGGTGGGGATACTGCAGGTGCAAAGCCAGATTGTCGTGTTGTTGCCATGGTATTCTCCGTACCCTTAAGTATTTAGCCAAATAGCGCATCATTAACTATAGACGCGTGCAACGAACCACATTGCCTTAAACGGTCTATCTTTTGTGCAAGGCTTGCCTGTATCGAACAGTTAATGTGATGTTCATCACTATTTGACGGTAATGAAATGCAATTGATTTACATCAAAGTGATGGCTGTCACGAAAATATGTTTATGCCTTCGGTAAAGTGTGTTTTTGCTTCTTCTGACAAAACCGATTCACAGAGGAGTTTTTATGTCTAAGTCTGATGTTTTTCATCTCGGCCTCACCAAGAACGATTTACAAGGGGCTACGCTTGCTATCGTCCCTGGCGACCCTGAGCGTGTGGAAAAGATCGCCGCGCTGATGGACAAGCCGGTTAAGCTGGCATCTCATCGCGAGTTCACTACCTGGCGTGCTGAGCTGGATGGTAAAGCTGTGATTGTCTGCTCTACCGGTATCGGCGGTCCGTCGACCTCTATCGCCGTAGAAGAACTGGCGCAACTGGGCATTCGTACCTTCCTGCGTATCGGTACGACCGGCGCTATTCAGCCGCATATCAACGTGGGCGACGTGCTGGTTACCACCGCGTCTGTCCGTCTGGACGGGGCGAGCCTGCACTTTGCACCGATGGAATTTCCGGCTGTTGCCGATTTCGAATGCACCACCGCGCTGGTGGAAGCCGCGAAATCTATTGGCGCGACTACCCACGTCGGCGTGACCGCCTCTTCAGATACCTTCTACCCAGGCCAGGAGCGTTATGACACCTTCTCTGGTCGCGTGGTGAGCCGTTTCAAAGGCTCGATGGAAGAGTGGCAGTCCATGGGCGTCATGAACTACGAAATGGAATCCGCTACGCTGCTGACCATGTGTGCAAGCCAGGGTCTGCGTGCCGGTATGGTTGCGGGTGTTATCGTTAACCGTACTCAGCAAGAAATCCCGAATGCTGAAACCATGAAGCAAACGGAAAGCCACGCGGTGAAAATCGTGGTAGAGGCTGCACGTCGCCTGCTGTAATTTTCTCTCCTTTCTGAAAAGGCCGACATGTTCGGCCTTTTTATTTTGCGCAGTACCTCGCAGGAAATTCCTTTTAAACTGGACGTTTATACAGCACAATTCTATTTTGTGCGGGTAAGTCGTTGCTGTAAGGGGGGCGTAGTGGATATTTCGATAATGATAAGTGCCGTCGTGGCGTTAGCTGCAGGGCTGCTTGTGGGCTGGCTGGCGACCAAAGCGCGTGCCGACCAAATCCGCGCGGATCTTATCGAAGAACGGCGTGAACTGGATATTGCGCTAAGCGCCGCACGTCAACAGCTGGCGCAGGAAGCCCACTGGCGCGACGAGTGCGAGCTACTCAACAACGAACTTCGCAGCCTGCAGAGTATTAACACCTCTCTGGAAGCCGATCTCCGGGAAGTCACCACGCGACTCGACGCGACGCAACAGCATGCGGAAGATAAAATCCGCCAGATGATCAACAGCGAACAGCGTCTGAGCGAACAGTTCGAAAACCTGGCAAACCGTATTTTTGAACACAGCAATCGTCGCGTTGATGAGCAAAATCGCCAAAGCCTGAATAGCTTGCTTACACCATTACGTGAACAGCTGGACGGTTTTCGCCGCCAGGTGCAGGATAGCTTTGGCAAAGAGGCGCAAGAGCGTCATACCCTGGCGCACGAAATTCGTAACCTCCAGCAACTGAACGCGCAGATGGCGCAAGAAGCGGTTAACCTGACACGGGCGCTGAAAGGCGATAACAAAACCCAGGGCAACTGGGGAGAAGTCGTACTCACGCGGGTACTGGAGGCGTCCGGTCTGCGCGAAGGCTATGAATATGAAACTCAGGTCAGCATAGAAAATGACGCACGATCGCGGATGCAGCCGGATGTTATTGTCCGATTGCCGCAGGGCAAAGACGTGGTGATCGATGCGAAAATGACGCTGGTGGCCTATGAACGCTACTTTAATGCAGAGGATGACTACACCCGCGAAAGTGCGTTACAGGAACATATCGCCTCCGTGCGTAACCATATTCGTCTGCTGGGCCGCAAAGACTACCAGCAGTTGCCGGGATTACGTACGCTTGATTATGTGCTGATGTTTATCCCGGTTGAGCCCGCTTTTCTGCTGGCGCTGGACAGGCAGCCCGAACTGATTACAGAAGCACTCAGAAATAATATTATGCTGGTAAGCCCGACCACGTTGTTGGTGGCATTGCGCACCATTGCTAATCTGTGGCGGTATGAGCATCAAAGTCGTAATGCGCAGCAGATCGCGGACCGGGCCAGCAAGCTTTATGACAAAATGCGGCTGTTTGTCGATGATATGTCAGTAATAGGTCAGAGCCTGGACAAGGCACAAGATAACTATCGGCAGGCGATGAAAAAATTGTCTTCAGGGCGTGGAAACGTTCTGGCTCAGGCAGAAGCGTTTCGTGGATTGGGTGTAGAAATTAAGCGCGAGATTAATCCTGAACTGGCTGAACAAGCCACGAGCCAGGATGAAGAGTTTCGTTTACGTTCGGTCCCCGAGGCGCAACAAGACGAGACTTACCCCGATGGAGAGGCGGTAAATCAGCAATCAAACTAGCCCGTTTGGGTTAGTTGAACCCGGTAGAAGGGTAGGGCAAATTGGCCCAATCTGTTACACTTCTCGAACATTTTTTGGATGAGCAGGCACTGAGATGGTGGATAATTCACAAGAAACGACGCACTTTGGCTTTCAGACCGTCGCTAAAGAGCAGAAAGCTGACATGGTGGCCCACGTTTTTCATTCTGTGGCGTCTAAATATGACGTTATGAATGACTTAATGTCATTTGGCATTCATCGTTTGTGGAAGCGCTTCACCATTGATTGCAGTGGCGTGCGCCGTGGGCAGACTGTCCTGGATTTAGCCGGTGGTACGGGCGATCTGACGGCAAAATTTTCTCGCATGGTCGGTGAAACCGGGAAAGTGGTTCTGGCGGATATCAATGACTCAATGCTCAAAATGGGTCGCGAAAAACTGCGCAACATTGGCGTGATTGGCAACGTCGAGTATGTCCAGGCGAACGCGGAAGCATTGCCGTTCCCGGACAACACCTTTGACTGCATTACCATTTCGTTCGGCCTGCGTAACGTCACGGATAAAGACAAAGCACTGCGTTCTATGTATCGCGTGTTGAAGCCTGGTGGACGTTTACTGGTGTTGGAATTTTCCAAGCCGATTATCGAGCCGCTGAGCAAAGCGTATGACGCATACTCTTTCCATATTCTGCCGCGTATCGGTTCAATGGTGGCAAGCGATGCCGATAGTTACCGCTATCTGGCGGAGTCCATCCGTATGCATCCCGATCAGGACACGTTAAAAGCAATGATGCAAGATGCCGGGTTTGAAAGCGTTGATTACTACAACCTGACGGCAGGTGTTGTTGCGCTGCATCGTGGTTACAAGTTCTGACAGGAGATCGGGGATGCCTTTTAAACCCTTAGTGACCGCAGGCGTTGAAAATCTGCTCAACACCTTTCTGTATCGTTCACCGGCACTGAAATCAGCCAGAACGCGTTTGCAGGGCAAGGTGCTGCGTGTAGATCTCAAAGGATTTTCGACCCCGCTAGTCCTGGTGTTTAGCGAACGCCAGGTTGATGTACTGGGGGCATGGGAAGGCGAAGCTGATTGCACCGTGATCACGCATGCCAGCGTGTTACCAAAATTGCGCGATCGCCAGCAGCTCACGGCGCTTATCCGCAGCGGCGAGCTGGAAGTGCAGGGCGATATTCAAGTAGTGCAGAACGTTGTCGCGCTGGCAGACCTGGCGGAGTTCGATCCCGCAGAACTGCTTGCCCCTTATACTGGCGATATTGTTGCAGAAGGGATCAGCAAGACCCTGCGCGGTGGGGCTACGTTTTTATGCCGTACCGTTCAACGTCAGCAGCGTTATGTTGCCGAAGCGATCACCGAAGAGTGGCGCATGGCCCCGGGCCCGCTGGAAGTTGCATGGTTTGCCGAAGAAACCGCTGCCGTTGAGCGTGCGGTCGACTCTCTGGCCAAACGGCTGGAAAAACTGGAGGCCAAATGACGCCAGGTGAAGTACGGCGCCTTTATTTCATCATTCGCACTTTCTTAAGCTACGGTCTTGATGAACTCATCCCCAAAATGCGTATTACGCTGCCGCTTAGGTTGTGGCGCTACACGTTGTTCTGGATGCCAAACCGACATAAAGATAAACCGCTGGGTGAAAGGCTGAGACTGGCTTTGCAGGAGCTGGGACCGGTGTGGATCAAGTTTGGTCAAATGCTTTCCACCCGCCGCGACCTTTTTCCTCCGCAAATCGCCGATCAGCTTGCACTGCTGCAGGACCGGGTGGCCCCATTCGATGGGCAACGCGCAAAACAACAAATCGAAGAAGCAATGGGCGGACTCCCTGTTGAAGAATGGTTTGATGATTTTGACATCACCCCGCTGGCATCTGCGTCTATTGCACAGGTACACACTGCGCGACTGAAATCGAACGGCAAAGAGGTCGTGATCAAGGTCATTCGCCCGGATATTCTGCCGGTCATCAGAGCCGATTTAAAACTGATCTATCGCCTTGCTCGCTGGGTGCCTCGCTTGCTGCCGGATGGTCGCCGCCTGCGGCCAACGGAAGTGGTGCGTGAATATGAAAAAACGCTGATCGATGAGCTGAATCTGCTGCGCGAGTCGGCGAACGCGATTCAGCTGCGGCGTAATTTTGAAGACAGCCCGATGCTGTACATCCCGGAAGTGTATTCCGACTATTGCAGTCAGAACATGATGGTGATGGAGCGTATTTACGGTATCCCTGTTTCAGATGTTGCCGCGCTTGAGAAGAACGGCACCAATATGCAACTGTTGGCTGAGCGTGGCGTTCAGGTCTTCTTTACTCAGGTATTCCGCGACAGCTTTTTCCATGCGGATATGCACCCTGGGAATATTTTTGTTAGCTATGAACACCCTGAGAACCCGAAATATATTGGCATTGACTGCGGGATTGTCGGTTCGTTGAATAAAGAAGATAAGCGCTACCTGGCGGAAAACTTTATCGCGTTCTTTAACCGCGACTACCGCAAGGTTGCCGAGTTGCACGTAGATTCTGGCTGGGTTCCGCCGGACACCAACGTCGAAGAATTTGAATTTGCTATTCGTACCGTGTGTGAACCGATATTTGAAAAACCGCTGTCGGAGATTTCATTTGGTCACGTGCTGTTGAACCTGTTTAACACCGCACGTCGGTTTAATATGGAAGTCCAGCCGCAACTGGTGCTGTTACAGAAGACATTGTTGTATGTTGAGGGCGTTGGTCGACAGCTGTATCCGCAGTTAGATTTATGGAAAACAGCCAAGCCATTTCTGGAGTCGTGGATTAAAGATCAGGTCGGTATTCCTGCGCTTGTCAGGGCTTTTAAAGAAAAAGCACCGTTCTGGGTCGAAAAAATGCCAGAAATACCTGAACTTGTGTATGACAGTTTGCGCCAGGGCAAATATTTACAACACAGTGTTGATAAGATTGCGCGCGAGCTTCAGGCGAATCATGTTCGTCAGGGACAATCCCGTTATTTATTGGGTATTGGCGCAACGCTGCTGCTAAGTGGGACATTCTTGCTGGTAAGCCGTCCTGAGTGGGGTTTGATGCCTGGCTGGCTAATGGCGGGTGGCGTCATTGCCTGGCTGATAGGCTGGCGCAAAATGCGCTGAATTTTTCATCGCTCAAGGCAGGTCGTGTAACGTATACTACGGTCTTATTAATTCATCATCTATAACAGAGGAACATGTATGGGTGGTATCAGTATCTGGCAGTTGTTGATCATTGCCGTCATCGTTGTACTGCTATTCGGCACCAAGAAACTCGGCTCCATCGGTTCCGATCTTGGCGCGTCAATCAAAGGCTTCAAAAAGGCGATGGGTGATGATGAACCTAAGCAAGATAAAACCAGCCAGGACGCTGATTTTACTGCTAAATCCATCACCGATAAGCAGGGTGAAGTGAAAAAAGAAGACGCCAAAAGCCACGATAAAGAGCAGGTATAATCCGTGTTTGATATCGGTTTTAGCGAACTGTTATTGGTGTTCGTGATTGGCCTCATTGTTCTGGGGCCACAACGACTGCCGGTGGCGGTAAAAACGGTCGCGGGTTGGGTTCGTGCATTGCGCTCTCTTGCAACGACGGTTCAGAATGAACTGACCCAGGAGCTTAAGCTTCAGGAGTTTCAGGACAGCCTGAAGAAAGTTGAGAAAGCGAGCCTGACAAATCTGACGCCGGAGCTGAAAGCTTCGATGGATGAATTGCGTGAAGCTGCGGAGTCGATGAAGCGTTCTTACAGCGCTAACGACCCTGAGAAAGCCAGCGATGAAGCCCACACTATCCATAATCCGGTAGTGAAAGGGAGCGAAGCGCAGCATGAGGGGGTTACCCCGGCTACGGCTGAAGCGCAGGCCAGCTCGCCAGAGCAAAAACCGCAATCCACGGGTGCTAGTACGCCGGAACCGACGGAAGCCGCTTCCGTAACGTTGATGGACGCAGAAAAGAAATCCGCCGCGCCTGTTGTCGAATCCTCCCCTTCGTCGAGTGATAAACCGTAAACATGGCTGTAGAAGATACTCAACCGCTCATCACGCATTTGATTGAGCTGCGTAAGCGACTCCTGAACTGCATTATTGCGGTTCTGGTGATCTTTCTGGCGTTGGTTTATTTTGCCAACGACATTTACCATATGGTTGCGGCACCGCTGATCAAGCAAATGCCGCAGGGTGCGACGATGATCGCCACAGATGTGGCCTCGCCGTTCTTTACCCCGATCAAGCTCACCTTTATGGTGTCGCTGATCCTGTCAGCGCCAGTGATCCTGTACCAGGTATGGGCATTTATTGCTCCCGCGTTATATAAGCATGAACGCCGCCTTGTTGTGCCGCTGCTGGTTTCAAGTTCGCTGCTGTTCTATATCGGCATGGCATTCGCCTACTTTGTCGTCTTCCCGCTGGCGTTTGGTTTCCTTGCCAATACGGCTCCGCAGGGCGTACAGGTGTCGACGGATATTGCCAGCTACCTCAGCTTCGTAATGGCACTTTTCATGGCCTTTGGGGTCTCTTTCGAGGTTCCCGTTGCCATTGTGCTGCTGTGCTGGATGGGTATTACGACGCCTGACGAATTACGTAAAAAACGTCCTTATGTTGTCGTCGGTGCCTTTGTCGTGGGGATGTTACTGACGCCGCCGGATGTCTTCTCGCAAACGCTGTTGGCCATACCGATGTACTGCCTGTTTGAAGTCGGCGTTTTCTTCTCCCGTTTCTATGTCGGTAAGCGACGTACGCGAGACGAAGATAACGAGGCGGAGAACGAGAAAGCTGAAGCTGCCGATAAAACCGAAGAATAAATTCAACCGCCCGTAAGGGCGGTTGTCATATGGGAGGAAGCATGTTTGATATTGGCGTTAATCTAACCAGTACGCAATTTGCAAAAGACAGGGATGAGGTTGTCGCGCGCGCCTTTGCTGCCGGCGTAAATGGCATGCTTTTGACCGGAACTAACCTGCACGAAAGCCAGCAGGCGTTAAAACTGGCACAGCATTATCCACATTGCTGGTCCACTGCGGGTGTTCACCCGCATGACAGTAGTCAATGGCAACCCTCAACGGAAGAGGCGATTGTGGCGCTGGCAAACCAGTCTGAAGTGGTCGCCATTGGTGAATGTGGGCTGGATTTCAATCGCAATTTCTCTACGCCGCAGGAGCAGGAGCGGGCGTTTGAGGCACAACTGCGTATTGCCGCCGAGTTGCAGATGCCGGTTTTCATGCATTGCCGCGACGCACATGACCGTTTCCTGACGTTGCTCGAACCCTGGCTGGACAGCCTTCCAGGCGCTGTATTGCACTGTTTTACCGGCTCACGCCAGGAGATGCAGGACTGCGTAGACAGGGGGCTGTATATTGGCATCACCGGATGGGTCTGCGATGAGCGTCGGGGCATGGAACTCCGGGAACTGCTGCCGTTTATCCCGTTGGAAAGGCTCCTGATCGAAACCGATGCCCCTTATTTACTCCCCCGCGATTTAACTCCGAAACCGGCTTCACGTCGTAATGAACCTGCGCACCTGCCGCACATTCTTGAGCGTATTGCGCACTGGCGTGGAGACGATCCTCAGCGCCTGGCAGCCGCTATCGACGCCAATGTCAGGACACTCTTCGAGGTCACCTTCTGAAGCGGATTTAGATTTTGCGAAAACCGGTGTTTTTCACGCTCTGCTTAACCTCTTTATTCAGCAGGTTGAGCAGCAGCATGGAGCGTGCCTCGCCATCTGGTTCGGTGAAAATTGCCTTCAGCCCTTCAAATGCACCTTCGGTGATAATCACGCTATCTCCTGGATACGGGGTTTCAGGGTCAATAATCCCTTCTGGTTTGTAGATGGAAAGCTGGTGAATAACGGAAGACGGAACTGTTGCGGGTGTTGCACCAAAGCGGACGAAATGGCTGACGCCACGCGTGGCATTGATGGTGGTGGTGTGGATCACTTCCGGGTCGAATTCGACAAACATGTAGTTAGGGAAAAGTGGCTCACTGACTGTAGTACGTTTTCCACGCACTATTTTTTCCAGGGTGATCATGGGCGTCAGGCAGCTCACGGCCTGTCTTTCCAGGTGTTCCTGGGCACGCTGAAGTTGCCCGCGTTTGCAGTACAGTAAATACCAGGCTTGCATAATAACTCTTATCCGCTTGTTCTGAGCGTAAGCATAACAAAAGCCATGCACTAAGTTAATTATACCCGCCTCAACGCAACCCGAAACGCATTGGGTATATAATCCCTGCGCTTGGATGTACCGCCAGAGTTCACGCTAATTTAACAAAAATACAGCATCGCAATGATGAACGCCGTATAATGAGGCGCTTACGAAGAGGCCACAATGGACGCCATGAAATATAACGATTTACGCGACTTCCTGACGCTGCTTGAACAGCAGGGTGAGCTCAAACGCATTACGCTTCCAGTGGATCCTCATCTGGAAATCACTGAAATTGCCGATCGCACGCTGCGTGCGGGCGGGCCCGCGTTGTTGTTTGAGAACCCTAAAGGCTATTCGATGCCGGTGCTGTGCAACCTGTTTGGCACGCCAAAGCGTGTTGCAATGGGGATGGGACAAGAAGATGTCTCTGCGCTGCGGGAAGTGGGTAAGCTGTTGGCGTTTTTGAAAGAGCCGGAGCCGCCAAAAGGGTTCCGCGATCTGTTTGATAAGCTGCCGCAGTTCAAGCAGGTTTTGAATATGCCGACCAAACGGCTGCGCGGTGCACCTTGTCAGCAAAAAATCGCGTCAGGCGATGACGTCGATCTCAACCGTATTCCCATCATGACCTGCTGGCCGGAAGATGCCGCCCCGCTGATCACCTGGGGGCTCACCGTGACGCGTGGCCCGCATAAAGAACGGCAGAATCTGGGCATCTACCGTCAGCAGCTGATCGGCAAAAACAAGCTTATTATGCGCTGGCTTTCCCATCGTGGTGGCGCGCTTGATTATCAGGAGTGGTGTGCAGCCCATCCTGGTGAGCGTTTTCCAGTTGCGGTAGCGCTGGGGGCCGATCCGGCAACGATTTTGGGCGCGGTAACGCCGGTACCTGACACGTTATCGGAATACGCGTTTGCCGGACTGTTGCGCGGTACCAAGACCGAAGTGGTCAAATGTATTTCCAACGATCTCGAAGTCCCAGCCAGCGCAGAGATCGTGCTGGAAGGCTACATCGAGCCGGGGGAGTTAGCGCCGGAAGGTCCGTACGGCGACCATACGGGTTACTACAATGAGGTGGATAGCTTTCCGGTCTTCACCGTCACGCACGTTACCCAGCGTGAAGATGCTATTTATCACTCCACCTACACCGGGCGTCCACCCGATGAACCTGCCGTGCTGGGCGTGGCGCTGAACGAAGTGTTTGTGCCGATTCTGCAAAAGCAGTTCCCGGAAATCGTCGATTTTTATCTGCCGCCGGAAGGTTGTTCGTATCGACTGGCGGTTGTCACGATCAAAAAACAGTACGCCGGTCATGCCAAACGCGTCATGATGGGCGTTTGGTCGTTTTTACGACAGTTTATGTACACCAAATTTGTTATTGTCTGCGATGACGATGTCAACGCACGTGACTGGAATGATGTGATTTGGGCGATTACCACCCGTATGGACCCGGCCCGGGATACGGTGTTGGTAGAGAATACACCGATTGATTATCTGGATTTTGCCTCGCCGGTCTCCGGCCTTGGTTCAAAAATGGGCCTGGATGCCACCAATAAATGGCCGGGTGAGACCCAACGTGAATGGGGACGTCCGATTAAAAAAGATCCCGAAGTGACTGCGCGCATTGACGCAATTTGGGATGAACTGGCCATCTTTAATGACGGCAAAAGCGCCTGAGGCGCGATCGTTTTGCCTATTGATCCGACAGAGAGAGCGCATGACAACCTTAAGCTGTAAAGTGACCTCGGTAGAAGCTATCACTGACACCGTATATCGCGTCCGTTTAGTGCCAGACGCGGCGTTTTCCTTTCGTGCTGGTCAGTATTTAATGGTCGTGATGGATGAACGAGATAAGCGTCCGTTCTCCATGGCCTCAACGCCGGATGAGCACGGGTTCATTGAGCTGCACGTGGGTGCCTCTGAGCTTAACCTGTATGCGATGGCCGTCATGGATCGCATTCTCCAGGATCGAGAAATCAACGTGGATATCCCGCACGGCGAAGCCTGGCTGCGTGACGATGAAGACCGACCGCTGATCCTGATTGCTGGCGGCACCGGCTTCTCTTATGCGCGCTCGATTTTACTGACCGCGCTGGCGCGCAACCCAAACCGTGACGTGACGATTTACTGGGGCGGGCGTGAAGAGAAGCATCTCTACGATCTCGGTGAACTGGAAGCGTTGTCTGTTAATCACCCGAACCTGCGCGTTGAGCCGGTGGTCGAACAGCCTGAAGAAGGCTGGCGTGGTCGTACGGGTACCGTACTAACGGCAGTATTGCAGGATCACGGCACGCTGGCTGAGCATGACATCTACATTGCCGGGCGTTTTGAAATGGCAAAAATCGCGCGCGATCTGTTCTGTAATGAGCGTCAGGCGCGTGAAGATCGCCTGTTTGGTGATGCGTTCGCTTTTATTTAAAAATAAAAAACCCGCCCCTGACAGGCGGGAAGAACGGCAACTAAACCTTCTCTCTTCGCCATTGACACCAATAGCTTTGAGATAACATTTTGTAGGCTGGATAAGACGTTTTTTACGTCGCCATCCGGCATCGTTGCCGGGGGCGCTTCGCTTGCCCGGCCTACAAGATGCGGCACTCTGTGATTACACTCTCTCAAATACCGTAGCGATACCCTGACCCAACCCAATACACATCGTCGCCAGACCAAACTGCACGTCTTTACGCTCCATCAGGTTCAGCAGGGTGGTGCTGATACGCGCACCGGAACATCCCAGCGGGTGGCCCAGGGCGATCGCACCGCCGTTGAGGTTGATCTTCTCGTCAATCTGCTCCATCAAGCCCAGATCTTTAATGCATGGCAGGATCTGCGCAGCAAAGGCTTCGTTCATTTCAAACAAACCGATGTCACTGACGGAAAGCCCAGCTTTTTTCAGCGCCAACTTTGAGGCTGGAACCGGGCCGTAACCCATGATTGACGGATCGCAACCGACCACCGCCATTGAGCGAATGCGCGCGCGCGGCGTCAGGCCCAGTTCGCGGGCACGGCTCTCGCTCATTACCAACATAGCAGCGGCACCGTCGGAAAGCGCGGAAGAGGTACCGGCAGTGACCGTACCGCTAACCGGATCAAACGCCGGACGCAGGGTAGACAACGCTTCGAGGGTGGTTTCCGGACGGATCACTTCGTCGTAGTTAAACTGTTTCAACACGCCGTCGGCATCGTGACCGCCAGTCGGGATGATTTCATTTTTAAATGCGCCAGACTGGGTGGCAGCCCAGGCGCGAGCGTGTGAACGTGCGGCGAAGGCATCCTGCATTTCACGGCTGATACCGTGCATACGAGAGAGCATTTCCGCCGTCAGGCCCATCATCCCCGCGGCTTTTGCCACGTTGCGGCTCATTCCCGGATGAAAATCTACGCCGTGGCTCATTGGCACGTGACCCATATGCTCCACGCCGCCAATCAGGCAAGCCTGAGCATCGCCGGTCATAATCATGCGCGCCGCATCGTGCAGGGCCTGCATGGATGAACCGCACAAGCGGTTGACGGTGACAGCCGGGACGGAGTGTGGGACTTCCGCCAGCAGTGCGGCGTTACGGGCGATATTGAACCCTTGTTCCAGCGTCTGTTGTACGCAACCCCAGTAAATGTCATCGAGAGCCGCGGGCTCAAGCGCTGGATTCCGCGCCAGCAGGCTACGCATTAAATGTGCGGAGAGATCTTCTGCCCGCACGTGACGGAACGCGCCCCCTTTCGAACGGCCCATCGGGGTACGGATCGCATCAACAATTACAACCTGTTCCATTGTGACTCCTTAAGCCGTTTTCAGGTCGCCAACCGGGCGGGCAGGCTCAACCGAGGGATAGTACGGTTCGTTATGACGCGCTTTATTACGCAATCCTTCAGGCACCTCATACAGTGGGCCGAGGTGCTGGTATTGCTGCGCCATATCGAGGTATTTGGCGCTGCCGAGCGTATCCAGCCAGCGGAACGCACCGCCGTGGAACGGAGGGAAGCCGAGACCGTAAACCAGTGCCATATCGGCTTCCGCCGGGCTGGCAATGATGCCTTCTTCCAGGCAGCGCACCACTTCGTTGACCATCGGGATCATCATGCGGGCGATAATCTCGTCATCACTGAAATCGCGCTTCGGCTGGCTGACGTCTGCCAGCAGGCCATCGACCGCAGCATCCTCTTCTTTCTTCGGCTTGCCTTTGCTGTCTTCTTTATAACGCCAGAACCCGAGACCATTTTTCTGTCCAAAGCGGCTGGCATCGAACAGGGCATCGATCGCGTCGCGATAATTTTTCTGCATTCGCTGCGGGAAGCCTGCGGACATCACTGCCTGCGCGTGATGTGCGGTATCAATACCGACTACGTCCAGTAAATACGCCGGGCCCATTGGCCAACCGAACTGTTTCTCCATCACTTTATCGACTTTGCGGAAGTCCGCGCCGTCGCGCAGTAACTGGCTGAAACCGGCGAAGTAGGGGAACAGCACGCGGTTTACAAAGAAGCCAGGGCAGTCGTTGACCACAATCGGCGTTTTGCCCATCAGGCTTGCCCAGGCGACGACTTTAGCGATGGTTTCATCCGAGCTTTTCTCACCGCGGATGATCTCAACCAGCGGCATCCGGTGCACCGGGTTAAAGAAGTGCATGCCACAGAAGTTTTCCGGGCGCTTCAGAACGCTGGCCAGTTCGCTAATCGGAATGGTAGACGTGTTTGACGCCAGCACGGTATCCGGGCGCACTTTATCTTCGGTCTCTGCAAGCACCGCTTTTTTCACTTTTGGATTTTCAACAACCGCTTCCACCACCACGTCCACGCGCTCAAAGCCGGTGTAGTCGAGGGTTGGTTGGATGGTGGAAATCACGCCCGCCATCTTCAGACCGTCGATCTTGCCGCGCTCAAGTTGCTTATTCAGCAGCTTGGCGGCTTCGGTCATGCCCAGCATCAGCGATTTATCGTTGATATCTTTCATGATAACCGGCACGCCTTTCCATGCAGACTGGTAGGCTATACCGCCACCCATAATGCCTGCGCCCAGAACTGCGGCTTGCTTCGGTGTCTCAATATTCTTCGTCAGTTTTTTCGCTTTCGCTTTGACGTACTGATCGTTGAGGAAAATACCGACCAGCGCACGCGCCTCGTTGGTGTGCGCCAGCGGGACAAAACTTTGGTTTTCCAGGTTCAGCGCTTCTTCACGACCAAAGCGGGCGGCAGCTTCAATCGTTTTCACGGCGGTGATCGGGGCTGGGTAATGTTTCCCTGCCGTCTGCGCAACCATGCCTTTGGCGATGGTAAAGCTCATGGCCGCTTCAATTTTGCTGAGTTTCAGCGGCTCCAGTTTTGGTTGGCGTTTGGCCCGCCAGTCGAGGTCGCCGTTGATTGCCTGACGCAGTACCGCCATTGCGCCCTCGAGCAGTTTTTCCTGCTTCACAATGCCATCAACCAAACCGATTTTCAGTGCCTGCTCGGCACCGACGTCTTTACCCGCAGCAATGATTTCCAGCGCGCTGTCTGCACCCAGCATGCGTGGCATACGCACGGAACCGCCAAAACCCGGCATGATGCCCAGCTTGGTTTCCGGTAGACCGATGCGCAGGTCCGGGGTTGCCAGACGGTAGTCGGTCGCCAGGACGCACTCGCAGCCGCCACCCAGCGCATAGCCGTTGACCGCAGACAGGGTTGGGACAGGCAGATCTTCCAGGCGATTAAAGACGCTGTTGGCAAAGTGCAGCCACTGGCTTAGCTGTTCTTCAGGAACAAGGAACAGTGAAAGGAATTCGGTGATATCGGCACCGACAATAAAGGCTGCTTTGTTAGAACGCAGCAGCAGCCCTTTTAAATCATGTTGTTTCTCCAGCACATCCAGCGCATGGCCAAGGCTGGCTACGGTTGCCGTGTCGAGTTTATTGACCGAGCCAGGGGCATCGAACACCAGTTCGGCGATGCCATCTTCCAGCCAGTCGAGGTACAGGGTGTCGCCTTTGTAAAGCATGTCAGTCTCCTGAATCCGCAAGGTGATCTGGTCATACCAGATGAATCGAAGTGTGTGTTTTATGTTAATAAAATGCAAATGAATGATTAAAGAAATGACGGGCCGATCACGCTCGGCAGAAATCACGCAGTCACAGGACGATGTGCTAAGATGCGGAGACTTGAGGTCAAAAAAACAGAAGGGTAAATAATGGAATCACTGGCCGCACTCTATAAAAATCATATTGTTACCTTACAGGAACGGACCCGCGATGCGCTGGCGCGTTTTAAGCTGGATGCGTTACTTATTCACTCCGGTGAGCTGGTTAACGTTTTTCTCGACGACCATCCGTATCCGTTCAAGGTCAATCCGCAGTTTAAAGCCTGGGTACCCGTCACGCAGGTTCCCAACTGCTGGTTGCTGGTGGATGGCGTTAATAAGCCTAAGTTGTGGTTCTACCTGCCGGTGGATTACTGGCACAACGTTGAGCCGCTGCCGACCTCTTTCTGGACCGAAGAAGTTGAAATCATTGCGTTGCCAAAAGCCGACGGTATTGGTAGCCAGTTGCCTGCTGCCCGCGGCAATATCGGGTACATCGGCCCGGTACCGGAACGTGCGCTGCAGCTGGACATTGCTGCCAGCAACATCAACCCGAAAGGGGTGATCGACTATCTTCACTATTACCGTGCGTATAAAACCGATTACGAGCTGGCCTGCATGCGCGAAGCGCAGAAAATGGCGGTAAGTGGACACCGTGCAGCCGAAGAAGCGTTCCGTTCAGGGATGAGCGAGTTCGACATCAACCTGGCGTACCTGACAGCCACGGGGCATCGCGATACCGACGTGCCTTACAGCAACATCGTTGCGCTTAACGAACATGCCTCTGTACTGCATTACACCAAGCTGGATCATCAACCGCCGTCAGAAATCCGCAGCTTCCTGCTGGACGCCGGGGCGGAATATAACGGCTATGCGGCAGACCTGACGCGGACCTGGTCGGCGAAAAGCGACAACGACTATGCACAGTTGGTGAAAGACGTTAATGAAGAAGAACTGGCGCTAATTGCAACCATGAAAGCGGGTGTCAACTATGTGGATTATCACATTCAGTTCCATCAGCGCATCGCGAAGCTGCTGCGTAAACATCAAATCATCACCGACATGAGTGAAGAGGCGATGGTGGAAAACGATCTTACCGGGCCGTTTATGCCGCACGGTATTGGTCACCCGCTGGGATTACAGGTGCATGATGTCGCTGGTTTTATGCAGGATGATAGCGGTACGCATCTTGCCGCACCGTCGAAGTATCCGTACCTGCGCTGCACTCGCGTGCTGCAACCGGGCATGGTCCTGACCATTGAGCCGGGCATTTACTTTATCGAATCCCTGTTAGCGCCGTGGCGTGAAGGGCAATTCAGCAAACACTTCAACTGGCAGAAGATTGACGCGCTGAAGCCGTTCGGTGGTATTCGTATTGAAGACAACGTGGTCGTCCATGAGAATCATATCGAAAACATGACCCGGGATTTGAAACTGGCGTAATGGACAGTTGGTTAATCCCTGCGGCGCCGGTTAGCGTCGTTGAAGAGATCAAAAAAAGCCGCTTCATTACGTTGCTCGCCCACACGGACGGCGTAGAGGCGGCAAAAGCGTTTGTCGAGTCAGTCAGGACAGAGCATCCGGACGCCCGCCACCATTGCGTGGCGTGGGTAGCGGGTGCACCGGATGACTCGCAACAGCTGGGCTTTTCGGACGACGGCGAACCGGCGGGGACGGCAGGTAAACCGATGCTTGCGCAGCTAATGGGCAGTGGCGTCGGCGAGATTACTGCGGTGGTGGTGCGCTACTACGGCGGTATTCTTCTCGGTACAGGTGGACTGGTCAAAGCCTACGGTGGTGGGGTGAGCCAGGCATTGCGGCAATTAACAACGCAGCGCAAGACGCCGCTTACCGAATATACTTTGCAGTGTGAGTACGGCCAACTGGCAGGTATTGAAGCACTGTTGGGGCAGTTCGACGGTAAAATCATAGCCAGTGATTACCAGGCATTCGTTCAGCTACGGGTAGCGCTTCCTTACACGAAAGTGAATGAATTTTCAGCAAGGCTGGCGGATTTTAGTCGAGGTTCATTGCAATTGTTAGCGATTAAAGAATAATCCCCACCTCATTTTAAAGAACTAAGGAAGCGGCAGAGATGCATTTTCGCGCCATTACCCGAATCGTTGGACTACTGGTCATTTTATTCTCGGGGACAATGATCATCCCCGGACTGGTAGCGCTCATCTACCGTGATGGGGCGGGTCGTGCATTTACGCAAACTTTCTTTGTCGCGCTGGCGATTGGCTCCATGCTGTGGTGGCCGAACCGTAAAGAAAAGGGCGAACTGAAATCCCGCGAAGGGTTTCTTATCGTGGTCTTGTTCTGGACCGTGCTGGGCAGCGTGGGTGCGCTACCGTTTATCTTTGCTGAAAGTCCAAACCTCACGATCACCGATGCGTTTTTCGAATCCTTCTCCGGCTTAACCACGACGGGCGCAACCACGCTGGTGGGGCTGGATTCATTACCACATGCGATTCTCTTTTATCGTCAAATGCTGCAATGGTTTGGCGGGATGGGGATCATCGTGCTGGCGGTGGCTATTCTGCCCATTCTTGGCGTCGGCGGTATGCAGCTTTACCGGGCAGAAATGCCAGGGCCGCTGAAAGACAATAAAATGCGTCCGCGTATTGCCGAAACGGCGAAAACCCTGTGGCTTATCTATGTATTGCTGACAGTGGCCTGTGCGCTGGCGCTGTGGTTTGCCGGCATGCCTGCGTTTGACGCTATCGGTCACAGCTTTGCGACCATTGCTATCGGCGGCTTTTCAACGCATGACGCCAGCGTGGGTTATTTCGATAGTCCGACTATCAACACAATTATTGCAATCTTCCTGCTGATCTCCGGGTGTAACTATGGCCTGCACTTCTCTTTATTAAGCGGGCGTAGTCTGAAGGTCTATTGGCGCGACCCGGAATTTCGGATGTTCATTGGGGTACAGCTGACGCTGGTGGCTATCTGTACGCTAGTATTGTGGATCCACAATACCTACGGTTCGGCGCTAACGACAATCAATCAGGCCTTTTTCCAGGTGGTGTCGATGGCGACCACCGCGGGGTTCACCACGGACAGTATTGCTCGCTGGCCGTTGTTCCTGCCCGTGCTGTTGCTGTGTTCTGCCTTTATTGGTGGCTGTGCCGGGTCAACGGGCGGTGGCTTGAAGGTGATTCGTATTCTGCTGCTGTTCAAGCAGGGTAACCGTGAGTTGAAGCGCCTGGTCCACCCGAACGCGGTTTACAGTATTAAGCTAGGTAACCGTGCACTGCCAGAACGTATCCTCGAAGCAGTATGGGGATTCTTCTCGGCCTATGCGCTGGTCTTTATTATCAGTATGCTGGCGATTATCGCGACCGGCGTGGATGACTTCTCTGCATTTGCTTCCGTTGTCGCGACGCTGAATAACCTGGGGCCAGGGCTGGGTGTGGTTGCCGACAACTTTGCCAGTATGAACCCGGTGGCGAAATGGATCCTGATTGCCAATATGCTGTTTGGTCGTCTGGAGGTCTTTACTCTGCTGGTACTCTTTACCCCTACCTTCTGGCGTGAATAATGGAGTAACACGTGAAAACACTGATTCTTTTTTCTTCCCGGGATGGACAAACGCGCGAAATCGCCGAGTATCTGGCTTCTGAGCTCAAAGAGTTGGGCATCTGGGCGGATGTGATGAATCTGCACCGCACCGAAGAGCCTGACTGGCAGCACTATGACAGCGTGGTGATCGGTGCCTCGATTCGCTACGGTCACTACCATTCTGCTTTTCAGACGTTTGTGAAGAAGCACGCTACGCGGCTGAACGCGATGCCGAGTGCGTTCTACTCCGTTAATCTGGTCGCCCGTAAGCCGGAAAAACGTACCCCGCAAACCAACAGCTATGCGCGCAAGTTTCTGATGAGCTCGCCGTGGCGACCCGATCGTAGCGCGGTGATCGCTGGCGCACTGCTTTATCCTCGCTATCGTTGGTATGACCGCGTCATGATCCAACTGATTATGAAGATGTCCGGTGGCGAAACGGATACGAATAAAGAAGTGGTCTATACCGATTGGGAACAGGTTGCGAGTTTTGCGCGAGAAATAGCCCAATTAACCAACAAAGCGTCGTTAAAATAAACGTAAAGAATAAAAAATACGCACTCGGAAAATTATTTTGAATTTCCCCTTGTCAGCCTGAAATAACTCCCTATAATGCGCCTCCACTGACACGGAACAACGGATTACAAGCCGCCGGGTCAGCGGGGTTCCACAGAGAACTCTGCGGAGAAAAGCGGAAAGAAATGCTTGACTCTGAATGAGGAAAACGTATTATACGGGACCTCGCAACGGTGAGCGAAAGCCGCGTTGCACTGCTCTTTAACAATTTATCAGACAATCTGTGTGGGCACTCGAAGATACGGATTCTTAACGTCGCAAGACGAAAAATGAATACCAAGTCTCTGAGTGAACATACGTAATTCATTACGAAGTTTAATTCACGAGCATCAAACTTAAATTGAAGAGTTTGATCATGGCTCAGATTGAACGCTGGCGGCAGGCCTAACACATGCAAGTCGAACGGTAGCACAGAGGAGCTTGCTCCTTGGGTGACGAGTGGCGGACGGGTGAGTAATGTCTGGGAAACTGCCCGATGGAGGGGGATAACTACTGGAAACGGTAGCTAATACCGCATAACGTCGCAAGACCAAAGAGGGGGACCTTCGGGCCTCTTGCCATCGGATGTGCCCAGATGGGATTAGCTAGTAGGTGGGGTAACGGCTCACCTAGGCGACGATCCCTAGCTGGTCTGAGAGGATGACCAGCCACACTGGAACTGAGACACGGTCCAGACTCCTACGGGAGGCAGCAGTGGGGAATATTGCACAATGGGCGCAAGCCTGATGCAGCCATGCCGCGTGTATGAAGAAGGCCTTCGGGTTGTAAAGTACTTTCAGCGAGGAGGAAGGGGATGTGGTTAATAACCGCATTCATTGACGTTACTCGCAGAAGAAGCACCGGCTAACTCCGTGCCAGCAGCCGCGGTAATACGGAGGGTGCAAGCGTTAATCGGAATTACTGGGCGTAAAGCGCACGCAGGCGGTCTGTCAAGTCGGATGTGAAATCCCCGGGCTCAACCTGGGAACTGCATCCGAAACTGGCAGGCTAGAGTCTTGTAGAGGGGGGTAGAATTCCAGGTGTAGCGGTGAAATGCGTAGAGATCTGGAGGAATACCGGTGGCGAAGGCGGCCCCCTGGACAAAGACTGACGCTCAGGTGCGAAAGCGTGGGGAGCAAACAGGATTAGATACCCTGGTAGTCCACGCCGTAAACGATGTCGACTTGGAGGTTGTTCCCTTGAGGAGTGGCTTCCGGAGCTAACGCGTTAAGTCGACCGCCTGGGGAGTACGGCCGCAAGGTTAAAACTCAAATGAATTGACGGGGGCCCGCACAAGCGGTGGAGCATGTGGTTTAATTCGATGCAACGCGAAGAACCTTACCTACTCTTGACATCCACGGAATTTAGCAGAGATGCTTTAGTGCCTTCGGGAACCGTGAGACAGGTGCTGCATGGCTGTCGTCAGCTCGTGTTGTGAAATGTTGGGTTAAGTCCCGCAACGAGCGCAACCCTTATCCTTTGTTGCCAGCGGTTCGGCCGGGAACTCAAAGGAGACTGCCAGTGATAAACTGGAGGAAGGTGGGGATGACGTCAAGTCATCATGGCCCTTACGAGTAGGGCTACACACGTGCTACAATGGCATATACAAAGAGAAGCGACCTCGCGAGAGCAAGCGGACCTCATAAAGTATGTCGTAGTCCGGATTGGAGTCTGCAACTCGACTCCATGAAGTCGGAATCGCTAGTAATCGTAGATCAGAATGCTACGGTGAATACGTTCCCGGGCCTTGTACACACCGCCCGTCACACCATGGGAGTGGGTTGCAAAAGAAGTAGGTAGCTTAACCTTCGGGAGGGCGCTTACCACTTTGTGATTCATGACTGGGGTGAAGTCGTAACAAGGTAACCGTAGGGGAACCTGCGGTTGGATCACCTCCTTACCTTAAAGAAACGTTCTTTGTAGTGCTCACACAGATTGTCTGATGAAAAATTAGCAGTAAAAATCTCTGCAGGCTTGTAGCTCAGGTGGTTAGAGCGCACCCCTGATAAGGGTGAGGTCGGTGGTTCAAGTCCACTCAGGCCTACCAAATTTGCCCTGATACTGTGTTGTGAAACGACTCGCATACTTCAGTATGCTTCGTCATTCCACGCCTTGTCTCAGGACAAATTATCGGTACAGAGATGAAGTATTACGATGGGGTTATAGCTCAGCTGGGAGAGCGCCTGCCTTGCACGCAGGAGGTCTGCGGTTCGATCCCGCATAGCTCCACCATCCTTTACTGCGAACAAAACAAGAAAACTTCAGAGTGTACCTGAAAAGGTTCACTGCGAAGTTTTGCTCTTTAAAAATCTGGATCAAGCTGAAAATTGAAACGACACACTGTGTCTGTTCTCCGTAATAAGAACAGATAAGCGGTGTGTTCGAGTCTCTCAAATTTTCGCAACACGATGTGTTTTACGAAACATCTTCGGGTTGTGAGGTTAAGCGACTAAGCGTACACGGTGGATGCCCTGGCAGTCAGAGGCGATGAAGGACGTGCTAATCTGCGATAAGCGTCGGTAAGGTGATATGAACCGTTATAGCCGGCGATTTCCGAATGGGGAAACCCAGTGTGTTTCGACACACTATCGTTAAGTGAATACATAGCTTAACGAAGCGAACCGGGGGAACTGAAACATCTAAGTACCCCGAGGAAAAGAAATCAACCGAGATTCCCCCAGTAGCGGCGAGCGAACGGGGAGCAGCCCAGAGTCTGAATCAGCATGTGTGGTAGTGGAACGGTCTGGAAAGTCCGACGGTACAGGGTGATAGTCCCGTACACAAAATCGCATGTGTTGTGAACTCGAAGAGTAGGGCGGGACACGTGGTATCCTGTCTGAATATGGGGGGACCATCCTCCAAGGCTAAATACTCCTGACTGACCGATAGTGAACCAGTACCGTGAGGGAAAGGCGAAAAGAACCCCGGCGAGGGGAGTGAAAAAGAACCTGAAACCGTGTACGTACAAGCAGTGGGAGCCTTGATTTATCAGGGTGACTGCGTACCTTTTGTATAATGGGTCAGCGACTTATATTCTGTAGCAAGGTTAACCGTATAGGGGAGCCGAAGGGAAACCGAGTCTTAACTGGGCGTTAAGTTGCAGGGTATAGACCCGAAACCCGGTGATCTAGCCATGGGCAGGTTGAAGGTTGGGTAACACTAACTGGAGGACCGAACCGACTAATGTTGAAAAATTAGCGGATGACTTGTGGCTGGGGGTGAAAGGCCAATCAAACCGGGAGATAGCTGGTTCTCCCCGAAAGCTATTTAGGTAGCGCCTCGTGAACTCATCTTCGGGGGTAGAGCACTGTTTCGGCTAGGGGGTCATCCCGACTTACCAACCCGATGCAAACTACGAATACCGAAGAATGTTATCACGGGAGACACACGGCGGGTGCTAACGTCCGTCGTGAAGAGGGAAACAACCCAGACCGCCAGCTAAGGTCCCAAAGTCACAGTTAAGTGGGAAACGATGTGGGAAGGCACAGACAGCCAGGATGTTGGCTTAGAAGCAGCCATCATTTAAAGAAAGCGTAATAGCTCACTGGTCGAGTCGGCCTGCGCGGAAGATGTAACGGGGCTAAACTGTGCACCGAAGCTGCGGCAGCGACACTATGTGTTGTTGGGTAGGGGAGCGTTCTGTAAGCCGTTGAAGGTGTCCTGTGAGGGGTGCTGGAGGTATCAGAAGTGCGAATGCTGACATAAGTAACGATAATGCGGGTGAAAAACCCGCACGCCGGAAGACCAAGGGTTCCTGTCCAACGTTAATCGGGGCAGGGTGAGTCGACCCCTAAGGCGAGGCCGAAAGGCGTAGTCGATGGGAAACAGGTTAATATTCCTGTACTTGGTGTTACTGCGAAGGGGGGACGGAGAAGGCTATGTTAGCCGGGCGACGGTTGTCCCGGTTTAAGCATGTAGGCGGGAAGTTTAGGTAAATCCGGACTTCTGTATAACGCTGAGGTGTGATGACGAGGCACTACGGTGCTGAAGTAACAAATGCCCTGCTTCCAGGAAAAGCCTCTAAGCATCAGGTAACATCAAATCGTACCCCAAACCGACACAGGTGGTCAGGTAGAGAATACCAAGGCGCTTGAGAGAACTCGGGTGAAGGAACTAGGCAAAATGGTGCCGTAACTTCGGGAGAAGGCACGCTGATGGTAGGTGAAGCGACTTGCTCGTGGAGCTGAAATCAGTCGAAGATACCAGCTGGCTGCAACTGTTTATTAAAAACACAGCACTGTGCAAACACGAAAGTGGACGTATACGGTGTGACGCCTGCCCGGTGCCGGAAGGTTAATTGATGGGGTTATCCGTAAGGAGAAGCTCTTGATCGAAGCCCCGGTAAACGGCGGCCGTAACTATAACGGTCCTAAGGTAGCGAAATTCCTTGTCGGGTAAGTTCCGACCTGCACGAATGGCGTAATGATGGCCAGGCTGTCTCCACCCGAGACTCAGTGAAATTGAACTCGCTGTGAAGATGCAGTGTACCCGCGGCAAGACGGAAAGACCCCGTGAACCTTTACTATAGCTTGACACTGAACACTGGTCCTTGATGTGTAGGATAGGTGGGAGGCTTTGAAGTGTGGACGCCAGTCTGCATGGAGCCAACCTTGAAATACCACCCTTTAATGGCTGGTGTTCTAACGTAGACCCGTGATCCGGGTTGCGGACAGTGTCTGGTGGGTAGTTTGACTGGGGCGGTCTCCTCCTAAAGAGTAACGGAGGAGCACGAAGGTTAGCTAATCCTGGTCGGACATCAGGAGGTTAGTGCAAAGGCATAAGCTAGCTTGACTGCGAGAGTGACGGCTCGAGCAGGTGCGAAAGCAGGTCTTAGTGATCCGGTGGTTCTGAATGGAAGGGCCATCGCTCAACGGATAAAAGGTACTCCGGGGATAACAGGCTGATACCGCCCAAGAGTTCATATCGACGGCGGTGTTTGGCACCTCGATGTCGGCTCATCACATCCTGGGGCTGAAGTAGGTCCCAAGGGTATGGCTGTTCGCCATTTAAAGTGGTACGCGAGCTGGGTTTAGAACGTCGTGAGACAGTTCGGTCCCTATCTGCCGTGGGCGCTGGAGAATTGAGGGGGGCTGCTCCTAGTACGAGAGGACCGGAGTGGACGCATCACTGGTGTTCGGGTTGTCATGCCAATGGCATTGCCCGGTAGCTAAATGCGGAAGAGATAAGTGCTGAAAGCATCTAAGCACGAAACTTGCCCCGAGATGAGTTCTCCCTGACTCCTTGAGAGTCCTGAAGGAACGTTGAAGACTACGACGTTGATAGGTCGGGTGTGTAAGTGTAGCGATACATTGAGCTAACCGATACTAATGAACCGTGAGGCTTAACCTTACAACGCCAAAGGTGTTTTGGCGAAAGAAAGACATCAATTCAGCTTGATACAGATAAAATCAGAACGCAAAAGCGGTCTGATAAACAGAATTTGCCTGGCGGCTGTAGCGCGGTGGTCCCACCTGACCCCATGCCGAACTCAGAAGTGAAACGCCGTAGCGCCGATGGTAGTGTGGGGTCTCCCCATGCGAGAGTAGGGAACTGCCAGGCATCAAACAGAAACGAAAGGCTCAGTCGAAAGACTGGGCCTTTTGTTTTATCTGTTGTCTGTCGGTGAGTGCTCTCCTGAGTAGGACAAATCTGCCAGGAGCGGATTTGAACGTTGCGAAGCAACGGCCCGCAGGGTGGCGGGCAGGACGCCCGCCATAAACTGCCAGGCATCAAACAAGTGAAGAAGCCCATCCTTACGGATGGGCTTTTTTGCGTCTGTGTTTTTGGGAAGTGCTTGCTCGCTGCCGGAATGGTAGGCCTGATAAGCGCAAAGTCATCAGGCACAATTTTGCAGATTACCGGTTGGTTAACGTCCCAGCCACTGTGCAACAAACCCTGCAATTTGTTGTACGTCGTTGATATCTAAAAGTGGGACATCCACTTCAAGTGGAACATCACTGGCAACCGCAACAACATACTCATCAATCGTCAATTCTTGTGCACTATGCCCGCAATTTTCACGAAAAAGCAGGATCTTGGCGACAGGTTCGTGTTTAAAACCCTCAACCAGTACCAAATCCAGTGTTGTAGCATCCATTCGGCTCACCAGATAGGCTAAATCTAACTCAGGTTCTGCCGGCGTTTCCGTCATTAACGCCCAGCGTTGTTGGCTGGCAACCAGTGTTTGCGCTGCGCCAGCTTTACGTAACTCATAGCTATCCTTGCCGGGTTTATCGACGTCCATGTTGTGGTGGGTATGCTTAATTAATCCTGGACGAATGCCTTTGGCGCACAGTTCCGGGATCAGTTTTTTGAGCAGTGTGGTTTTTCCTGTGCCGCTCCATGCGGCAATACCGAGCAATGGGATCATGATTTATCCTGCCATCTGGCCAATTCTTCAGGTGTGTTCACATTCACAAACGCATCTTTATGATCGCTAAAATCGATGGCGTGTCCGCCGGCCTGGCGCATAAAGACCATCACCCGTCGTTCACCTGCCTGAAGATACTCCTGCAGTAACGGCTGCATTGCTCTGTGCATCAGTGCAATTGTCGGGTGATCCCGCTCCCCATCATGCACCCACACCACTGGCGCATTTTGGCGCTGTTCTGCCAGTCTTGCGACCAGGTTGTGGGGAATATAGGGCATATCGCAGGGGCAGAATAAAAACCAGTCACCTGCCAGTTGTAAAAATACCGACAGCATTCCGGCCAGCGGGCCAGGGAAATCAGGTAATGAATCAGGGATAACTTTCAGACCACTTTGCTGATAAATATCCTTATGGCGATTGGCATTAACCACGACGGTCTCGACCTGTAAGGCGAGCGCATCGGCGACGTGCCGCCACAAAGGTTTGCCGTCTAGCTCAAGCAGTCCTTTATCTGCACCCCCCATCCGCCTGGCCTTACCGCCCGCCAGGACAACCCCTGTAATTGCACTATCCAGAATCACTGATATCGCCTCTTTTAATGTGGGATTGACCCTGCTAACGTATCTGTATTAAGCGTAAGGAGCACAACCATGAAATGTAAACGTCTGAATGAAGTTATTGAACTCCTCCAGCCAGCCTGGCAGAAAGAACCCGATCTTAACCTGATGCAATTTTTACAGAAACTGGCGAAAGAGTCAGGTTTTGACGGAGAACTGGCGGATTTAACTGATGACATTCTGATCTATCACCTGAAAATGCGTGACTCAGCGAAGGATGCGGTGATCCCAGGTATTCAGAAAGATTATGAAGAAGACTTTAAAACCGCATTGCTGCGCGCTCGTGGCGTAATTAAAGAGTAAAAGCTTGTAATCGCCGCCACCGAAAGTGCTGCGAAATGATATCCTGAATCATTCGTAGTAATTTCCGGATGATGGGATGAATAACAACGCTTTTACTTTCCAAACGCTACACCCGGATACCATCATGGATGCGCTGTTTGAGCAGGGGATCCGGGTGGATTCCGGGCTTACCCCGCTCAACAGCTATGAAAACCGTGTCTACCAATTCCAGGACGAAGACCGTCGACGCTTTGTCGTAAAGTTCTACCGCCCTGAGCGTTGGTCCGTCGATCAAATACAGGAAGAACATCAGTTTGCACTGGAACTGGTGCGTGATGACGTGCCGGTTGCGGCGCCGATGGTGTTTGATGGCCAGACGTTACTGGGGCATCAAGGGTTCCACTATGCGATATTCCCCAGCGTAGGAGGTCGGCAGTTTGAAGCCGACAATATCGATCAAATGGAGTCGGTTGGCCGCTATCTCGGACGTCTGCATCAAACCGGGCGAAAACAGCCTTTTGCTTTTCGACCGACCATTGGCCTCGACGAGTATCTGATTGAACCGCGTAAACTTTTCGACAGTGCACCGATTATTCCATCAGGACAAAAAGCAGCATTTCTGAAAGCAACGGATGCGCTTATCACCGTGGTTACCGAACGGTGGCATACGCGTTTTGACACTCTGCGTCTGCACGGTGACTGTCATGCCGGAAATATTCTGTGGCGCGATGGTCCGATGTTTGTCGATTTAGATGATGCCCGCAATGGCCCGGCCATTCAGGATTTATGGATGCTGCTTAATGGTGATAAAGCCGAGCAGCGCATGCAGCTTGAAACCATTATCGAAGCTTATGAAGAGTTTACTGAGTTCGACGTCGCTGAATTAGGACTCATAGAACCTTTACGCGCCATGCGTTTAGTTTATTATCTAGCCTGGCTGATTCGACGTTGGGATGATCCTGCGTTTCCAAAAAACTTCCCGTGGTTAACCGGAGAAGATTACTGGCACCGTCAGACGGCGACCTTTATTGAGCAGGCAAAAATTCTGCAACAACCCCCCTTACAATTAACGCCAATGTATTAATCGGAGAGACATGGACATGAAAAAAATATGGCTGGCGCTGGCTGGTATGGTTTTAGCTTTTAGCGCATCGGCAGCGCAGTTCCAGGATGGTAAGCAGTACATCACACTGGAAAAGCCTATTGCGGGTGAACCGCAGGTGTTGGAGTTCTTCTCCTTCTACTGCCCGCATTGCTACCAGTTTGAAGAAGTGCTTCACGTGTCTGATAACGTGAAGAAAAAACTGCCTGAAGGCACCAAGATGACCAAATACCACGTTGAGTTTTTGGGACCTCTGGGCAAAGATCTGACTCAGGCGTGGGCGGTTGCGCTGGCGCTGGGCGTAGAAGATAAGGTCACAGTACCGTTGTTTGAAGCGGTGCAGAAAACTCAGACCGTCCAGTCTACCGCTGATATCCGTAAAGTATTTGTTGATGCGGGTATTAAAGGTGAAGATTATGATGCGGCATGGAACAGCTTCGTGGTGAAATCACTGGTCGCGCAGCAGGAAAAAGCGGCTGCCGATCTGCAACTGCAGGGGGTTCCGGCGATGTTTGTGAATGGCAAATATCAGGTGAATCCGCAAGGCATGGATACCAGCAGCATGGATATCTTTGTACAGCAGTATGCCGATACCGTGAAATATCTGGTAGGCCAGAAGTAAACGAAAAAGCCGGTCAGAGACCGGCTTTTTTAGTTGAGGCTTTAATCGCATCTATTTGCGCATCTTTCTCGGCCCAGAGCGTATTCAGCCACAGCTGGAACCGACGCTTAAACCCTTTATCGTTGACGTAATCACCGTGTAATTCCTCTTTCACCGGCTCCAGATTCACTCGTACTACAATGCGCGTTAACTTACCGCTCAGCATGTCGTAGAAAGGATGGCTGCTGTTTTGCGGATAACACAGCGTGACGTTCAGCAACTTATCGAATTGCGATCCTAAGACATTCAGCGCCATCGCAATACCGGCAGCCTTAGGTGGCAGCAGGTTTTTATAGGGAGATCGGGTCTGCTGGCATTTCTCGTGGGTGAACCGTGAGCCTTCGACAAAATTCACGATCGTTGTTGGATGCACACGAAACTTCTCACAAGAAAGACGTGTTGTTTCCACATCTTTACCACGTCGTTCAGGGTGACGGAGCAAATAACCGCGCGAATAGCGTTTCATAAATGGCATATCCAGCGCCCAACATGCCAGACCAATAAAAGGCACCCAGGCTAATTGCTGCTTAAGAAAGTATTTATTCATCGGGATATGCTTACGAAACAAAACGCAAAGCACAACGATGTCGGCCCAGCTGTAGTGATTACAGATGAGCAGATACCAATTTTTCTTGCTCAGACCTTCCAGCCCCTCAACATCCCACTTCAGTCGTGGATTAAGGTGTAGCAATAGCGCCAGACCTTCACACCAGCAGTACATCATGAAATTACAAAAGAGGGATACCTTGCGCCAGACGAAAGGAATAGGCAAAAGCAGTTTTACAACTCCGGCCAGGATGATTGGCACGGAACATAAAATCGTGACCAATATGGTCAATGCGATACTCAGCAGCAGCGTTATCGCGGCGAGTATTCTCGCCATAATTAAATTATTCAAAAGGTTAGCCATAAATAGTGCGCTAAAAGGGCGCAAGGGGCTAATTTTATCAGAAAACGAACCAAATGATGGATCTTCGCTGAATAGAAAAAAAGGGAATATCTATCCACATCCAGCTATAAGCTGAAAAGATGATATAAAATTCTGCGTCATGAAATAACATAATGAAAAATATGCAGAATTATTATGATTCATAAATTATCTTGCTGTATTTAAAGGGCTGAAAATTATTTATTCACAAACTTATCCACAGCTCACATTGCGAACAACGCAGAAGATCTACAAAAGTTTTTCGACAAATGCGGCGAAAAACTCATGTTTTCATCCTGTCTGTGGCATCCTTTACCCATAATCTGATAAACAGGCATGGACATTATGGTTCAGATCCCAGAAAACCCACTTATCCTTGTAGATGGCTCATCTTACCTGTATCGCGCATACCATGCGTTCCCACCGCTGACCAACAGCGCAGGAGAGCCTACGGGCGCGATGTACGGTGTCCTCAACATGCTGCGTAGCTTGATTTTGCAATATAAGCCGACGCATGCGGCGGTGGTATTCGACGCCAAGGGTAAAACCTTCCGTGATGAATTATTCGAGCACTACAAATCGCATCGTCCGCCGATGCCAGACGATCTACGCGCGCAGATTGAACCGCTGCACGCGATGGTAAAAGCCATGGGGTTACCCCTGCTGGCTGTTTCAGGCGTAGAAGCGGACGACGTTATCGGTACGCTGGCGCGTGAAGCAGAGCAAATTGGCCGTCCGGTGCTGATCAGTACCGGTGATAAAGACATGGCTCAGCTGGTGACGCCGAATATCACCCTCATCAACACCATGACCAATACGATCCTCGGCCCGGATGAGGTGGTAAATAAGTATGGCGTGCCGCCGGAACTGATTATCGACTTCCTGGCGCTGATGGGCGACTCTTCTGATAACATTCCTGGCGTGCCGGGCGTGGGTGAAAAGACGGCTCAGGCGTTACTCCAGGGGCTGGGCGGGCTGGATACGCTCTATGCTGAATCAGAAAAAATAGCGGGCCTGACGTTCCGTGGCGCAAAAACCATGGCTGGCAAGCTCGAGCAGAATAAAGAGGTGGCTTACCTCTCTTATAAGCTGGCAACCATCAAAACGGATGTCGAGCTGGAATTAACCTGCGAGCAGCTGGAAGTACGACAACCTGCAGCGGACGAGCTGTTAAATCTGTTCAAACAATATGAGTTCAAACGTTGGGTCACCGACGTTGAAGCCGGGAAATGGCTGCAGGCAAAAGGCACAAAACCTGCGGCAAAACCACAGGAAACCATCGTTATTGATGAAACGCCTGAGGAGCCCGCCACGGTTCTCTCATACGATAACTATGTGACGATTCTGGACGAGACGACGCTGGAAGCGTGGATTGCGAAGCTGAAAAAAGCGCCGGTCTTTGCTTTTGATACCGAAACCGACAGCCTGGACAATATCTCCGCGAATCTGGTGGGACTCTCTTTCGCTATTGAACCGGGTGTGGCGGCGTATGTTCCTGTCGCGCATGACTACCTGGATGCCCCTGACCAAATTTCCCGTGATCGGGCACTGACGCTGCTGAAGCCGCTACTGGAAGACGAAAAAGCGCATAAAGTTGGGCAAAACCTGAAGTATGACCGTGGCATCCTGGCGAACTACGGTATCGAACTGCGCGGTATCGTCTTTGATACCATGCTCGAATCCTACATTCTTAACAGCGTTGCCGGGCGACACGATATGGACAGCCTGTCTGACCGCTGGCTGAAACATAAAACGATCACCTTCGAAGAGATCGCCGGGAAAGGTAAAAACCAACTGACCTTTAACCAGATTGCGCTGGAAGAAGCTGGTCGTTATGCCGCGGAGGACGCCGACGTCACGCTACAGCTGCATCTGAAAATGTGGCCAGAGCTGCAAAAACATAAAGGACCGCTAAACGTCTTCGAGAATATCGATATGCCGTTGGTCCCGGTCCTGTCCCGCATCGAGCGCAACGGTGTAAAAATCGACCCTGCCGTGTTGCACAAGCATTCAGCAGAGCTGATGCTGCGTTTGAACGAGCTGGAGCAAAAAGCGCACGAGATTGCCGGGGAAGCCTTTAACCTCTCTTCCACTAAACAGCTGCAAACCATTCTGTTTGAAAAGCAGGGTATCAAGCCGCTGAAGAAAACGCCGGGCGGCGCGCCGTCAACGTCAGAAGAGGTGCTGGAAGAGTTAGCGCTGGATTATCCGCTGCCGAAGGTGATTCTGGAATATCGTGGGCTGGCAAAATTGAAGTCTACTTATACAGATAAACTTCCGCTGATGATCAACCCTAAAACTGGTCGTGTGCATACCTCTTATCATCAGGCAGTTACGGCGACCGGGCGTTTGTCTTCTACCGATCCTAACCTGCAAAATATTCCGGTGCGTAATGAGGAAGGACGCCGTATTCGCCAGGCATTTATTGCACCAGAAGATTATGTCATTGTCTCGGCGGACTACTCGCAGATTGAGCTACGCATTATGGCGCACCTCTCGCGTGATAAGGGGCTGCTTACCGCCTTTGCCGAAGGAAAGGACATTCACCGCGCCACGGCTGCAGAGGTCTTTGGCTTACCTCTTGATTCCGTGACCAGTGAACAGCGCCGCAGCGCGAAGGCCATCAACTTTGGTCTGATCTACGGCATGAGCGCCTTCGGTCTTGCACGCCAGCTCAATATTCCACGCAAAGAAGCGCAGAAGTACATGGATCTCTATTTCGAACGCTACCCGGGCGTACTGGAATATATGGAACGCACGCGTGCGCAGGCAAAAGAGCAAGGGTACGTTGAAACGCTGGAAGGACGTCGCCTCTATTTACCGGATATCAAATCCAGTAATGGTGCGCGTCGTGCAGGTGCTGAACGTGCGGCGATTAACGCCCCGATGCAAGGCACCGCTGCGGACATTATTAAGCGCGCTATGATTGCCGTAGACGACTGGCTGCAAACCGAACAGCCTCGCGTACGAATGATCATGCAGGTACATGATGAACTGGTGTTTGAAGTGCACAAAGATGATCTCGATAGCGTCTCGAAAAAAATCCATCAGCTGATGGAGAACGGAACGCGAATTGATGTGCCGTTGCTGGTGGAAGTCGGAAGCGGTGAAAACTGGGATCAAGCGCACTAAGGGTTTGCTGAATAACGCGCTCTTTTCGTAACTAAGCAACATAAGTTAGCGCTTTTTGTGATGACCATTAAAATTTCCTATGCCGGGAGTGAAAAAAAATTACAAAAAGTGCTTTCTGCGCTGCTCAAAAAAGAGTAAAGTTATTCTCGTAGGGTACAGAGGTAAGATGTTCTATCTTTCAGACCTTTTACTTCACGTAATCGGATTTGGCTGAATATTTTAGCCGCCCCAGTCAGTAATGACTGGGGCGTTTTTTATTGTGCGAAAGAAAGGTTTCGCACATGCTGTAGGCCGGATAAGACGCGCAGCGGCGCCATCCGGCATATTGGTAGGTTATTCCCCGTCCTGCATCTCTTCAATAGGCGCCAGTTCGCTAAACCAGGTATCCAGTTTCTGACGCAGTTTATCCACGCCCAGCTTTTTCAGCGATGAGAATGCTTCTACCTGTACATCGCCATTAAACGCCAGCACTGCTTCACGCACCATATTCAACTGTGCTTTGCGTGCGCCGCTGGCCAGTTTGTCCGCTTTGGTCAGTAATACCAGCACCTGGACGTTGCTCTCTACGGCCCACAAAATCATCTGCTGATCGAGATCTTTCAGTGGATGGCGAATATCCATCAGTACGACTAAACCTTGCAGGCTTTGACGTTTCTCCAGATATTCTGCCAGCGCACGCTGCCATTTGCGCTTCATCTCTTCCGGAACTTCTGCATACCCGTACCCCGGCAAGTCAACCAGACGTTTACCGTCAACCACTTCAAACAAGTTGATGAGCTGAGTACGGCCCGGCGTTTTAGATGTACGTGCCAGACCCTTTTGATTTGTCAGGGTATTTAGTGCGCTGGATTTGCCTGCGTTGGAACGGCCAGCAAAAGCCACTTCAATTCCTGTATCGGAAGGTAAATGGCGAATATCAGGCGCACTCATCACAAAATGCGTCTGTTGATAATTCAAGTTAGTCAACGTGGTCGTCTCCATCAATCAAGGCTTTGCAGCGATTATACCTGAACACCAGCAAAAGGCGGATTTTTCGACGCGCGGGTTATGTAAGTTAAAAGCGCGGGCTTTGTGAGACATTGCCGATAGTATTTATGCGAGATGAGAGAGTGCATAACAATATAAATTAAATAAATCATATAATTACCATTAAGAAATATTCTGAAAAACTGAAACTGTTAAGTCGGTTACTTGTGCGTGTTACCCAAAAGAGTAAAGTAGCGTCCATAGCAAGGGAGCTAACAGGATAAACGACTCAGGATGAGGGTCAGGAGCGCCAGGAGGCGAAGACGCAGGATTGTCAGGAAGACAAACGTCCGGAGACGTTAGTAAAAGGAAATGGAAACAACACGGAATGTTTCTGGCTAAGGGAAAAACAGGGTGTGTTGATAGCCGACAGGGATTGTAGGGCCCGTTAAGGGTTGAGAGTCAGGAAAAAAGGCGACAGATTACTCTGTCGCCTTTTTTCTTTATTTCTGCTAGATTCCGGCGCAATTATATACTGAATAAAAACAGCCAAAGACGAATCATGATGAAAACAACTTCTACACCTCGCGGGAAAGGTCCTGCAAAGGCGCGTCGTAAGACACGCGAAGAAATTAACCTGGAAGCTCGCGACCGTAAGCGTCAGAAAAAACACCGTGGTCTTGCGGCGGGCAGCCGTGCGACCGGCAGCGACGGTGCATCAGGTGGCGGAAACCAAAACAAACACAAAGATCCTCGTATTGGCAGTAAAACTCCCATTGCATTGGGTGTGACTGAAAAAGTCACCAAACAGCACAAACCGAAGAGTGAGAAACCTATGCTTTCACCGCAGGCTGAGTTGGATTTACTGGAAACGGATGAGCGCCTGGATGCGCTGCTGGAACGTCTTGAAGCGGGAGAGATCCTGAGTGCTGAAGATCAGTCCTGGGTGGATGCCAAGCTGGATCGCATCGATGAGCTGATGCAGAAACTGGGGCTCTCTTACGATGATGACGAAGAAATTGACGAAGAAGAAGAAAAGCAGGAAGACATGATGCGCCTGCTGAAGGGCGGTAACTAACGGTTTTGTACCGTGGGTCTTCCCGTCCTGCTTATAACCCTTCCGGTTATATGTTATCTGGTGTGGTTATTCGTTAAACTACAGCGATTGTCGCGGCGCCAAAAGTGGCTGCGCAACCGGCTTATCACTCGCAGTGGGGGTAAGCCGGTACGCCGTACCCGCCAGAAACGCCATCGGAAGGAGTGAGCATGTCTGAGCAGCTAATCGACTGGGACCTGGCCCTGATCCAGAAATATAACTATTCCGGGCCACGATACACCTCGTATCCGACCGCGCTGGAGTTTTCTGCAGACTACGGTGCTGAAGCATTTCTGCAAGCCGTAGCGCGTTACCCTGAACGTCCACTCTCTTTGTACGTCCATATCCCGTTCTGCCATAAATTGTGCTATTTCTGCGGCTGCAACAAAATTGTGACCCGTCAGCAGCATAAGGCCGATCAATATCTGGACGTTTTAGAACAAGAGATTATTCATCGCGCGCCGCTGTTTGCTGGCCGTCATGTTAGCCAGTTGCATTGGGGCGGTGGTACGCCAACCTATCTGAATAAAGCGCAGATTAGCCGCTTAATGACGCTGCTGCGTGATAACTTCGATTTTAACGCGGATGCAGAAATCTCGATCGAAGTTGATCCGCGTGAAATCGAACTCGATGTTCTCGATCATTTACGTGCTGAAGGCTTTAACCGCCTGAGCATGGGGGTGCAGGACTTCAATAAAGAAGTTCAGCGCCTGGTAAACCGTGAGCAGGACGAGGAGTTTATCTTTGCACTGATTAACCGTGCGCGTGAGATTGGCTTTACCTCGACCAACATTGACCTCATCTATGGTCTGCCAAAACAGACGCCGGAAAGCTTTGCCTTTACCCTGAAGCGGGTGGCTGAGCTCAATCCCGACCGCCTGAGTGTCTTTAACTATGCGCACCTGCCAACGTTGTTTGCCGCGCAGCGTAAAATCAAAGATGCTGACCTGCCCAGCCCACAACAGAAGCTGGATATTTTGCAGGAGACCATCTCCTCGCTGACCGAAACAGGTTATCAGTTCATTGGGATGGATCACTTTGCCCGTCCGGATGACGAGCTGGCGATTGCCCAGCGCGAGGGTGTTCTGCACCGTAATTTCCAGGGTTATACCACCCAGGGCGATACCGACCTGCTGGGCATGGGCGTTTCCGCCATCAGTATGATTGGCGACAACTACGCGCAGAACCAAAAAGAGCTGAAGCACTATTATCAGCAGGTGGATGAGCAGGGGAATGCGCTGTGGCGCGGTATTGCACTGACCCAAGATGACTGTATTCGCCGGGATGTGATTAAACTACTGATCTGCAACTTCCGCCTCGACTACGCCGTCGTAGAACAGCAATGGGATCTGAACTTTGCTGACTATTTTGCTGAAGACTTGAAGCTGTTGGCTCCGCTGGCGAAAGATGGGCTGGTGGATGTGAATGAGAAGGGGATTCAGGTGACGCCAAAAGGTCGTCTGCTGATCCGCAATATTTGCATGTGCTTTGATGCGTACCTGCGCCAGAAAGCACGGATGCAGCAGTTCTCGCGGGTCATCTAATGACGTTGCCCGGTGGCACTTCGCTTACCGGGCCTACGACATCTCAATATGTAGGTCGGGTAAGCGAAGCGCCACCCGACAAACCCGCTAGCTAAACAGCCCAACCAACGCCGCACACAGCACCGCGGCAACCGCAGTTTGCGGCGTATGGCTTTCAACCGAGCCGCTCGACAGCAGATTAATAATTGATTCCAGCATGATGACTTCCCCCGTTTTCCGGGCACGATCATACTTAACTCATCGGAACAGTAAAGCGCAAAATAGCAGCGCTTTGCGCTCAATTATCAATCTTTACACAGCGAAAATCCCTTACTCCATGCCAAGCTCTTTTAACTTACGTGTCAGGGTATTACGCCCCCATCCGAGTAAGCGCGCCGCTTCCTGTTTATGGCCCTGAGTATGGCGCAGCGCGGTGGTTAACAGCGTGCGTTCCATTTCAGGCTGCGCTTCAGAGAGTAAGTTTTGATGACCGGAGCGTAGCGCCCGGTCAGCCCATTGTGCCAGCAGTGTTGCCCAGCTGTCAGGCTGCATATGTGAGGGCGCGTCTGGAACGCTTGCTTCAAATAGCTCAGCCGGCAGGTCCTGAATCAGCACTTCCTGCCCGGCGGCCATCACGGTTAACCAGCGGCAAGTGTTCTCTAGTTGACGAACGTTACCCGGCCAGGCCAGACGCGTCAGTGCGGCCTCGGTTTCAGGGTGTAACTGCTTGGCTTCCACACCCAGCTCGTGAGCGGCTTCCTGCAGGAAATGACGCGCCAGGCGAGGGATGTCTTCCCGTCGCTCGCGCAGCGGTGGTAAATGAACGCGAATGACGTTCAGTCGGTGGAACAAGTCCTCGCGGAACTTGCCTTCCTGTACCCGCAGTTCCAGATTCTGGTGCGTAGCCGCGATAATGCGTACGTCCACCTTCACCGGCGCATAACCGCCTACGCGGTAAAACTGTCCGTCGGCCAATACACGCAGCAATCGCGTTTGCACGTCCAGCGGCATATCGCCAATCTCATCGAGAAACAGCGTGCCGCCATCCGCCTGCTCGAAGCGTCCCTGACGAATGGTATTGGCGCCGGTAAAGGCGCCTTTTTCGTGGCCAAACAGTTCAGATTCGATTAAATCCTTCGGAATTGCCGCCATGTTAAGGGCGATAAATGGCGATTTGGCACGCGGGCTGTGACGGTGGAGAGCATGAGCGACCAACTCTTTACCGGTCCCGGACTCACCGTTGATCAAGACGCTAATTGAAGAGCGGGAAAGCCGGCCAATTATGCGAAAGACATCCTGCATTGCTGGGGCTTCACCAATGATATCGGTGGTGGGGCCGTTGATCTGAACATTACGCGGCTGCTGCTGTTCCTGATAATGGCTTATGGCGCGTTCAACCAGCGCCACAGCTTCGTCAATATCAAACGGCTTGGGCAGGTAATCGAACGCCCCTTGCTGGTAGGCGCTGACGGCGGCGTCCAGATCGGAGTGCGCGGTCATGATGATGACCGGAAGCATCGGATGACGCTGTTTAATTTGTTTTAACAGCGTCAGGCCGTCCATCCCCGGCATGCGGATATCCGACAACAGCACGTCCGGCGTTTTACTGGCGAGCGCGTCCAGTACCTCTTTACCGCTTTCAAATGTGGTGCAGTTGAGTCCTGCCCCTGCGAGCGCACGTTCAAGCACCCAACGGATGGAACTATCGTCATCAACGACCCAGACTATTCCTCGTTGCATAAACGTCACCTCTATTTCCTGATAGGCAGGTAAACCGAGAACTCGGTATGACCCGGCCAACTGGTAAATTCAATTTTGCCGGAATGTTGATCAATCAAATTACGGGCGATAGATAATCCCAGCCCGGTTCCCCCCTCGCGACCGCTGACCATTGGGTAGAACAGCGTATCCTGTAAATGTGGAGGAATACCCGGACCGTTGTCCTCAACGTCAATACGCGCCGCCAGGCGGTAACGCATGCCGTGCAATGTGAGCTGAAACGCGGTGCGGGTACGCAGAATAATCTCGCCACCTTCCGGTCCCAGCGCTTGTAACGCATTACGCACGATATTCAGCAGAACCTGTTCTATCTGGTCAGGATCGTGCAGTATTTCTGGCAGACTCGGGTCGTAATCGCGGATCAACGTGACATTCTCCGGGAGTTCCATCGACACCAGTGCCACAACGCGTTCTGCCACCTTGTGAATACTTTCCGTGATGTGCATACCGGGTTGCTGCGGCCCCAGCAGGCGGTCGACCAGGTTACGCAGGCGGTCTGCCTGCTCAATAATGACTTGGGTATATTCCTTGAGGGCTGGATCCGGTAGCGCTTTACTGAGCAGTTGTGCTGCACCGCGTAATCCACCCAACGGGTTTTTAATTTCATGCGCCAGACCACGTACCAGATCGCGGGCGGCTATTTGCTGGGCATGCTGGAGCTGCTCCTGACTCAGACGGCGCTGGTTATCCATGGGCGCCATCTCCAGCAGAATAAGGCCATCAGGCAGCCTCTGGGCGGTCACAGAGAGGATATGCGAGTGGCTATCTATCACCAGCGTCACTTCGTTGTCCGTAAAGCCCTGACCCGCTTCCAGGCTCTCTCGCATCAGCCCGATGTTTAATGAGAAATAACTCAGCAGTTCAGAAAGCGGCGTGCCAAACAGTTTGCGGGAACTTTGGGCAAGCAGCTGCTGTGCCGCGGGGTTGGCGTAATGCACCGCCAGCTCATCGTCGACAAGTAAAATGCTGTTAATTAACGAATTGAGGATCTGCCCAGCATCGGGCAGCGTGCCGGTTGCCATTCAGCAGTCTCCTGAAAAAGGTTGCACCAATTTAGTGCATTATAGCTTTCACGTAGAAAAAGCGCGAAGGATCAGTTCGTTGGCGGAGAAAAAAGCCCATCGTGTGATGGGCTGAAAGTTTCCACGGCAACTCAATTCCAGGTTATCGCGCCAGCGCGTGACGCGACCTTATCTGGAAAGTACAACTCAAACGATTAAACGCTGTAGTACAACTCAAACTCTACCGGGTGCGGGGTCATGCGCACGCGGTCATCTTCTTCGCGACGCAGCGTAATGTACGCATCGATCGCTTCATTGGTGAACACGCCGCCTGCAGTCAGGAACTCGCGGTCCAGATCCAGTTCGTTCAGTGCTTCTTCCAGAGAGCCAGCAACCTGTGGGATCTCTTTTGCTTCTTCTGGTGGCAGGTCGTACAGGTTTTTGTCCATTGCTTCGCCCGGGTGGATCTTGTTCTTGATACCATCAAGACCAGCCATCAGCAGTGCTGCAAAGCACAGGTACGGGTTAGCCGCCGGGTCCGGGAAGCGCACTTCAATTCGGCGTGCTTTCGGAGAGGCAACGACTGGGATACGGATAGAGGCAGAACGGTTACGGGCAGAGTACGCCAGCATAACCGGTGCTTCGTAACCCGGGACCAGACGCTTGTAGGAGTTGGTGGTTGGGTTTGCCAGGGCGTTGATCGCTTTAGCGTGTTTGATTACACCACCGATGTAGAACAGCGCCTGCTCGGACAGACCTGCATACTTGTCACCGGAGAACAGGTTTACACCGTTCTTGGACAGGGACATGTGGCAGTGCATACCGGAACCGTTATCGCCGAACATCGGTTTTGGCATAAAGGTCGCCGTTTTACCGAAGCGGTGCGCGACGTTGTGAACGACGTATTTGTAGATCTGAATTTCGTCCGCTTTTTTGGTCATAGTGTTAAAGCGGGTAGCGATTTCGTTCTGGCCCGCAGTCGCCACTTCGTGGTGATGCGCTTCAACGACAAGGCCCATCTCTTCCATGACCAGACACATGGTAGAACGGATGTCCTGGGAAGAATCGACCGGAGGAACCGGGAAGTAACCGCCTTTCACGCCAGGGCGATGACCTTTGTTACCACCTTCATATTTGGTGGAGGAGTTCCATGCGCCTTCGATATCATCGATAGCGACGTGGGAACCGGAAATAGAGCTGCCGAAACGGATGTCGTCGAACAGGAAGAATTCTGGCTCTGGCCCGAACAGCACGGTGTCTGCGATGCCGGTAGCACGCAGATATTCTTCAGCGCGTTTTGCGATGGAGCGCGGGTCGCGGTCGTAACCCTGCAGTGTGCCTGGTTCCAGGATATCGCAACGGATGATCAGAGTAGACTCTTCAAAGAACGGGTCAATGAGTGCAGTAGAAGCATCTGGCATCAGAACCATGTCTGATTCGTTAATGCCTTTCCAGCCACCGATTGAGGAGCCGTCAAACATTTTGCCTTCTTCAAAGAATTCGGCATTTACCTGATGAGCAGGAATCGTGACGTGCTGTTCTTTACCTTTAGTGTCAGTGAAGCGCAAATCAACAAACTTCACTTCGTGTTCGTTCAGCATCGTCAAAACGTGTTCAGCGGACATACTTACTCTCCCGGATTGGTCATTGTCGTCGTGGTAACGAGGTCTTCAATTCTGCAAAAATTGGCCGTGTCGCCGTAAAAAATATAAAGCGAAATCTGTGCCAACTTTTAAATTGCCCCCAAAAGGCGTTATCATGCGCATCATCGTGCAAAGGGGTTGCACCATGAAGGTTGTATTGCACCATTATAGTGCTTCCATGTGAACATTAAGCACTATAATGGTGCAATTGACATGAGATTACCCCTTTTAACGCTCCGTGAATGTGATCACAAAGAAACTCTGCAATACTTGTTTGCGGAGGATGTTTGTGATCCTGTTTTGTACTGCGATTAATCCGTGTACAATAACGCGCTATTTCTAAAATGCCTGAGGCAAAGTTGTGATCGAAAATTTGCGTAACATCGCCATCATCGCGCACGTAGACCATGGTAAAACCACCCTGGTAGACAAGCTGCTCCAACAATCCGGTACATTCGACTCTCGTGCCGAAACCCAAGAGCGCGTGATGGACTCCAACGATTTGGAGAAAGAGCGTGGGATTACCATCCTCGCTAAAAACACCGCTATCAAGTGGAATGACTACCGTATCAACATCGTTGATACCCCGGGACACGCCGACTTCGGTGGTGAAGTTGAACGTGTAATGTCCATGGTAGACTCCGTGCTGCTGGTGGTTGATGCAATGGACGGTCCGATGCCGCAGACGCGCTTCGTGACCAAAAAAGCCTTTGCTCATGGCCTGAAGCCAATTGTTGTTATCAACAAAGTTGACCGTCCTGGCGCGCGTCCTGACTGGGTTGTTGACCAGGTATTCGACCTGTTCGTTAACCTCGACGCGACCGACGAACAGCTGGACTTCCCGATCGTTTACGCTTCAGCGCTGAACGGTATCGCAGGTCTGGATCACGAAGATATGGCGGAAGACATGACCCCGCTGTATCAGACCATCGTTGACCGTGTACCGGCTCCGAACGTTGACCTTGATGGACCGCTGCAGATGCAAATCTCTCAGCTGGACTACAACAACTACGTGGGTGTTATCGGCATCGGTCGCATCAAGCGCGGTAAAGTTAAACCGAACCAGCAGATCACTATCATTGATAGCGAAGGCAAAACTCGCAACGGTAAAGTCGGTAAAGTTCTGACCCATCTGGGTCTTGAGCGTATCGAGAGCGACGTTGCAGAAGCGGGCGACATCATCGCGATCACTGGTCTGGGCGAACTGAACATCTCCGACACCATCTGCGATCCGCAGAATGTTGAAGCGCTGCCGGCGCTGTCTGTTGATGAGCCGACCGTGACCATGTTCTTCAACGTAAACACCTCTCCGTTCTGCGGTAAAGAAGGTAAGTACGTTACTTCTCGTCAGATCCTTGACCGCCTGAAAAAAGAACTGGTACACAACGTTGCACTGCGTGTTGAAGAGACTCCGGATGCAGACGCATTCCGCGTGTCTGGTCGTGGTGAACTGCACCTGTCCGTTCTGATTGAAAACATGCGTCGTGAAGGTTTCGAGATGGCGGTTTCCCGTCCGAAAGTTATCTTCCGCGAAATCGATGGCCGTAAACAAGAGCCATTCGAAAACGTAACGCTGGACGTCGAAGAGCAGCACCAGGGTTCTGTTATGCAGGCACTGGGTGAGCGTAAAGGCGACCTGAAAAACATGAATCCAGATGGTAAAGGCCGCGTACGTCTCGACTACGTGATCCCAAGCCGTGGCCTGATCGGCTTCCGTTCAGAATTCATGACCATGACCTCCGGTACCGGTCTGCTGTACTCCACCTTCAGCCATTACGACGATGTTCGTCCGGGCGAAGTGGGCCAGCGTCAGAACGGCGTGCTGATCTCCAATGGTCAGGGTAAAGCTGTTGCGTTTGCACTGTACAGCCTGCAGGACCGCGGTAAGCTGTTCCTGGGTCACGGCGCAGAAGTTTATGAAGGCCAGATCATCGGTATTCACAGTCGTTCTAACGACCTGACTGTAAACTGCCTGACCGGTAAGAAACTGACCAACATGCGTGCTTCCGGTACTGATGAAGCCACCACGCTGGTTCCAGCTCAGAAAATGACTCTGGAACAGGCTCTGGAATTCATCGATGACGACGAACTGGTAGAAGTAACACCAACGTCTATCCGTATTCGTAAACGTCACCTGACTGAAAACGATCGTAAACGTGCGATGCGTGGTCCGAAAGAAGACTAATTAACGCGCTTTAATGACAAGACCCTGCCTTAAGAGGTGGGGTTTTTTTTTGCCCGCAATCCCTGGTTCCCGGCGGGATTACGTTGATTCCCTGCCTCAAGAAATACTCTCCCCTCAAGATGTCTGGCTTAAGAGAGCTTGGTCACAAATTTTTCTAAAGCTCAACGCGGGTGTTTGCTTTCTTTTTCATCGTCAGCGTATGATTAAACCATCTGGTTTAAACCAAGCGAATTAAACAATGACGAGTAATCAGTCGACCGTTGAGAATGCGAAAGAGAAGTTAGATCGTTGGTTAAAAGATGGGATCACCACTCCGGGCGGAAAACTGCCCTCGGAAAGGGAGTTGGGAGAGTTGCTGGGGATCAAGCGCATGACGTTACGTCAGGCGCTATTAAACCTGGAGTCTGAATCCAAAATCTTTCGTAAGGATCGCAAAGGGTGGTTCGTTACCCAGGCACGCTTTAACTACAGCCCGGAATTGTCAGCAAGCTTTCAGCGCGCCGCGCTCGAGCAGGGTAGAGAGCCTTCCTGGGGATTTATCGAGAAAAGCCGGGTTTCTCAGTACCCGGACGTTGCCGCGCCGTTGGTGTCAGCAACACCGTCTGATGAACTGTATCGGATAACGGGCTGGGGAGCGCTGGAAGGGCATAAAGTTTTCTATCATGAAACGTTTATCAACCCGAAGGTCGCACCGGGATTTATTGAGCAGCTTGAAAGCCAGTCATTTTCTTCGGTATGGGAAAATGAATATAAAAAAGAAACGGTAATCAAAAAACTGGCTTTTAAACCTGTCAGAATGGCCGGCGACATTAGCAAGTTTATTGGCGGTTCGACTGGAATGCCCGCCATTCTTATTGAAAAACACCGGGCTGACAGTGATGGAAATATCGTACAAATAGATATTGAGTATTGGCGATTTGAAGCAGTTGATCTCTTCATTAACTTGTAGGTACGTTTATGGTCACTAAAGACAATGCACATAAAATTCTGGCGCGGGTAGATAATCTTCCTCTTTATCTTCACGCTTATGCTTATCATTTGAATATGCGCGTTGAACGCATATTACCGAATGATTTATTAGATATTGCCAGTGAAAATAATCTGCGTGGGGTGAAAATCCACGTCCTTGATGGTGAACGCTATTCTCTTGAAAATATGAATGATGAAGCACTGTCAGCATTTGGCGACAAAGCGCGTCAGCTACAGCTTGATCTGCATATCGAGACCAGTTCTTCTGATAAAAAAGCTATTGACCAGGCTGTCGCTATCGCATTAAAAACAGGCGCCTCTTCGGTGAGGTTTTACCCGCGCTACGAAGGTAATCTTCAAGAGGTGCTTGCAATCATTACGCAGGATATCAAATATTTGCGCGATTGCTATCAGGATAGCGGACTGACCTTTACCTTAGAGCAGCATGAGGATTTAAAGAGTCATGAATTGGTATCGTTAGTTCAGAACAGTGATATGGAGTCGCTCTCTTTACTGTTTGATTTTGCTAATATGATCAATGCCAATGAGCATCCGTTGACGGCGTTAGACACAATGTCTCCGCATATTACCCAGGTGCATATTAAAGATGCATTAATTGTAAATGAGAATGCGGGACTGGGCCATAAAGCCTGTACTTCGGGTCAAGGGGATATGCCGTTTAAAGATCTGCTGACCAAACTTATTTGCTTAGGTGATGAGAAGCCGCAGGTAACGGCTTACGGGCTGGAAGAAGAAGTGGATTATTACGCCCCGGCATTTCGTTTCGACAATGAAGGAGATAACCCCTGGATCCCATGGCGCCAGATGAGCGAAACACCGCTACCGGAGCCAGAACTTCTCGAAGAACGTTTGATTAAAGAAAAAAATGATGCCATCCAACAAATACAATTTGTGCGTAGCGTGCTACAACAAATTAAAAATGAGGCGCATCACATTCTAACTCATTATTAATATCTAACGCCTTTATTTAGAATTCATAGTCCATTCCTGATGAATGGGCGTATTTTTATATTTAAAACAAATGATTAAATAAATCATTTAGGGGATGCTATGCTCACAAAAAAGAAATGGGCGCTTTTTAGCCTGTTAACGCTGTGTGGCGGTACAATTTACAAATTACCCTCACTGAAAGATGCGTTCTATATTCCGATGCAGGAATACTTCCATTTGACTAACGGTCAGATTGGTAACGCGATGTCAGTGAACTCATTTGTAACTACCATAGGTTTTTTCTTATCTATTTATTTTGCAGACAAACTTCCACGTAAATACACTATGTCTCTTTCCCTTATTGCTACGGGGCTGCTGGGGGTTTATTTGACCACCATGCCTGGCTATTGGGGGATCCTCTTTGTCTGGGCGTTATTTGGTGTTACCTGCGACATGATGAACTGGCCGGTGTTATTAAAATCCGTTAGCCGACTCGGCAACAGCGAACAACAAGGGCGTCTGTTCGGCTTTTTTGAAACGGGCCGCGGTATTGTGGATACGGTTGTCGCATTTTCTGCACTGGCCGTCTTTGCCTGGTTTGGCAGTGGTCTGTTGGGGTTCAAGGCCGGTATCTGGTTTTACTCTGCAATTGTCATTATGGTCGGGATCATCATCTTCTTTGTTCTGAACGATAAAGAGGAAATCCCCGCCGCAAAAATCCATGATGCTGAAGATGCGCCGAAAAATCCAAGCATGTCGTCAGTTCTGAAAGATAAGACTATTTGGTTAATCGCGTTTAACGTCTTCTTTGTTTATGCCGTGTATTGTGGATTGACGTTCTTTATCCCATTCCTGAAAAACATTTATATGCTGCCCGTCGCGCTGGTGGGGGCTTATGGGATTATTAACCAATATTGCCTGAAAATGGTTGGTGGCCCGATTGGTGGACTGATCTCAGATAAAATCCTGAAATCACCGAGTAAATATTTATGCTACACATTTATGCTCAGCACAGTTGCACTGTTGCTGCTGATCGTTCTGCCGCATGAAAGTATGCCCGTTTATTTAGGTATGGTGTGTACGCTGGGCTTCGGCGCCATCGTATTTACTCAGCGCGCTGTATTCTTTGCCCCGATTGGTGAGGCCAAAATCGCAGAGAATCAAACGGGTGCGGCAATGGCGCTGGGTAGCTTTATCGGTTATGCCCCGGCGATGTTCTGCTTCAGTATGTACGGATATATTCTGGATTTGAACCCAGGGCTCATCGGCTACAAAATTGTGTTTGGTATTATGGCCTGCTTCGCTTTCTGTGGGGCGATTGCATCTGTTCTGCTGGTTAAGCGAATCAGTGAAAGAAAGAAAATGCTGCAAGCGGAACAGGCGTGATGCGCGTTTACGTCAGGTAGTATGAAAAAGCCGCTGACTTGGACTGTCAGCGGCTTTTTTATCAATAGAGGGAGCTAGAAGAAATACTTTGCCCCGACACGAATCTGATTTTGTTCCCGGTGGTAGGGTTCCACATTACGATCTAACCAGCGTAATTCAAGATAGGGCAGCCAGTGCTCGTTGATGCGATATTTAAAGGTATTGGTAATTTCCCAATGATGGTCTTTACCATTACTACTATTAAAATCATTTACTCGCATAAAGTAGTGCGGCTCAAACGTATAGGAAAACTTATCCGTAATGCTAAAATTCCAATAGTTACCGATCTCATAGGTATCGTTGTTATCCAGAACGCCGTTTAAATCGGTTGAGCTGTAGTTGTTATGATTATATCGATTACGTACCGTAAGGTTAAACCAGGGCGTAAACTTATAATTCACATCCAGATATACTGCGCCGCCAGAACCAATACTCTTATCGTTAATCAGTCCACCGGGTTGAATAGTCAGTTTATCTGTCGGCTTGAATAATGGATACCAGCCTTCTATTTCGTTATAGCCATGTTTTAACTCATCTTTGCGTTGCATGGTGTAGGTATTCGTGAGCATGATACCCGCACCCATATCGGAATTATAGCCAACGCGCAGCATGACTTCCATCTGATCGGATGCCAGATTATATGCCTCGCGGTTTTCCACATAGGCACCGGCAAAAACAGAGGTGGAGACGACAGAGGATAAAAGAATTATTGTATTCAACTTTTTCATAATAAATCCATTTTATAAGCGTAGGGAAGCCGCCATCCATAGAGATGGAGAAAGCGGCAATTATTTTTATACGTTTACAACAGAGGTATTCTTTTTATGACTCTCAGTATCAGGTTTGAAATTGCTTTTCTTCCGTTGACTGATTTCCTCGATAATAAAAGCAAAGCGAGTTTCATTGAGTTTATAAAATAAACCCATGGTGAAGGCTGCGATGATGGCAAGCCCGCATGGCCAGAGAAAAATAAGCTGGCGCAAACCGAGCAAGGTGGCCTCGCTCTGGACTATGTTGGGGACATAGCCGATTTGCGTCAGCATAATACCCGGCAAGAAACCCGCCAGCGCAGCAGAAATTTTTCGTGAAAAGGTATAACCGGTATAGACCGACCCCTCGGCACGAATCCCGGTTTTCCATTCACCGTAGTCAACGGTATCTGGGACCAGCGCCCAGTTCAGGCTGTTAACAAAAGCGGTACCGAAGAAGGCCATGCATGAGAAAGTCACAAACAAGAACGACGTCCCGCCCCAGAAAAAGTTCAGCACATCGCCGAGGGCCCACAATGCCAGGCCGCCGAGATAAACCTGTTTTTTACCGAAGCGTTTCACGGTTGTAGGCACCAGCAGTACGCCAATCAGAATGCATCCCATACTGAAAAAACCCATCCATGACAACAGATGGATATCGTTGAGCACGTACTGGGTGTAATAAACTTGAATCGCCAGCTTGATGTTGAATGCCGCCAGCGTACACAAGTTGGCGATACACAGCACCAGTAGGGGAGGGTTACGGAAAATCGCGCGGAACGATTTGAGAATACTGGGCTTATGATGGTCCGGCATGATTTCGATATAGCGCTCTTTCACCCCGCTAAAGCACCACCACATACTGAACAAACCGCAAACCGAGAAGATCAGCGCAGCAATCAGATAGCCAAGCGAAGGTGTGCTGGTAAACAGCGCCTGAATCGGCATAAAGCCCACGGTACACAGCAGCAGTCCGACCGTGGCGCCACCCTGACGCCAGGCTGCAAGCTGGGCGCGCTCATGCGGGTTTTTGGTGATGGCGGGAACCATCGCCCCGTAAGAGCAGTTCATCAGGCTATAGAACAGGCCAAACAGCATAAACAGCACCGTTGCCAGTCCCGTTTTTACCGTTAGCGTAAAATCGGTGGCTAAAAACTGCGCGCTGGCAACCAGGGCGACAGGAAACGACGCATATAAAATAAAGGGTCTGAATTTCCCTTTTACGCCAATATTACGCCGTGAGTCCAGTAATACGCCGGTCAGCATATCGGTGAAGGCGGTGAAGAACTTCGCCACCAGAAAGATTATCCCACCGTAATATGCAGGCATCCCAAGCTCATCGGTATAAAATTTAAGCAGATACAGCGTGCCGATACACAGCATCAAATTTGAGCCGAAGTCACCCACTCCGTAGGCGAGTTTTTCACGCAGGCTCAGTTTTAACGTTAGCGGATCATGGTCAGACATAATCGCTCCTTAATAACGCCCCGTAGGGCGCTATTCATTATTATTATCAAACGGGTTGTTTACGCGCTTCTATCTCTTCAACGATACGGACATACATCTTCTCGTTAAGGTTGTAGAAGCAGCCCATTGCCACGATGGTGATGACTGCCAGGGCGCACGGATAAATAAAAATCAGCTGGCGTAAACCTTCGACGGTACCCGCCGATTGCACCACGTTAGGCACGTAGCCAATCTGCGTCAGCATCCAACCGGGGAAGAACCCCGCCAGCGCCTGCGAGACTTTACGGAAGAAGGTGAATCCTGTGTATACCGTCCCTTCAGAGCGCACGCCGGTGCGCCATTCACCATATTCCACCGTGTCAGAGACCAGCGCCCAGTTCAGGCTGTTAACAAACGCCGAACCAAAGAAGGCCAGACAGGAGAAGGCGACAAAGCTCACCGACCCGCCGCCAAAGAAGTAGTTGAGCAGATCGCCCGCCACCCAAATCAGCAGGCCGCCGATATAGACCTTCTTCTTACCAAAGCGTCTGACCATTCCCGGCATCAAAAATACGCCGATGAAGATACAGCCCATGCTGAAGAAGCCCATCCAGGAGAGCAGGATCGGGTCGTTCAATACGTACTGGGTGTAATAGACCTGGATCGCCAGCTTGACGTTAAACGCGCCGAGCGTGCACAGGTTGGCAATGCACAGAATAAACAGCGGGCGGTTGCCGGCGATGGCGCGAAAGGATTGCAGTAATCCCGGCTTTTGCGTTGCATCTACCGGCTTTACTTCGACGTAGCGCTCTTTCACACCCGCATAGCACAGCCACATAAACAGCAGGCCGAACAGGGAGAATAGCGTGGCGGCGAAGATATAACCCAGCTGCGAGTTACCTTCGATCAGGTTCATCACCGGCACAAAGCCGACGGTGCACAGCAGCAGGCCGAGCGTGGCACCGCCCTGGCGCCAGGCGGCAAGGGAAGCTCGTTCATCCGGGTTTTTCGTTATTGCGGGCACCATCGCGCCGTAAGAGCAGTTCATCATACTGAAGAACAGTCCGTACAGCATAAACAGCACCGTTGCCATCACCGTTTTTCCGGTGATTTCAAATGGCGTACCGACGAAGTTGGCGATAGCCAGGAGCGTAACCGGGAAAGCTGCGTAAAGCACGAACGGACGGAATTTGCCCTTCGGACCGATTTTACGTCGCGAATCGAGCATAATCCCGGTACCCATATCGGTAAACGCGGTAAAAAACTTGGCGATAAGGAAAATGATACCGCCGTAAGTACCTGGTAAACCAAGGACATCGGTATAAAACTTGAGTAAATAGAGCGTGCCAATATCCAGCAGGATATTGGAACCTAAATCACCCATCCCATAGGCGAGTTTTTCTTTAAAAGGTAAGCGTAGGGTTGCCGGATTGGCTGTATTCTGACTCATGATTATCCCTCATTTGCCCGCGTGTTTCCGCGCGGGCGAGCCTGATTAGATACTGCGTAAAGTTGCAAACAGTGATGCCCACTCACTCTTCGCGCGATAGAAGACCGGAGGTTTGCCAATAGGCGCATCAACGGTAATTTCGCCACCTTGGTAAGTTTCCCCGGTCCAGACGTTGACCCAGCTGTCCTCTGGCAGATACAGCGTCCAGTCGCGCTTACCCTGTTCGTGAACCGGCGCAACCAGCAGATCCTGACCCAGTAGGTACTGGTATTTCAGGGTGTAGGTGGTGGCATCGTCTTCATAATGCAGGAACAGCGGGCGCATCACCGGCAGTCCGGTGGCGCTGTTTTGCGCGACGGCCTGCTTCAGATACGGTTTCAGGGTGGTGAACACGGTAGTCATGCGGGCAAAATGGGCGATGGTTTCTGCATCACCATCAAACTGCCAGTTATCGCCCGGACGGTTGCCTTCGTGGGTGCGCATCATTGGTGTGAAGGCGCTGAAGTCGCACCAGCGCAGCAGCAGCTCTTTCGTGCGCTTCATCTCAAACAGGGTGGTATAACCGCCGATATCGCTGTGGTGCAGGCCGTGACCGGTCATTGCCAGCGAAAGTGCGGCAGGCACGACTGAAGCCAGACCATCGTCGAGACTCCAGTCAACGTTTTGGTCGCCTGCCCACATCATGGTGGAGTACTTCTGGCTGCCGGTGTAACCCGCACGCATAAAGAACAGGATCTCGCCGAGCTTGCCGGTTTCCTGTAACGCTTCGTAGTTACACTTCGCCCACAGTGCAGGCCAGGCGTTATGCATGATCTCGGCGCTGACACCGTTGTGCAGATACGTATCGGTCGGCAGATATTCGCCAAAATCCGCCATCCAGCCGCCGCAGCCGAGCTCAATCATGTTCTTTTTGATGACGTCTTTGAACCAGTCGTAGGCTTCCGGGTTGGTCAGATCGACCACGCCGCCGTAGAACTCGCCGAACTCAACCAGATAGTCACCGCCAGCGGCGTTTTTTGCCAGATAGCCGCGAGCCGCCGCTTCCGCGCAGAGGTCTTTATCGCTGGCAACGTACGGATTGATATACGAGAGGAACTGTACGCCTTCTTCTTTCCACTGTTTAATGCGGCTATCCAGCTGTGGATAGTTGTCGCTGTTCCACTTCCAGTTCCACATCACGCGTTTGCCAAACGAGGTCATACGGATCCCGGACCAGTCCTGCGCCCAGATGCCATTCACCTTCACGCCCGCATTACGCATGGTGTCCAGTTTGTTCTGGCAAACCTCGGTGCCGCCCTGAATACCCAGCGTGACGCCGTCGTAAATCCAGTCCGGCAGCGCCGGCTGGCGGCCTAACAGCGCGGTCAGTTTTTCCAGCAGGGCGATATACGTGTCGGCGCACTCAAAGCGCAGGGTGGTTTTGTCTTCCCACAGCGCCAGCTCGTGATATTCCGGCGCGCTAAAGTCGAAATTCATGTAGCAGCTGTTATCAACGTGGCAGTAGTACTTTTGCGTGCTGACGAAGGTCGGCTGTGGGAAGAAAGTCCAGTAATAGTCGCCGCCGGCGTTCTCTTTGCAGTCTGCCTGCCAGGTCACATAGCTGTTCTTGTTGCGGCCAACGCCTTGTTCACTGGTCCACAGCGGGAACGGTTTACCGCGTAAATCAAAGTAAGAAAATTGCTCGCCGCAGCCGTAGATATGATCTTTCGGATTGGCGGCCAGACGTAACCAGATGCGATTGTGGCTGAGATCGTCGTTTTGCAGATCCAGCTTCAGTCGGCCCTGTTCATCGGTGGAGATGTGCAGGCTGGCCGCGATGGCGCCGCCGCGGCTGAAATGTACCCGCCAGCCATCAAGTGATTCGCTGACCGTCGCCTCCGTGAGGGCAATCTTCTCATTGAGTTTGTCTTTAATGCTGAAGTTGCCGCGGAACATCTCAATGTCGGCAACGCCTGCGCCGATCCACAGACAAGGGGTTTGCGAGGTATGGCGCAGAATCAGGCGCTGATGGTACGTAAGCGCAAAGCCATCCTGTAACGTGGTGATTTCTAATGCGGTTGACCGTTGTTGTAGCGAATTCATTATCGTCTCCGTAAACATAGGGTAATTCGGTAATTTGTCGGAAATCTGTTATTCACTGCCGATTAAAAAATTCAGTTGGTGTTTTTCTCCGGGCGCGAGATGAATCAGGCTAATCCCAGAATTAAAGGCATCGGGCGGGCAGGTCATGGGTTCTACTGCCAGGCCACACCTTGCTAATTTCTCGCCGGTATACACCTGCAGCCAGGGCTGGTGGCTGCGTAAAAAGGTGGACATATTTTGCGAGCGGCTGGTCATTCTGACTTCCCATCCCGCGTCGGGTGACAGGGGCCTAAGCGTATGATCAATTACGGTTTGCGCGAGTAAATGCGGCGTAGTGAAATCCCGTTCATCACACCTTTCTTCGCTCGCCGGCAGTGTTAATTCACAGCTGTCGATGTGTTGTAGATTGCAGGTCAAATAGGGGTGCGCTCCTGCACCATAAGGCGCCGTGTCCTCGCCCACATTCTGCGTACAAATAGAAACGTGCAGCCCGTTGGTAGTATCCAGCCGGTAAATTACCTCTGATACCAGTGCAAATGGGTAGCCATATGAGGGCGGCAGAAAAATTGTCAGCGACACTTCCGATGCCGACTGCTGGTTAATCTGCCAATCCCGCCAGGCTAAAAGGCCATGAATCGCGCTCTGCGAAGCAAGGTCGTTGACGGCAAGCTGCAATCTCTTGCCGTTATGCTGATAGCAGCCGTTTGCCACGCGATTAGGCCACGGGATAAGCACTTTCCCCAGATGTGCCAACGGCATCTCTTCCGGCTTATGTGGGACGACAATATGGCGTCCGTGGTACGTCAGTTTCGCCAGCCCAGCGCCAACCGTCACGATTTTTGCCTGGTAATGACCCGCCCGAAGATGAACGGTTTTTCCGCCGCTATGCATGGCTGCTATCCTTATGACCTATTTTGCGTTGATATCCAGAAAACCGGCAGCAACCGCTGGAGCAAGTCCCGGAGCCAGTGGCAGGCGTGGGATCACCAGACAATGCAGCAGGTGATAAATATCCTGCTTGCCGTCCCAGACTTTGGTGGTCACCTTGTTATCGGTGTCCAGTTCCTGCCACCATGAGCCGGTCTCGTAATCCATCAGATAGGTGATGCAGTAATCCCACCACGTCTGGTACCAGGTTTCGTACTGGCTCTCGCCAGTGAGGGTATACAGGGCGTAGGCGGTGCCCATGGCTTCGACTATCGGCCAGCGCACTCTTTCGCGGACGATCGGTTTGCCGTCCCAGTCCACTGAGTAAACAAAGCCGTCAGCGCCATCGGGAGCCCAGGCATCGCGGATGGTGGCGTGGAACAGACCTTTAGCATCTTCCAGCAGCCAGGCGGGTGGCGTTTCGAAGCGCGCTTCCAGCGCGGCATGCAGATGCAGCATCAGGCGGCCCCACTCAATCCAGTGGCCCGGTGTACCGCCGTAGGCGCGAAAGCGGTGAGCAGGGTTGTCTTTGTTGTAATCGCGAATCGGGTTCCACTGCGAATCGAAATGTTCGTTGACCCGATACTCGCCGCTGCGGGCCACGTCGTGAATAATCACCGACGCGATGCGCAGCGCCCGATCCAGCCATTTACGGTCGTGGGTGACGTCGTAAACGATCAGGAAGGCTTCAACTGCGTGCATGTTGGCGTTGCCGCCGCGATAATCTTCCGTCTGGCTGAAGGCTTCGTCCCAGGACTCCAGGCACATCTGCTCATCTTCACTCCAGAAGTATTTTTCAATCACTTCGATGGCGTCATCGAGCAGCTGTCGGGCCTGCGGATGACCGGTAGTGACGGCGCTTGCTGCCCCGAGTAACACAAAGAAATGTTGATAGCCCTGCTTGGAGGCATCCATTACGCCTTCGTCATTGACGCAGGCGTACCAGCCGCCGTAGCGTTTGTCGCGCAGTGCGCCGTTCAGGGCGTTAATACCGTGACTGACCAACTGATATGCGCCGGGGCGACCCATGGACGCGGCAACGGAATAGACGTGCAGCATGCGGGCGGTGATCCACAAATGCGTTCCCATATCTGCTCTGACCTGGCCACTGTTTCCCAGCCAGCCAAATCCGGTCGGTACCGCCGCGTTCTTGCCAAAGTTAAAGATGCGGTCGGTTTCCTGCTCCAGCCAGCGGTTGTGGCTCAAGGTGTTAAACCATTTCATTCTTCGATCCTCGTATTAACGGCGGCGGGCCATCATTTCATCGACGATATCGCCCAGACGCTGCAACTTCGGTGCAGAAACATCGCGCAGCATCAGTTCGGTATCCGGTAATCCCACAACCGATGACCAGACCGCGCGCCCGGCCAGGAAGCCGGATGCTCCTGCGGTCATGGCCACGCTGACCGCGCGAGGGAACAGTTTTTCATCCACACCGGAGGAAAGAATGACCCACGGCATATTGATGTTTTCATTCAGCCGCTGTGATGCAGTGAGAAGCTCTTGCTGAGAGCCTTTACCGTAGAGCGGCATTTCGACTTTGTAGAGATCGGCACCGCTGTCACCCAGTTCTTTAGCGGCATCGATAATGGCCTGCTCGCGATCGAACTTATCGCCGCGACGCGGCGGACGTACGACCGGTTCGATAATGCTCAGCAAGCCACTGGAGTGGCACATCTCATTAAATTCTTTCACCATATCCAGACGCTGCTGGGCATCTTCATCGCTACGCCACAGTACCAGCAGTTTTAACGCCTTGGCGCCGTCTTGCTTAACGGCCTGCGGATCGATACTTTTATCAATCACTACGCTATCAACAGGAATGCCGTTGCCCGGAATAAACGCATCGGCGGCAACAATCATGGCGCAGCTTTTGGCTACCGCGTTTTGCTCCACCACCTGGCGGTAACAGAATTGCTGATCGACCAGAATGGCCGAGGCATAAGGAGAAAGGATTTTTGCCGCATTCACTTTGAAATCGGTCAGCACGCTGTCGCTGACCGGGGATTTCGCACCCGCAGCGGCAAACATTAAGCGCATGGCTTCACGCTGGTCGACGGCCAGCATGGCAAAACCGCCGGATGCGCGCGTGATATCTTTGATGGTGTAATTGTTCATTCAATTTTCCTTTATACAGTCGTTACATTTTTACTTTGGCAGTTAGTCCGGCGCTGTTGCGCACCTGCTCAAGAATGGCGGTCCAGTCTTCACGACCACGACCGGCGGCACGCGCCTGGTTATAAACCTCGCGGGAGGCGGCACCCAGCGGCATCGGCACATGCAACTGATTGGCAACATCCAGCGCGATACCAAGATCTTTGTGGGCCAGCTCGATCATGAAGGCCGGGGAAAGATCGCCTTTCAGCACTTTGTTAGGCCAGGAGGTGGTGAAGTGGCCTTTTCCGGCGGGGGTCCCGCTCATCACTTTCAAGGCCACATCGAAGGAGAGACCGAGTGCCTCGCACAGCACGGCGGCTTCGGCAGACAGCGCATTCAGCGCAATGCTCATATAGTTGTTGATAAGCTTCACGCGGATGCCCATGCCCGGCCCGCCTGCGTTAATCAGTTCGCTGCCCATCGCCATCAGCACTGGTGTGGCGCGTTCGACTTGTTCTGCCGTACCACCCGCCAGCAGCAGCAATGTCCCCGCGACCGCGTGATCGGAAGTGCGTCCGACCGGACAATCCATCATGCACAAGCCCCTGGCACGCATATCGGTAATCAGCTTGTCGGTTTGCAGTGGATGAATGGTCGACATATCAATCACCAGCGCCTGCGGGGAAAGGCTTTCACAAACGCCTTGTTCACCGAATAAAACGCCGCGTACCAGATCGCCGTTTGGCAGCATGGTGATGACAAACTCTGCGTCTTTTGCGGCCTGAGCTGGCGTGCTGGCAGGCTGTGCGCCTTGTGTTACCAGGCGCTGAACAGCATCCGGGTTAACGTCAAAGACGCTGAGCTGATGGCCCTGCTTCAGCAAGTTGCTCGCCATTGGTGAACCCATCTGACCTAATCCGATAAATGCTATAACTGCCATAACCTTCTCCTGAGATGTGGATGTCATTTTTTGTCATTTAAAATCGGTCTTTTCTGTCTGTTTTTGATCGTATTTGTAATTTATGGTCAAAAAATTGACAGCCGTCACTTTTTAAACATTTTGTGAAATTAAAATGATCCCATCCAAAACATTTGAGGAATGACCATGATTCGTATTGCTTGTGTGGGTATTGCCGTGATGGATCGCATCTATTACGTAGAAGGCTTACCGACTGAAGGGGGGAAATATGTGGCGAAGCGCTATACGGAAGTGGGGGGAGGGCCTGCCGCAACGGCGGCAGTGGCTGCGGCGAAGTTGGGCGCGCAGGTGGACTTTATTGGCCGTGTGGGCGATGACGACACCGGAAATAGCTTGCTGGCGGAGCTTGAATCCCTGGGGGTAAATACCCGCTACACCCGGCGCTATACAGAAGCAAACTCTTCGCAATCGGCAATCATGGTTGATGCGAAAGGGGAGCGGATTATCGTCAACTACCCCAGCCCGGACTTACTGCCGGATGCCGACTGGTTGAATGCGATTGATTTTTCACAGTGGGACGTGGTGCTGGCAGATGTTCGCTGGCACGAAGGGGCAAAGCAGGCATTTACCCTCGCGCGTCGGGCTGGAGTGATAACCGTGCTGGATGGTGATGTTACGCCGCAGGACATTAGCGAGCTGGTGGCGTTAAGCGATCATGCTGCTTTCTCTGAACCGGGACTGGCGCGCCTGACCGGGACAGAAGAATCGGAGGCTGGTCTGAAAAAAGCACAAGCGCTCACAAATGGACATGTTTATGTGACGCGAGGTGGGGAAGGCTGTGACTGGATAAAAAATAATGTGTTACAGCATCAACCTGGATTTGCCGTGGATGTGGTTGATACTACCGGTGCAGGAGATGTTTTCCACGGTGCGCTGGCCTTCAGTCTGGCTTCTGGCTGCGCCCAGGAAGATGCCGTCAAGTTTGCCAGCGGGGTTGCGGCACTGAAGTGTACGCGCCCAGGAGGGCGTGCGGGTATCCCTGACTGTGATCAAACCCGATCTTTTCTGTCACTTTTTGTATAAAATGCCAGGGCAATGGTTTTTCGAGGAAATTTCATGAGTCTTACCGAACTGACCGGTAACCCGCGGCACGATCAGCTGCTTATGCTGATTAGCGAGCGCGGTTATATGAATATTGACGAGCTGGCCAGCCTGCTGGATGTTTCCACGCAGACCGTGCGCCGTGATATTCGTAAACTAAGCGAACAGGGATTGATTACGCGTCACCACGGCGGGGCAGGCAGAGCGTCGAGCGTGGTCAATACGGCGTTCGAGCAGCGTGAAGTCTCCTGGACGGAAGAGAAAAAAGCCATCGCAGAAGCGGTGGCTGACTATATTCCAGATGGTTCAACGGTGTTTATTACCATCGGTACCACCGTTGAACAGGTGGCGCGGGCGCTGTTAAACCATAACCATTTGCGCATTATCACCAACAGTCTGCGGGTGGCGCATATTCTGTATAACAATCCGCGCTTCGAGGTGATGGTGCCCGGCGGGACGCTGCGCCCGCACAACAGCGGGATTATCGGCCCTTCAGCCACCGCGTTTGTGGCTGATTTTCGGGCAGATTATCTGGTGACCAGCGTCGGGGCGATAGAAAACGATGGCGCGCTGCTGGAATTTGATGTCAACGAAGCCAGCGTGGTGAAAACGATGATGGCCCATTCGCGGCATATTCTGCTGGCTGCCGATCATACGAAATACACGGCTTCCGCAGCGGTAGAGATTGGTAACGTGTCTCAGGTGACGGCGTTGTTTACCGATGAGTATCCCGGTCCGGCATTGCACAACTTGCTCCAGTCGCAGCAGGTGGAAATTGTGCAGGTGAGTCCCTCCCAGGATGACGCTCTGGCAATGTAATCCCCTCTAGTGGTGACTCGGAAACGTCAAAGCCATCACGCACGCATAGTCAAACTTCTCCTTTCCCGCTACAGTTATTCATCCATGGCGAGTAAGGAGAAGGACATGCTCTATATCTTTGATTTGGGTAATGTGATTGTCGATATCGACTTCAATCGCGTGTTAGGCACATGGAGCGATCTGAGCCGTGTCCCGCTGGCTTCGCTAAAGCAAAGTTTCACCATGGGGGAGGCTTTTCGCCAACATGAGCGGGGTGAAATAACCGATGAGGCGTTTGCCGAGGCGCTGTGTCACGACATGGCGCTGCCGTTGAGTTACGAACAGTTTTCCCATGGCTGGCAGGCCGTTTTTGTTGCGCTACGCCCCGACGTCATCGACATCATGCATAAACTGCGTGAGCAGGGGCATCGTGTCGTGGTGCTGTCGAATACCAACCGCCTGCATACGACATTTTGGCCGGATGAGTACCCAGAAGTTCGCCAGGCTGCGGACCATATCTATCTTTCCCAGGAACTCGGCATGCGTAAACCCGAAGCGCGGATTTACCAGCATGTTCTGCAGTCCGAAGGTTTTTCTGCCGCAGATACGGTCTTTTTTGATGATAACGCCGATAATATTGAAGGGGCTAACCAGTTAGGGATCACCAGCATCCTGGTCGTTGATAAAACGACCATACCTGACTATTTCGCGACGGTGTTATGCTAAAAAACGTGCATCAAAAAGCCAGGCACCATACGCGTCCTGTACGGGCCTGGCTGAAGTTATTATGGCAACGCATTGATGAGGACAACATGACGACACTGGCGGGCAACCTGGCTTACGTCTCGTTGCTTTCGTTAGTGCCGCTTATCGCCGTTGTTTTTGCGCTTTTCGCCGCATTTCCCATGTTTTCCGACGTCAGCATTCAGCTGCGACATTTTATATTCGCTAATTTTATTCCGGCCACCGGCGATGTTATTCAGCACTATATCGAACAGTTTGTCGCGAACTCGAACAAAATGACCGCCGTCGGCGCATGTGGGCTGATTGTGACGGCTCTGTTGCTGATGTATGCCATCGACAGCGCACTGAATACCATTTGGCGCAGCAAACGCACCCGGCCCAAAGTGTATTCGTTTGCGGTGTACTGGATGATTTTAACGCTGGGCCCGTTGTTGGCGGGTGCCAGTCTGGCGATCAGCTCTTATCTTTTGTCCCTGCGCTGGGCCAGCGATCTCAATACCGTTATTGATAACGTCCTGAGGGTATTGCCGCTGGTGCTCTCCTGGCTCTCATTCTGGCTGCTGTACAGCATTGTACCTACCACGCGCGTACCCAATCGTGATGCGGTGATCGGCGCTTTTGTCGCCGCGGTGCTGTTCGAAGCTGGGAAGAAAGGATTTGCGCTCTATATCACGATGTTTCCGTCTTATCAGTTGATCTACGGCGTGCTGGCGGTGATCCCCATTTTATTCGTCTGGGTATACTGGACGTGGTGTATCGTCTTGCTAGGCGCGGAAATAACTGTCACTCTCGGTGAATACCGCAAACTCAAACAAGCCGCAGAACAAGAAGAAGCAGAATAAATATGATTGCATTGATTCAGCGCGTAACCCGTGCCAGCGTCACCGTGGAGGATGAGGTGACGGGTGAAATTGGCCCAGGACTTTTAGTCTTATTAGGTGTCGAAAGGGATGATGACGAACAGAAAGCGAACCGCCTTTGCGAGCGCGTGCTCGGCTATCGAATTTTTAGCGATGCCGAAGGTAAGATGAACCTGAACGTACAACAGGCGGGTGGCAGCGTGCTGGTGGTCTCACAGTTTACGCTGGCGGCAGATACCGAACGGGGCATGCGCCCGGGCTTCTCAAAGGGCGCTGCGCCCGATCGTGCAGAAGCGTTATATGAATACTTTGTTGAGCGCTGTCGCCAACAGGAGATGAATACGCAAACCGGACGATTCGCTGCGGATATGCAGGTTTCACTGGTTAATGATGGCCCCGTGACGTTCTGGTTACAGGTATGAACCAGCTTCCGGCGTGGTCGCGGGTAACAAGAGAGAATACAACTATGTATCACCTTCGAGTGCCGCAAACAGAAGAAGAATTGGCGCGTTACTACCAGTTTCGCTGGGAGATGTTGCGTAAACCGCTGCATCAGCCAAAAGGCTCCGAGCGGGATGCCTGGGATGCGATGGCGCACCACCAGATGGTGGTGGATGAAGAGGGCAATCTGGTCGCGGTAGGGCGTTTGTATATCAATGCGGATAACGAAGCCTCCATACGCTTTATGGCTGTAGACCCGTCCGTGCAGGAGAAGGGCTTAGGCACGCTGATGGCGATGACCCTGGAATCTGTGGCGCGTCAGGAAGGGGTCAAGCGCGTAACCTGTAGCGCCCGTGAAGATGCGGTCGAATTTTTTGCCAAGCTGGGTTTTGTGAGCCAGGGTGAAATCACCACGCCGCAAACCACGCCGGTACGCCACTTTTTGATGATCAAGCCCATTGCCACACTGGATGATGTTCTTCATCGCGGTGACTGGTGTGGACAGCTTCAGCAAGCCTGGTACGAACATATTCCGCTGAGCGAGAAAATGGGCGTGCGTATTCAGCAGTATACCGGGCAAAAATTCATTACCACTATGCCCGAAACCGGCAATCAAAACCCGCACCATACCCTGTTTGCCGGGAGCCTGTTTTCTCTGGCTACGTTAACCGGTTGGGGGCTGATCTGGCTAATGCTGCGCGAGCGCCATTTGGGCGGAACGATTATCCTCGCCGATGCACATATCCGCTACAGCAGACCGATCACCGGCAAGCCGACGGCCATTGCCGATCTGGGTTCGCTGAGTGGCGATCTTGACCGTCTGGCGAGAGGCCGTAAGGCGCGTGTCCAGATGCAGGTAGAGGTCTTTGGCGATGATGCGGCAGGTGTGGTGTTTGAAGGCACCTACATTGTGCTACCCGCAAAACCATTTGGTGCCTACGAAGAAGGTGGAAACGAAGAGGAGTAGGGGCAAATCCCTGTTTTTCATTCTACCCCGTTCGCTATTGCTAACGATTCCAGACGAGTTATTCAGGCATTAAGCGTCTAAAGGACAACCCGGCAGCGTGAAATGCTCACCGGGTTGTGAGTAGACTTACTCCCCTTCACCCGGGAACAGGAACGGGTTGATGGAGCTGCGGGCAAAGCCCTCTTGCTCCATGTGCGCGTCCAGCATCAGCGAGGCGAGGTCGTCGGCAACGGCTTCGACATTGGGGTCTTTTTCCTGATACAGAATCTTCAGGTAAGTCCCGCAGTCGCCGCAGCTTTCAGCTTTAATCGCAGACTGTTCGTTATCCAGTGACCAGTAGTTCAAATCACGGCTTTGCTCGCAGTTGCTGCACTTCACGCGCACCACGTGCCACTCGGTTTCACACAGGTTGCAGTGCAGATAGCGCAGCCCCTGAGTGGTACCGATTTGCACCATGCTGGAGACCGGCATCGAACCGCACACCGGGCAGAACTGGCGCTGTTCACCGTATTCCGCTCGTGCTTTGCCGGGGATCAGGCTGGCCATTTGTGCCCAGTAGAGTGACAGCGCGGCCCAGATGAACGGCGCTTTATCACTGCTGACCGACGCAAAATCAGAAGCAAACAGCGCGCTGGCCATCAGTTCCAGCTCTTGCTCGGAGGCTTTTTCCAGATTCTCGATCACCGCTAACGCAGGGCCGCTCATTTCTGGTTTCAGCTCAGCAATTAACGATTGCAGCAGTTTTTGCCAGTGCTTATCGCGTGGCAGAACGTGGATATCCAGCGGCGGTTTACCCTGATCGTTCGCTTCTTTGATGCGCGCGGTCAGGTCCATCTGCAGTGGATGGTCGTACAGCACCACTTCCTGCGCATGAGCGATCAGCGCAGCAAAGCGCAGATAATCACCCAACGGGTTGTTTTCGGCCAGCTCGCGCAGACGCTCAGCACGGCGGTTATACAAATTTTTGAGTCTGGGGAACAATAACGGCGGAATCATATCCGCCGTGCGTTTCTCGCTCGAACCCAGCTCATCTTGCGGGATTATGCGAATACTCATTCAGATGACTTTTCCTGTTTCTGGCGGACTTCACGGTACCAGCGTGGGTGATGTTTCTTCGCCCATGAGCTGGTGACCCATCCTTCCACCATCGCGGTAATGGTGCCTTTCACCCAAAGGGCGGCGTAAATGTGCACCATGATAACCACAATTAACGCTACTGCGGCAAATGAATGCAGCATTAACGCGAATCGGATCACCGGGATTGAGAAAGCAGGCGCAAAATACGGGCGCCAGATGATCACTCCGCTCACCAGCAACAGGACCAGGAAGATAATCGCCGCCCAGAATACGCATTTCTGGCCGAAGTTATAACGTCCCGTGTCACCTACTTCCTCGTTGACGACGATCTTACGAATATTCTTCGCCCAAAAGATATCATCCCGATTGATTAGATTGTGGTGCCAGTAACGGAAAAACATGATGATAAACGAGGCAAACATAATCACGCCGACAAACGGGTGCAGAATTCGCGCCAGCTGCGGGGTGCCCATGATTTGCATCAGCCAGTTGAAGGATGGGAAGAAAAAGCCCAGCCCGCTTATCGCCGCCAACATGAAGCAGAAGGCGGTGACCCAGTGGTTGATGCGTTCCGGCGCTGTATAGCGCACGATGGTGTCACGTCGTTTCATTTGCGCACCTCGTCTTTTTCTTCATGCAGATTGTCTTCTTCCTCTTCCGCACGGTTCGGACCTACGCCGACGTAGTGGAAGATGCTGGCCGCAAATGTCGCTGCAAAGCCGACCGCTGCGAGGGGTTTCCAGATGCCTTTCCAGAACTTCACGGTGGCGCTGATTTCCGGGTTTTCCGGCAGGCCATGGTACAGATTCGGCTTGTCGGCATGATGCAGTACGTACATAACGTGCGTACCGCCAACGCCTATCGGATCGTACAGTCCGGCGTTATCGTAGCCACGGGTCTTCAGCTCTGCCACGCGCTCGCCTGCCAGCGTTTTCATCGACTCTTTGGTGCCGAAATGAATCGCGCCGGTTGGGCAGGTTTTCACGCAGGCCGGTTCTTGTCCTACCACAACACGGTCAACGCACAGCGTACATTTATAGACGCGATTGTCTTCCGGGTTGAGGCGCGGCACGTCGAACGGACAGCCTGCAATGCAGTAGCCGCAGCCAATGCACTGCTCGGACTGGAAGTCGACAATGCCGTTGGCATACTGAATGATTGCCCCTTCCGCCGGACACGCCTTCAGGCAGCCCGGATCGGCACAGTGCATGCAGCCATCCTTGCGGATCAGCCACTCCAGTTTGTCGTCTTGTTCCACTTCCGAGAAGCGCATCACCGTCCAGGATTTGGCGGTCAAATCGGCGGGGTTGTCGTACACCCCAACGTTGCTGCCGATTTCATCGCGGATATCGTTCCACTCTGAGCAGGCCACCTGACAGGCTTTACAACCGATACAGGTGGTGACGTCGATGAGCTTGGCCACTTCCTCCTGGTGATCCCGCGCCTGAGGCGCGGGGGTGAAACCGTTAGTGGCGGATCGACGAATGATGTCTTGCGATTGATAAGCCATAGGTCGTCTCCGTTACACCTTTTCCACGTTCACGAGGAAGGACTTAAATTCCGGCGTCTGCGTGTTCGCATCACCGACGAATGGCGTTAACGTGTTAGCGATAAAGCCTTTTTTCGCCACACCTTCGTAGCCCCAGTGGATCGGAATACCGATGGTGTCGATATCCTGACCGTTGGCCTTCAGCGTGCGAATACGTTTGGTCACCACCGCTTTGGCTTTGATGTAGCCGCGGTTAGAAGAGACCTTAACGGTATCGCCGTGGGAGATGCCGAGCTTGTTCGCCAGCTTCTCGCCAATTTCCACAAACTGTTCCGGCTGAGCGATGGCGTTTAGCAGCGCGTGCTTGGTCCAGTAGTGGAAGTGCTCGGTCAGACGGTAGGTCGTCCCGACGTACGGGAACTTATCCGCTTTGCCCAGTGCCTCTTCATCGCCTTTAAAGATACGGGCAGCCGGGTTAGAGATAACGTTCGGATGCAGCGGGTTGGTGCCCAGCGGCGTTTCAAACGGCTCGTAGTGTTCCGGGAACGGCCCTTCCGCCATCTTATCGATAGCAAACAGGCGTCCCATCCCTTCGGGCTGCATGATAAACGGCCCGACGTTGCTGCCCGGTGCGGCGGCGCTGTAGTCCGGAATATCCATCCCGCTCCATTTCGCCCCATCCCATTTCAGGATCTGACGTTTTGGATCCCACGGATTCCCCTGCGGGTCAGCGGAGGCGCGGTTATACAGAATACGGCGGTTGAGCGGCCATGCCCATGCCCAGCCCAGCGTATTGCCCAGGCCCGACGGGTCGGCGTTATCACGACGCGCCATCTGGTTGCCTTCCGGTGTCCAGCTACCGGCAAATATCCAGCAGCCGCTGGAGGTAGTGCCGTCATCGCGCAGTTGGGCAAATGAACTAAGCTGTTGGCCTTTCTTGACGATCACCGCACCGGTTGCTGGGTCGGTGATATCAGCCAGGGCTTTACCGTTGCTCTCCATCGCCACTTCTTCTGAAGCAGGTTCATGCGGCGTGGAGTAGTTCCAGGTCATGCTCAGCACCTGTTCCGGGTTCGCTCCCCCCTGTTCGGTGTACATCTTGCGCATGCGCAGGAAGATACCGGCGAGGATTTCACCGTCGGTGGCGGCAATCCCTGGGGCATCCGCGCCTTTCCAGTGCCACTGCAGCCAGCGTCCGGAGTTAACGATTGAGCCGTTTTCTTCGGCGAAGCAGGTGGACGGCAGACGGAACACTTCGGTCTGGATTTTTGACGGATCCACATCGTTCGACTCACCGTGGTTTTGCCAGAAGGTGGACGTTTCGGTGTTGAGTGGGTCGATAGTCACCAGGAACTTCAGTTTTGACAGTGAAGCCACGACCTTGTTTTTGTTCGGGAATGAGGCGACCGGGTTGAAGCCCTGGCAGATGTAGCCATTCACTTTGCCCTGGTTCATCATCTCGAAGTACTGCAGCACGTCGTACCCTTTATCCCACTTCGGCAGCCAGTCGAAGCCCCAGCTATTTTCCGCTGTCGCTTTATCACCAAAGAAGGCCTTCATCATCGAGACGAAGAATTTCGGGTAGTTGCCCCAGTAGTTTACCTGACCTTCCAGCAACGGTTTTGGCGTGTTGGCCGCAAGGTAAGTTTGCAGGTCAGTTTGCTTTTCGCTTGGCAGCGTCATGTAACCAGGCAGGCTCTGCGACAGCAGGCCTAAGTCAGTCAGACCCTGAATATTGGAGTGACCGCGCAGGGCGTTAACGCCACCGCCTGCCATCCCCATATTGCCGAGCAGAAGCTGGATCATCGCCATGGTGCGAATGTTCTGCGCGCCCACGGAGTGCTGCGTCCAGCCCAGCGCGTACAGGAACGACGCGGTTTTGTCTTTGGCGCTGGTTTCAGCGATGTATTCGCAGACTTTCAGGAAATCAGCCTTCGGCGTACCGCAAATGTTTTCGACAACATCCGGCGTGTAGCGGGAAACGTGCTGTTTCAGCAGATTCCACACGCAGCGCGGGTGTTGCAGCGTAACATCGCGTTTGGCGAAGCCTTTTTCATCCAGCTCGTAGTTCCAGCTGGTTTTATCGTACTTGCGTTTGTCCGCGTCATAGCCGGTGAAAAGGCCATCTTCGAAGCCATAATCTTCACGCACAATCAGACTGGCGTTGGTGTAGGCTTCGGTATATTCGCGGTTGAATTTTTCGTTATTCAGCAGGTACAGCAAGACGCCTGACAAGAAGGCAATGTCAGTACCGGAACGAATGGGTGCATAGAAATCTGCCACCGCTGCGGTTCGCGTAAAGCGAGGATCGACCACAATCAGCTTCGCGCCGTTGTGAATTTTGGCTTCCATCGCCCAGCGGAATCCGACCGGGTGAGCTTCAGCGGCGTTACCGCCCATCACCACAACGAGGTTGGCATTTTTAATGTCGACCCAGTGGTTGGTCATCGCACCGCGACCAAATGTTGGAGCAAGACTTGCTACCGTTGGTCCGTGTCAGACGCGCGCCTGGTTGTCGACCGCGAGCATACCCAGCGCGCGGGAGAATTTTTGCGTTAAATAGCCGGTTTCATTACTGGAGGCGGAAGCACACAGCATCCCGGTGGAAAGCCAGCGGTTAACGGTGACGCCTTCGGCGTTCTGCGCAACGTAGTTAGCGTCGCGGTCTTCTTTCATCAGCTTCGCGATGCGGTCAAATGCCTCATCCCAGCTAATTTGTTGCCACTTATCGGAGCCTGGTGCACGGTATTCCGGGAATTTCAGCCGGCTTTCGGAGTGGATGAAATCCACCAGACCAGCCCCTTTCGGGCACAGCGCGCCACGGTTCACCGGATGGTCCGGATCGCCCTCGATATGGAAGATGGATGCTTTGGCGTTTTTCGCACCGTCACCGAGACTGTACATTAACAGTCCACAGCCAACGGAACAGTAAGTGCAGGTGTTACGGGTTTCGCGGGTACGCAGCAGTTTATATTGCCGTGTTTCCGCTAGCGCTACGCCGGGTGCAAAACCCAGTGCCGCTGCCGTGGTGCCTGCCATACCGCCAGCGCAGATCTTAAAGAACTGCCTTCTGCTGACCTGCATGGTTCGCTCCTTGTTTCGACATTGTCACGTTCCCTTCGCGTAGGTGTATCGCGATCGCGAGGGAAGTGGTTGTTATTTTTCTTTGCGGACGGGACCGCAAAGGTCCAGAATTGGGTGAATTTCCCTCCGTCCAGGAGGGATTTGTAAAGAATACCACAATGTTGGTATGTGTGTTCCAATATGGTTAAAAGAAAGTGAATAAGATTATTCAAGAAAACATCGAAAATGTGACAACTTTGACGGGATCGCGCCAGTTGACCCTCTGGAAACGCGAGGATTTGCAACATCCTCAGCCGGATGTCGTCGCTGAAGAAGTGCCCGTTGCGTTGGTGTACAACGGGATTTCGCACGTGGTGATGATGGCGTCACCGAAAGATCTTGAGCATTTTGCGATGGGCTTTTCACTTTCTGAAGGCATTATTGAGTCCCCGCAGGATATCTACGGCATGGAAGTGGTGCCTTCCTGTAACGGATTAGAAGTTCAGGTTGAACTGTCCAGCCGCCGTTTTATGGGGCTGAAAGAGCGCCGACGTGCGCTGGCCGGTCGTACCGGTTGTGGCGTTTGCGGCGTGGAACAGCTCAATGACATTGGCAAGCCGGTTCAGCCTTTGGCGTTTACTCAGACGTTTAACCTGGCGGACCTCGATCGCGCGTTAAAGCATCTGCACGACTTCCAGCCCGTGGGGCAACTGACGGGCTGTACGCACGCAGCGGCCTGGGTCCAGCCGTCGGGGAACCTGGCGGGAGGGCATGAAGATGTGGGCCGTCACGTGGCGCTGGATAAACTGCTCGGGCGGCGTGCAATTGAAGGCGAAACATGGCGGCAGGGAGCCGTTTTAGTCTCCAGTCGCGCCAGCTATGAGATGGTGCAAAAGTCGGCGATGTGCGGCGTGGAGATTCTGTTTGCTGTCTCTGCCGCGACGACACTGGCCGTAGAAGTAGCCGAACGCTGTAACCTGACGCTGGTGGGTTTTTGTAAACCGGGCAGGGCGACGATTTATACGCATCCGGAACGTCTGGTGGCGGAGTAACGCCACCAGGCTGCCACAATGCTGCCTGAGAATGCCAGCTCCATCATTACAGCAACGGGCGAGCCGACGATGGCATTGTTCAGTAGCCAGCACAGGCTGCCACACAATGTGTATCCACGTAATTTTCCACCCTGTGTCTGAAATGACGCATAGGTCATCAGCAGGCTTCCTGCGAGCGGCAGCAGGCCCCACATTCCCTGCCAGAGATAAGCACTACACAGCAGTGACCCCATCATAAATCCCCACATGGCCCAGCGGCGTTGCGTCACGATGGCTATCGCATAACGACAGGCGGCGATGAGCATTAATCCTGCGGCGGCGGGTTGATGCAAAAGATAAAAATGAATGGCCAGCAGGCTGGTTGAGCTGGTCAACAGCACTAACGTCATCGCCCGACGCCGGAAATGAAAGGCTGAAATATCCAGCACAAAGCTGATGCAGGCCAGCAGCTGAGAGAGAAAAAATGCGTTCATCATGCGCGCCATCTTGTGAAGAGTGGCGGGACAATAATCTATGCAAAAAGCGAATGCGTTAACCTTTGTTAAGACGCTGGCGAATGCGAGACAGGCTAACGGGCGTAATGCCAATGTAGTGGGCGAGGTCCCGCTGAGTGAGCTGCAATTCCCAACTGGGAAAGTGTGTCTGAACATACTGGTAGCGTTGTTCTGGCGTATTAAGCAGCAGCATTTGTTCTTTTTTCTCTTTGTAGATCAACTGCTGGACCAGGAGCTGTGTCTTGATGTCCTGATGTTCCGGTGCATCCAGCAATGCCAGCGAGATTTCACTGATTTCGCCCGGGGTGATCATTTGCAGGCTGTAATCTGCCGAGGTGTGGGTTAGCCAGTTCAGGTACAGAAAACAATATTCACCCGGGAAGTAAAACTCTTTCACCCGTTCTGAACCGTTGGGTGAGTGATACACCGCACGGGCAACACCATGATGTAAATAATAAATTTTGCTTTGCCTTTCACCCTGACGCAGTAACCAACTGCCCGCAGAGAGTGGTTTTTTTCGCGAGCCTGACAGCAATTTTTGATCGTATTCGGCTGACATGTTATCTATCAAATAATTTGAATAAGACAGGCAAAACCTTCCGCTTTTAGTTGTGCGGTGTGAGGGCTATTATTTATCACATCAAGGCACGGTGCCTTACTCAAACAACTAAATTAAAGGGTTTACATCATGAAAAGCATCAAAACTTTTGTCGCAGTTATCGCTCTTGCTACCTCTTTCGGTTCTTTCGCTGCTCAGTCTGTTACCGCTACCGGGTCAACTCTGGAAAGCACTGAAGCGAAAATTGCGGCTCAGGCAGAACGTGCTGGCGCAAGCGATTATAAAATCACTCAGGCCTACAGCGGTAACCGTGTGCATATGACCGCTGAACTGCTGAAATAAAATACCTCAGTACTGTCGAAAGAGCGCCCTTGAGGCGCTTTTTTAGTTTATTCCCGCCATCCTTAACAACGCCGTCATCACAGCAGCGGCGATAATTACCACAATCAACGGTACTTTGCGCCAGGCGAGGAACACTGCAAAGCCCACGCCGAGAACGCGCGCCATGCCAGCAAAATGTTCGCCTTCGTAAAAGGTGGTCGCCAGCGCGACGGAGAACAGTAATACCGTCGCGGCATCGGAAAGCAGCGCCTGCGAGCGTGCAGAAAATGCCAGACGGCTGCCGAGCTTTGCCCCACCTAAACGCATTAAATACGTTCCCAGAGAGAGTACGGCGATACCGACGATAAACAGCGTCATGTTGCCCATTATTTTTTCCTCGCCAGTAAGCCAAACAGTGAAAGCAGTACCGGCAGGCCCACCGGCGCAAACGGGACGGCGGCGAGCGACAGCGCAGCACCGCTGCAGGCGCGAACCAGCGTGGTACGATTTTTAAACGCCGGGACCACTAAGGCCAGCAGAATGGCAGGGAAGACGGCATCCAGACCGATGGTCTCCGGGGCGGGAAGCAGTTTGCCAACCATAGCCCCAAGTAGCGTGCCCAGCGGCCAGACGATGGCAACGCCCAGGCCGCACAGCCAGTAGGTGGCTTTGCGCTGCTCCGGCGTTTTTTGCGACAGGCCAAACACCACGCTTTCGTCGTTCATGATATGGCAGCCGAGGAAGCTGGCGGCTCGCGTGCCCACCAGATCGCGCACTGTGACGCCAAACGGCACGTGGCGGGCGTTGACCAGTAAACCGGCAGCCGCAGCGGCCAGCGGATTACCACCGCTGGCGACGATGCCAATAAACATAAACTCAGACGCACCCGCCAGCACTGTAATCGAGAGCACAAACGGCACCCACAGCGGGAAGCCGTAAGCCATCGCCAGCGAGCCGTATGACATGCCGACTACGCCGACAGCCAGACAGACTAAAAATATTGCTTTTATCGTGTCGCCTTTGAGACTGGAAAAATAATGTTTCATCCTGCTTTAGCCATATCGAACGAATTTCCATTATAATGAACGCAACAAGTTTGCTTTACAAGTCGAACGATTCGTTCGATATAAAGAACATGGAGTCATGTATGACCCAACCCATCAGTATGATTGCGAAAAGCCTGGTACGTGAACGTCAGCGTACCGGTTTGTCGCTGGCAGAAATCGCCCGCCGCGCGGGCATTGCGAAGTCGACGCTCTCGCAGCTGGAAGCGGGTAATGGCAATCCTAGCCTGGAAACGCTGTGGTCGCTGTGTGTGGCGCTGGATATCCCCTTTGCGCGACTGCTGGAGCCTGTGGTGCAAAAAACGCAGGTGATACGCCGGGGTGAAGGGACAAAAGTGGTGGCGGAGCAGGCCCATTACCAGGCTATTTTACTGGCGGCCTGTCCACCGGGCGCACGGCGAGATATCTATCTGTTGTTGACGCAGCCGGGTGCCGACCGCATCTCACACCCACATCCGCCGGGGTCCGTTGAGCATATTATTGTGACGCAGGGGAAGGCGCTGGTAGGACTGACTGAAGCACCGGAAGAATTGGGCGAGGGCGACTATATCTGTTATCCCGCCGATCAGGCGCATATCTTTAAAGCGCTGGAACCGGATACCCAGGCGATTCTGGTTTCTGAGCAGAACTAGCTGTTATGTTGCGTTGTGCCGGATGCGGCGCGTTAGCGCCTTATCCGGCCAACAATACTACTGCAGATAAAACACTTCTTTTAATTCCGCGCTCACCGGGCTGTTGTCCGGGTTGGTGGGCATCACGTCACGCATATGCTTCCACCAACGCTGACACACGTCGGTGCTGGCGACGGCATTCCAGCGCTCTTCGGATTCAATCTCAACGGTGGCAAACAACAGGCTGCGCTCCTGGTCGAGATAAATCGCGTAGTGATGCGCGCCGTGGGCTTTCAGTACGGCTTCCAGCTCCGGCCAGATGGGATTATGCCGACGCTGATACTCAACGTGCGCGTCGGCATTCACCTGCATCACAAAGGCTTTGCGGATCATAACGCCTCCAGATACAGCGCGCGGACGTCTTCGCGGCTGGCGGTGCGCGGATTGCATGGTGCGCACGGATCGGCGAGTGCTTTGTCCAGCCACCCCTCAATGTCCTCTTTGGTCACGCCTAGCTGGCTGAAGCCTGCCGGAATGCCCACGCGCTTGCTCAGGGCACGGATCGCGTTGATGGCTTCCATGCTTGCTACTTCATCGCTCATCCCACGGGTATCAACCCCCATGGCCTGTGCTATGCGGGCAAAGCGTGCCACGGCGTTTGGACGGTTAAAGTTTTCGATAATCGGCAGCAGGATAGCGTTGCAGACGCCGTGCGGCAGATTGTGCGTCGCGCCCGGCTGGTGTGCCAGCGCATGCACCAGACCCAGACCTGCACTGTTGAACGCCATCCCCGCCAGATACTGACCAAATGCCATTTGCTCACGGGCTTCGAGGTTGTGACCCTCGTCGACGGCTTTAGGCAGCCACTGGTTGATCAGGCGAATAGCTTCCAGGGCATTGGCGTCGGTTAACGGGTGCGCGCCAACAGAAACATAGGCTTCCACCGCGTGGGTCAGGGCGTCCATACCGGTAGCGGCGGTGACTGAGGCAGGAATTTCCAGCATCACGCTGGCGTCATCGACGGCGATATCCGGAATAATGTTCGGATCGATGATGACTTCTTTCACCTTGCGTGCGGAATCAATGATCACCGCATTGCTGGTCATTTCTGCGGCCGTACCCGCGGTGGTGTTAATGGCAACCAGCGGTACGCCGGCATTTTTAACTTTGCCCACGCCGGAATAGGCGGTAGACGGGCCCGGGTTGGCGGTCAGGATTTTCACCGCTTTAGCGGTATCGATCGGGCTGCCGCCGCCGAAAGCGATGATGTAATCACATTCAGCGTCCTGGTATGCGGCAAAACCTTGCTGGACCAGTTCTTCCGTTGGGTTCGGGAATACGTCGTCGAACAGATGATACGACATTTTATGCGCATCAAGGGCGGTAAACAGGCTGTCCAGCAGGCCCAGTTTGACCAGTTGTCCGTCGGTTACGATCAGCGCCTTACCCCATTGCTTGTTCGCCACGAGGTTGACCATATCACCAATCGCACCAGCGCCGTGCAGACTGATTTTTGGCAGTGCCAACATAAAGCTCATAAGTATTCTCCTGAATAATAAATCCCTGGTGCCCGATGGCGCTTCGCTTATCGGGCCTACGGTTAAATAGGGACCGTCATGTAGGCCGGATAAGGCAAAGCCGCATCCGGCGTTGAATGAGGGAGGTATCAGTACAGCTCTAATGCGCTGGCCAGTGGGGTCACGCCAAAACGTTTGCCGAGAGCAATGAGCTCTTCACGCGTGATGGTTTGCTTCATACCGCCCATCGAATGGATTTTGACCAAAACTTCGGCCGATTTCTCTGCGGTATCTATCAAACCGAACGCTTCGTCGAGCGTCGGGCCGCTGCCAAATACGCCGTGGAACGGCCACAGCACCAGAGAATGCTGCTGCATTGAAACTGCCGTTGCTTCACCGATTTCGTCGGTACCCGGCACCATCCACGGCAGAATGCCTACGCCGTCCGGGAACACCACCAGACATTCGGTGCTGCCTTCCCACAGTTTGCGGGTGATCAGCGCAGTGCTGTTTTCCAGTACATAGGTCAGAGCAATCAGATTGGTGGCATGGCAGTGCATGATCACGCGGTCTTTGCCATCGGTGGCTTTAATGCGCTCGCAGTGGGAAAGGAAGTGTGCGGGCAGTTCGGAGGTTGGTACGGCTTCGTGGGTCAGCCCCCAAAGAATGTGGTAGCCGGCGCCGTCGCTATCGATTTTAACCACACCTAAATTGGCTGCCGGATCGAGCTGGACGTTGCGGAAGAATTTGCCGGAACCGGTAACGATAAACGGCGTGTTAGCCAGCAGCGGCATCGGCTGGCTCAGCGCGATGTAGCGCGGTTCTTCGTGGAAATCAGCGGTAAAGGGGGCGATATCAGCCTCATCCAGGCGCAGCGTCAGGTTGCCGCCGTTACGCTCATCCCAACCTTTCAGCCAGGCATCAGAAGTGGCTTTGATCATCCCCTGGACGAACCAGGAGGTAGTAATATTTTGCATGGTCGGTGTTCCTGTTTATTGCCCGAACGGGTGTCGGGTCTTACGTAGGCCGGATAAGCGCAGCGCCATCCGGCGTAGTGTTTTGTACGTTGCCGGATGGCGGCGCTAACGCACCGTATCCGGCCTACAAGGCAGACAACGCCTTTAGCTACGCTTGCTCAGTACGTCTTTTTCATACGTGCGGACGTTGTCCAGCCACTGGCTGCCGGCTGGGGTGTCGTGACGCTGGCAATACATCTCCCAGACGGCCTGCCATGGCAGCGATTTCTGTTCTTCCAGCAGGGCCAGGCGGGCGGTGTAGTCGCCGCTAGCTTCGAGTTGGCGCAGTTGCTCAGTGGGTTCTAACAGCGCACGCAGCAGGGCTTTCTTCATATTGCGGGTGCCGATCACCCATGCGGCAATGCGGTTGATGGAAGCGTCGAAGAAGTCGAGGCCAATGTGTACGCGGTCGAACAGGTTATGGCGTACGATCTCGCTGGCAATCGCCTGAGTTTCATCATCCAGCAATACCACGTGGTCGCTGTCCCAGCGCACCGGACGGCTGACGTGCAGCAGCAGGCGCGGCACGTACAGCATGGCGGCAGAGATCTTGTCGGAAATCACTTCAGTCGGATGGAAGTGACCTGCATCCAGGCATAGTGCGGTCTGGCGGCTGGTGGCGTAGCCCATGTAAAACTCGTTGGAGCCAACGGTGTAGCTTTCTGCGCCGATACCAAACAGTTTGCTCTCGACGGCATCAATATGATGCGCCGGGTCGAATTTCTCGCTGATGACGTCGTCCAGTGCTTCCAGCAGGCGCTGGCGTGGTGCCAGGCGGTCAATGGTGATGTCTTTCATGCCATCCGGGATCCAGATGTTCATCACCGACGGCGTACCCAGCTGTTCGCCAAAGTACGCGGAGACGCGACGGCTGGCTTTGCAGTGGTCAATCCAGAACTGACGGATGCTGTCGTCAGCATGTGCCAGCGTGAAACCGTCGGCACTCAACGGATGCGAGAAGCATGACGGGTTGAAATCCAGACCTAACTGGTTCGCTTTCGCCCATTCCACCCAGTTTTTAAAGTGTTCAGGTTTGATTTGGTCACGGGATACCGGGGTATCGGATTCCAGGTAGATAGCGTGCAGGTTCAGACGCTTAGGACCCGGGATCAGGCTCAGTGCCTGCTCCAGATCGGCGCGCAGTTCAACGGCGTTACGCGCTTTACCTGGATAGTTACCGGTGGCCTGAATGCCGCCGGTGAGCGAACCTTCCGGGTTTTCGAATCCGGCGACATCATCGCCCTGCCAGCAGTGCATGGAGACCGGCAGACGATCGAGCTGGCGTAATGCCTCCTCGACATCGATACCTACCGCGGCGAAACGCAGTTTTGCCAGTTCCCAGGCTTGTTCAAGTTGAGTGGTCATGCGCAAAGCTCCTTTGTCTGTCGTGTTGATTGAAACTGCGCCTGGTAGCGGGCAATTTCACTGTCAGTATTTGGGATGAAGGTTGTCAGGTCGTAGTTAGCGGTCACCACCTGGCGGAAATCATCGACGTTGTTAAGTTCGTCCAGCGTCATCAGCTGAACGCCAATATTGCCGAGCGTAGAGGCCTCAACAGGCCCGGACATGACGCGGATACCGCATGCATCCGCGCACAATTGGTTGAGCAGGGCGTTCTGGCAGCCGCCGCCAACAATGTGCAGTTGGTTGAAGGCGTGACCACGAAGGTGTGCCAGTTCCTGCAGGACATCGGCATACAGCAGCGCCAGACTGTCGAAAATACAGCGTGCCAACTCAGCATCCTGAACCGGAACGGGTTGACCGGATTCGCGGCATGCGGCCTGGATTTCTGCGATCATATCAACTGGGTTGATAAAGCGATCATCGTTCGGGTTGACCAGGAATCGGCAGGCCGGTAGCGCTTCGGTTTTCGCGATCAGCGCAGGCAGGTCGGTAATCTGCCGCTCTTTTAATACGCGTTGCAGCAGCCACAGCCCCATAATATTTTTCAGCACGCGGTAACGTCCTTCCGCGCCGCCTTCGTTGGTGATATTTGCCGCCAGCGCGGCCTCGTTGGCATACGGTGTTTTGCTCTCAAACCCCATCAGGGACCAGGTACCGGAAGAGAGATAAGCGCTGTTGTTATCGGCCAGCGGTGAAGCGATGACCGCGCTGGCGGTGTCGTGGCTGGCGACGGCAACCACCGGGATCTGATTTTTCTGCGGGCAGATCCAGTGACCAATCACGTTCCCCGGATGCGTTGGGCGACCAAACCATGCTTTGTCTGCGCCGGTCCATGCCAGCAGGGTGTCATCCCAGTCGTCGGTGTTGATATTGACCAACTGCGTAGTGGTGGCGTTGGTATATTCCCAGTTCATTTCGCCGGTCAGGCGGTAGCCGAAGTAGTCGGGGATCATCAGGGCATGCGCCACCTGCGGGACCAGCTCTGGCTGCTGTTCGACCAGCGCGCGGAGCTGATACAGGGTGTTAAAGGGCAGAAACTGAATGCCGCTCCGACGATAGATCTCGCTGTTACCCAGTTGCGCTAAAGCTTGCGACATCACGCCGGTAGTGCGGCTGTCGCGGTAAGAGACCGGCAGACCGACGCGCTGACCGTCTTTACCGATCAGGACGTAATCCACGCCCCAGGTATCAATCCCGATGCTGTCAATCAGGATGCCTTGATCGCAGACCTTCTTCAGCCCCAGGCGAATGTCGTTTTCCAGGCTGTCGATATCCCAGGTGTCAAAACCGTCTGTTTTTTGCAGACAGTTCGCGAAACGGTGGATTTCACGCAGCGTCAGGGTGCGGTGGTCACTGTCGTAACGTGCCAGCATTACGCGTCCGCTGGATGCGCCGAGATCGACAGCGACACAATGGCGAAGAGTCATAGCGAGGTCCTTCTGAGTTTTATTGCACTCAGTCTAAGAACCCCTGGAACGGCGTACCTTCTTGTTAGTGACAGTCACAATAAGCCGCTGGCAGCATGGCAAAGGTGAACGTGATGCTGTTCACAGTTTCGTGTAATGGGCGGGATTTTGTCTGATGTGACCCCTTCCGCATTTCCCGATCTTTCCTGTCGTTTCTTGAAGAATTAACCGTGTTTACGCACTTTGGCGTCAAAAATTTAAGGTGAGGGTCATAACCCTTAATTACTATGCAGCCATGTTCATTTGATCTGGAAGGAAGTCATCATGACCGTACTGCATTGCGTGGATTTTTTTCCGACAGGTAAAGCGCCTGTGGCGATCGAACCGCGACTGCCCCAGACTGCTTTTCCCGAGCATCATCATGATTTTCATGAAATTGTGATAGTTGAGCATGGAACAGGTATTCACGTTTTCAATGGACAGCCCTACACCATTAGCGGCGGGACGGTCTGTTTTGTCCGCGATCATGACAGACACTTATATGAACATACTGACAACCTGTGCCTGACAAATGTACTGTATCGTTCCCCTGATGCGTTTCAGTTTCTGGCCGGGTTAAACCAGTTGTTACCTCAGGAGCAGAACGGTCAGTATCCGTCCCACTGGCGCGTGAATCAGGGCGTACTGCAGCAGGTCCGTCACTTGGTGGGGCAAATAGAGCATCTTGGTGAGGAGATGGATACGCCGACGGCGGCCAATCGCGAGATCCTGTTTATGCAACTGCTGGTGCTGCTACGCAAAAGTAGTCTGATGGAAGCGGCAGCGGATAACGATGCGCGACTAAACCGGCTGATGGCGTGGCTGGAAGATAATTTTGCCGACGAAGTCTGCTGGGATGCGGTGGCTGAGCAGTTTTCGCTCTCTTTACGCACTTTGCACCGTCAGCTCAAACAGCAAACCGGGCTGACGCCGCAGCGCTATCTCAATCGCCTGCGGCTAATCAAAGCACGGCACTTATTGCGCCATAGCGATGACAGTGTTACGGACATCGCTTATCGCTGCGGTTTTGGCGACAGTAACCACTTTTCGACGCTATTTCGCCGGGAGTTTAACTGGTCACCGCGCGATATTCGCCAGGGCCGCGACGTCATGGCCGGAAGCAGCCTCCAGTAACGCGAAAGCTATCAACGTTTTTTACCGTCCGTTTGCTGATAATCATACCCTTTAATGCCGGATGGCGGCTGCGCCTTGTCCGGCCTACATGAATGCCCTGTAGGCCGAATAAGCGCAGCGCATCCGGCAAGCGTTCAGGTTGAGGTGATGTGGTGGCGAATCAGCTAGTCCTTCTGAAATCAGACTTTTTTGCGAGCGAACAGCAGGCCGTCGCCGTCGCCGATCGCTATCCGCAGGATGTGTTTGCCGAACATACTCATGAGTTTTGTGAGCTGGTGATGGTCTGGCGTGGCAATGGTCTGCATGTTCTCAACGATCGGCCGTATCGAATAACCCGTGGCGATCTGTTTTACATTCGCGCCGCAGACAAACACTCGTACACCTCTGTTAACGACCTCGTCCTGCAGAATATTATCTACTGCCCTGAGCGGTTGACGCTGAATCTGGGATGGGAAGATGTGATCCCCGGTTTTAACAACGGCACGCCGTGCCAGCCCCACTGGCGGCTGGGCAGTGCCGGTATGGCTCAGGCTCGACAGGTGATTAGCCAACTGGAACACGAAAGCCAGCAGCGCGATCCGTTATGTAATGATATGGCGGAGCTGTTGTTCGGACAGTTGGTGACGCTTCTCAAGCGGCATCGTTATGCCACGGATAGGCTCCCGGCCACCACCAGTGAGACACTGCTGGATAAGCTGATCACTGCGCTGGCCGGCAGCCATGAGCATACCTTTGAACTGGATAAATTCTGTCAACGGGAGCAGTGCAGCGAGCGCGTACTGCGTCAGCAGTTTCGCAGCCAGACTGGAATGACCATCAACCAGTATCTTCGACAGGTGCGGGTCTGCCACGCTCAGTATTTGCTGCAACATAGCAAGTTGATGATTGGTGAGATTTCTATGCGTTGTGGCTTTGAGGACAGTAACTACTTTTCGGTGGTGTTTACGCGAGAAACCGGGATGACGCCGAGCCAGTGGCGTCATCTCAGTAATCCGCAGGACTAGCTGGCCATTCCCAGACCGACAATGTTTGCGGCAAGGATAATCACCACGCAGCCGAGGCTCAGCACGCTGACAGGGCGTTTTCCCGCATTGCTCCACTCTTTCATGATCAGGCCGACGATACCGCCGCACAGGACGTAGAAACTCATGTGCAGCATCCAGCTCATGTAGTCATACTGCGCTGGAATTTTGGCATGGCCCCAGGCGTAAAAGAAGAACTGGAGATACCACATCAGACCGGCAAGGGCCGAGAACAGGATGTTGCTGATAATAAGTGGTTTTGCTAACGAGAAGTCGGCTTTTACCGACAGGTTCTTCATTTTTGCCAGACGAATGAAGCAGAATCCCAGGTTGATCACCGCACCGCCGCCCATAATGACTACGTAGCTTGGCAGAGCGACATACAAAGGATCGATACCGAGCGCAGCGGCGGCTTCGTGCATCGGTTTAGCCGCATCCATGGCAAAGGACATCCCTGCGGAGAAAAAGCCGCACATCACCGCCAGTATTAGACCTTTTTTCAGGTTGAACTCTTCGGCTTTGATACCCATCTTGCGTTCTTTTAACTGTCCTGCTCGAGTGACTATCGCCACGCCGATCAGCGCGACCAGCACACCAAGCAGGGTCATACGCCCACCCGGCGTGCCGATGAGCACGTCAAATTTACCGGCAATGATTGGTGTCATTAAGGTGCCAACAATCAGCGTAATGCCGATAGCGATGCCGATCCCCATCGACATGCCGAGATAGCGCATGGTCAGACCATAGTTGATATTACCGATCCCCCACATTGCGCCGAATAAAAATACCGGCAGTAGTGTGGATGCGCTGAATGAACTGTAATAGGCCCAGAAGTCTGGCAGCAGGATTGCGCTGACGAGCCAGGGCAGGATCAACCATGAAACAAAACCGCCTATGGACCACATAGTCTCCCAGGACCAGTGTTGTACCTTTTTAAAAGGGGCATAAAAACAAGCGGCACTAGCGGCACCGATAAGATGCCATAATATCCCCATCGTAATTGCGTTACCCATTCTGGTTCCTTTTAAATTGTCGTTCTGGCTGGATGAAAATCACCCGTTTTGATATTCAAAAGTCTAAAGAGTGAGCAATGAATTAACCTTCAGCATGCTGCCGTAGGATGGGCAATGCTGGCAAAATTCAGGGGATGAAAAGGATGTTGATCACAAATGCTGATCCGCCCCTCTTTTTTGAGAAGGGCGATAATATTAAGGGTTAGCAGATTTTTACCGTCTGAATACCCAGTAGCCAGGCGAGTTTTTCCAGTACCTCACCATGATGACCAAGGCCAATGCTGCAATGATGGGCTGGACCGCCCATGCACCATTTTGTGGTGAAATCGCGAGCCGATAACGGGAAGCGATAGCGGCTGTTGGTATTGCCGATATCCAGGACTTCACCTGCCACTGCTTCCCCTTCGGCATACTGCAAACGCACCCCGTTTTCGGCATCTTCAATGACCGAAAGAAAGGTTACCGGGCCCGGTTTCACGGTCATCTGGATAGACACACCTTTACCCGGTTTACCATGATAAACCGGCAGCGGAACCAGACGCACCGGACCATCGGCCATCTGCGGGTGCGCCGGGCCATCATGTCCCCACAATACAACATCATCAATAAATTCAATTCCATATGGCTCAGAGAATGAACCACCCGCCCCCAGAAGCTGCTGAATTTTCATCGCCAGTACATTTTTGATTTCATATTCACCTGCCACGGGAATACCACGGTGGGTGAGTAGTGTGTTGCCAAGAATGATTGATGTGATGATGTTCTCGTAAGCATTGCCATTTCTACCTTCGTAGTAGTAGGCCAGTGCACCGAGTGTGTTCTGGGCAATCAGTTTATCCATGGCGCAGGCGGTGGTGAGGGCGCGATCAAGCTCTGCCGGTTCGCATGTCGGATCCAGCTGAAGCACACGGTACATTTCCTGTTGTTTGACGCTGAGATCTGTCTCGCTGACCTGCTCGCGGTATTCCGCCAGCTCACACATTTCCAGTGGCTTAAAGCGTACGCCCAATTTGGCGGACAGGTTCGTCATATTGCTGTAAACGTCCACCATGCCGTCATAATAGTGTCCGAGTACGCCGACCTGACAGTTTGCCAGCATTTGGCGGGCATTAAGGGCCTGTAACCACTGTGCCATTTGTTGCCAGACGTACTCATCGCCCTGTAACGCACCAACAATCAACTGAAAGCGGATATTCGCACGATTAAATACGTTTGCCAGTTCGGGCGCGCTGCAGGCCTGGCAGTGCGCCAGCCACTCTCCAGTACGTCCGCCCCGATCGGGAATTTGGCGGATTGCCGAATAGGGCAGACCAGGCTCCGGCTGTAGGGCCATAATAATAACTGGCTTATTGATACTCTGTACAAGGGGTAGAACCGTTGCGCTGAGTGCGTAGGTGCTAATGTAAAGACAGACCGCATCGACCGGCTGCTGTTGTAATCGCCTGATAAGATCATCGGCTTTATCGACGTTATCAATCAGGCCGCCATTAATGACGGTGGCCTGTTGCGCCGTCAGACGCTCATCAATCGTTTGCAGGTAACCCTGCAAGCGTGACTCCAGGCCAGTAAACTGGGGCCAGTATGTGTCGAGGCCGATTCCGAAAAGGGCGATGTTGACAGACATAGCAATATTTCCTTGTGAGATAATCCGCAGACTATCTCGTGCTTTGTCTCCCATGTCCTTTATGTCGCTGCCTGTTTCCTACGCAGGTTGGCAAAATTCGCCTGATTATCCCGGTGGCGCTCACATTTTCATCTTGCAATAGCCCTGTAAAAAGTACGGCATTGATAATCATTTTCAATATCATTTAATTAACTATAATGACTCAACTGCTTACGCGGCGTTAACACTGGCCGCCCGACAATACTGGAGATGATTATGAGTTATACACTGCCATCCCTGCCGTACGCTTATGATGCCCTTGAACCGCACTTTGATAAGCAGACGATGGAAATCCACCATACCAAGCACCACCAGGCCTATGTAAACAACGCGAACGCTGCGCTGGAAAGCCTGCCTGAATTCGCTAGCCTGCCTGTTGAAGAGCTGATCACTAAACTGGATCAGCTGCCAGCGGATAAGAAAACCGTACTGCGTAACAACGCAGGCGGCCACGCTAACCACAGCCTGTTCTGGAAAGGTCTGAAAACCGGTACTACGCTGCAGGGTGACCTGAAAGCGGCTATCGAACGCGACTTTGGCTCTGTTGATAACTTCAAAGCTGAATTTGAAAAAGCAGCGGCAACTCGTTTCGGTTCTGGCTGGGCATGGCTGGTACTGAAAGGTGACAAACTGGCTGTGGTTTCTACTGCCAACCAGGATTCCCCGCTGATGGGTGAGGCTATCTCTGGCGCTTCCGGCTTCCCGATCGTGGGCCTGGACGTTTGGGAACACGCTTACTACCTGAAATTCCAGAACCGTCGCCCGGACTACATCAAAGCGTTCTGGGACGTGGTGAACTGGGACGAAGCTGCGGCGCGTTTCGCGGCGAAAAAATAAGCCCCATACAGCCTGATGGCGTAGAGCGGTAACGCTGTATTGCCTGATGCACTTACCCGGCCCACATCATGATGCGGGCCGGGTAATATTAACGCCCAAACACCTCATCAATTATTCGGCATTGGTCCTCGTTTAACTCCCCACCTGCATTACGCGAAACGCCGGTGCAATAGCCAAACTTACGCGACACCACGGTTTTAATGGTGGTGACAAAATCCTCGCCAATAGCGTAGATGGACATGTACGTGCCAATCTTATCCTGAATATCACGCAACGCTGCCAGGTCGCCCTGTTTAAACGCCTCGCGTGCGTGGACAAACAGCTCAGGCATCACGTTATTTAGGCCAGAAATAATCCCCGCGCCGCCTGCCAGAAGGTTGGGGATGTAATATTCGTCGTAACCGGAGAGTACGGCAAAATCTTTGCGTACAGCGCGGGTGGTCTGAATCATACTGCGGGTATGGGACTGGCAGTCCACGGTGTCTTTGATACCGGCGAAGTTCGGGAATTCCCCGGCCAGGGTAGCAACCAGCTCAGGTGTTAAATCACAGCCGGTACGGGCCGGGAAGTTATAGGCAAACCATTGACCGCTGAGTTGTTGCCCTAACTGGTGGAAGTAGCTCAGCAGCTGCGTTGCCGTTTGTCCGTAATAGTAAGGTGGCAGGATCATGACGGCATCGTATCCCGCGTGATACGCTTCCTGCGCCATCAGTAGCACATCATTCTGGCAGGTGGATGAGACGTTGGCGACCATCTTCAGCGAGCTCATAGCTCGGGCTTCACGGATCAACTGCAGCCTTTCGTCGAGCGTAAAGGAGGCAAATTCCCCAATGCTTCCCATCAGCAAAATAACGTCGATCTGTGCCTCGGTAAGGCGTTTGAGATGCTGGCTCAGACCGTTGAAATCGATCTTGCCGTCATTGTCCATTGGCGTAATGGAAGGACACCAGACGCCAGCAAATTGCGATTGACCCGTCACGTTGTCGACTCCTTAATTGAAATGTTGTTTCAAAACCAACTTACATTGATAGCATGTGTCCCTACGTTTCACACCAACCGTGCTCTCATTTTGAGCGAATAGGGTAGAATAAATAGGGTGTAATGGGGAAAAGTTATCGGGAGAGGGAACAGATGCGATATCCGGTTGATGTATTTGCAGGCAAGATTCGGGATTACACGGGAAGCCGCCCCAGTGCGATTGCGAAAGTTCAGGTCGATGGCGAGCTGATGCTGACCGAATTAGGGTTGGCAGGGGATGAACAGGCAGAAACGAAAATTCACGGTGGGCCGGACCGCGCGCTGTGCCACTATCCGCGTGAACACTACCTACACTGGCGACAGGCTTTTCCTGAACAGGCAGAGTTGTTCGTTGCGCCCGCTTTTGGCGAGAACCTGTCAACGCAGGGCATGACGGAAGAGAATGTTTTTATTGGTGATATCTTCCAGTGGGGTGAGGCGCTGATTCAGGTCACACAGCCACGCTCGCCGTGTTTTAAGCTGAATTTTCATTTTGCTATTAGCGACATGGCAAGCCAGATGCAGGATGCGGGCAAGACCGGCTGGTTGTGCAGCGTTATCGCACCCGGCATGGTATCGGCGGATGCGCCGCTGGTACTGGCGTCTCGTGTGAGTGACGTTAGCGTGCAAGAGGCCATCGCCATTGCCTGGCATATGCCGTTTGATGACGACCAGTATCACCGTTTGCTGTCGGCGGCGGGGCTGTCAAAGAGCTGGACCAGAACCATGCAGAAACGCCGCTTAAGCGGCAAGATCGAAGATAATTCGCGGAGATTGTGGGGAAAATAAGGCGATTATTGAACCTGTAGGCCGGATAAGATGCGTTAGCATCGTCATCCGGCGCAACAGGCACAATTACGCACGTTTATACAGCGGCAGCCAGAGCACCAGGCGCAGACCACCCAATGGGCTGTCTTCGGCCTTGACCCAGCCACGATGCTGCTGAATAGCTGTTTCAACAATTGCCAGACCCAGACCAGTACCGCCAGATTCGCGATCGCGCGCTTCATCGGTACGATAGAACGGACGGAAAATCTGTTCTCTGTCTTCGGGGCTCACGCCCGGACCATCATCGTCCACGGTGATGGTAATCCCGTCTTTATCCACCGCGAAGCCCACTTCAATCCTGGTGTGTGAGTAGCGCAGGGCGTTGCGAACAATGTTCTCCAGCGCACTTTCCAGCGTATTCGGGTTACCGTACAGCGGCCACGGCCCTGGCGGGAAGTTAACTGTGAACGATTTGCCCATCTGCTCGGCTTCAAAGGCGGCGTTATCCAGCACGTCACCCCACAGGTGATTCGCCTTCACGGTTTCACTGACCAGCGCGTTTTTCTGCTGATTGCGCGACATGACCAGCAGATCGTTGATCATGCTGTCCAGTCGATGCGCTTCCATTTCAATACGCTCCAGCTCTTTGCTCTCGCCGCTACGACGGCGCAGCAGCGCGGTCCCCAATTGCAGACGCGTTAACGGCGTTCTCAACTCGTGAGAGATGTCCGACAGCAGGCGTTGCTGTGAGGTCATCATGCGTTCCAGCGCCGTCACCATCTGGTTAAAGCTGGCACCTGCCGCCAGGAATTCTTGCGGACCGGCTTCCAGTTCAGGATGCTGACGCAGGTTGCCCTGTGCCACTTCATCCGCCGCATTTTTTAGCTTACGTGCCGGTTTTGCCAGACTCCAGGCCAGCCAAAGCAGCAACGGAGAGCTGACTAACATGGTCACGATCAGCAGTAACAGCGGTCGGTCAAACAGCAGGTTGATGAAGTCAGATTGTGAACTGCTGGCAGGCCGAATGAGGTACAGCTGGTAGTTATCTTCGCCATCTCTGACGGAGAAAGGCCCAACCATTTCAACACGACCGTATTTTTTCTTTTGCGGATGATCGGCGTTATCGGCCTGACCAATAAAGTTACGAATGATCTGCATTTCGTTGCGTTCTGCGCCGATCACGCGTCCTTCCGTCGTAACAAGTAATAACCGCTGTCCCGGCGGCGCCCACTTGTCTATCGCACGAAACAAGCGACGCCACCACATCAAATCGTTGGGCGGATCGTTCGCCAGTTCAGCTTCAACGTGCTGCTCAATCATCAACCCCTGGCGCTGTTCGCTATCCAGTAGCTCGGTCATCTGGCGTGAGTCGAGCTTGGGTAACATCAGCACCAGCATCAGCACCAGTGCCAGCGTTAACCAGAAGATGGCAAAGATGCGTGCGGTTAAACTTCCTATCATGAAGCGGAGACCATCAGATAGCCGCGACCGCGCAGGGTTTTAAACCACGGGTGCCCGTCTTTACGCTCCGGCAGCTTACGACGCAGGTTCGAGATATGCATGTCGATAGCACGATCGAACGGTGTCAGGCGTTTGCCCAGCACTTCCTGGCTTAAATGTTCACGAGAAACCACCTGGCCGAGATGCTGCGCCAGCAAATACAGCAGGGTGAATTCGGTACCGGTTAACTCCAGGGTTTGCCCGTCAAAGCTGGCTTCCTGGCGACCCGGATTGAGGCTTAACGCATCCACTTCCAGCGTCGGCGAGCCGTTATCGCTGTTCTGCTGCTGTTCGCTCCAGTGGGAGCGGCGCAGAATGGCGCGGATACGCGCGACCAGTTCGCGGTCGTTAAACGGTTTGGGTAAATAATCGTCCGCGCCCAGCTCAAGGCCGAGTACGCGATCCAGTTCGCTGCCGCGGGCGGTCAGCATGATTACGGGGGTCTGGTGTGTCTGGCGAAGTGCTTTCAGTGTATCAATGCCGTTTTTCTTCGGCATCATGACGTCGAGCAAAAGTAAATCGATGCTGTCATCCAGAAGCTCCAGTGCCTGCTCCCCATCATGGGCAACCAGCACATCGAAACCTTCCATTTCGAGCAGCTCCTTTAACAGGGATGTCAGCTCTCGGTCATCATCAACTAGCAGTATTTTATTCATTTTTTACGTACCTCCGAGGCAGAAATTACGACATCAGGCGGCGCTAATCTATGACTTTACGTTGTTTTACACCCCCTGACGCATGTTTGCAGCCCGAATCGTAAACTGTCTCTCGTTGAATCGCGACAGAAAAGATTTTGGGAGCAAGTGATGGGCAAAGTTACCGCTGCCGTCATGGCCTCAACGCTGGCACTCAGTACGTTTAGCCATGCAGCTGAAGTCGTCACAGGCGATCACTGGCACCTGGGTGAAAGCTCTTCGCAACGTAATGCGCAGAGCCACATGTTTGACGGTATCAGTTTAACCGAACATCAACGTCAACAGATGCGAGATTTAATGCAGCAGGCCAGACATGAGCAGCCTCCTGTTAATGTTAGCGAAATGGAGACAATGCATCGTCTTGTCACCGCAGAGAATTTTGATGAAAGCGCTGTGCGCGCTCAGGCAGAAAAGATGGCACAACAGCAGGTTGCCCGCCAGGTTGAAATCGCCAAGGTCCGCAACCAGATGTATCGCCTGTTAACGCCCGAGCAGCAAGCGGTTTTAAATGAGAAACATGAACAACGAATGGAGCAGCTGCGCGATGTCGCGCAATGGCAAAAAAGCTCATCGTTGAATTTATTGAGTAGTAGCAACTCACGTTCCCAGTAGTAACCCTGTTTTCCTTGCCATAGACACCATCCCTGTCTTCCCCCACATGATGTGGGGGTTTTTTTTGCCCAAAATTTGACACTTTCTTATTGCCTGACTGTTTTAGTTCATCCGTTATACTAGCGGCATATCCTGATGGGAGTGCTTATGAATCAAACTTATGGGCGGCTGGTGAGCCGGGCGGCTATCGCGGCGACCGTGATGGCTTCGCTGTTACTTTTGATCAAAATTTTTGCGTGGTGGTACACCGGGTCGGTGAGTATTCTGGCTGCACTGGTGGACTCTTTGGTCGATATTGCCGCGTCGTTAACCAATTTGCTGGTGGTGCGCTATTCCTTACAGCCAGCCGATGATGAACACACGTTCGGGCACGGGAAAGCAGAATCGCTGGCGGCGCTGGCGCAAAGTATGTTTATTTCTGGCTCGGCGCTGTTCTTATTTTTGACCGGCATTCAGCATCTTGTTCAACCGACGCCGATGAAAGATCCGGGCGTCGGGGTAATCGTCACCGTCATTGCGTTAATTTGTACTATCATACTGGTCACGTTTCAGCGTTGGGTCGTTAAGCGTACGCAAAGTCAGGCCGTTCGGGCAGATATGCTTCATTATCAGTCTGATGTTATGATGAACGGCGCTATTCTCGTCGCGCTTGGTCTGGCCTGGTACGGTTGGCATCGTGCGGATGCCTTGTTTGCGCTCGGGATTGGCATCTATATTCTATATAGCGCATTGCGTATGGGCTACGAGGCGGTGCAATCCTTGCTGGATCGCGCCTTGCCCGATGAAGAACGTCAGGAAATTATTGATATAGTGACGTCATGGCCAGGAGTCAGCGGCGCTCACGATCTTCGCACGCGGCAGTCAGGGCCGACCCGCTTTATTCAGATTCATTTGGAAATGGAAGATAATCTGCCGCTCGTTCAGGCGCATTTAGTGGCTGAACAGGTTGAGCAGGCGATTTTGCGGCGTTTCCCGGGATCGGATGTGATTATTCATCAGGATCCCTGTTCAGTCGTACCCAAGGAAGGCAAGATGTTTGAGCTTTCATAATTCGTTGTAAAAAAGTGAGCAGGGCCAGCATTTTGTGTATAAATTACCACCGTTTGGCCTGACCTGAATCAATTCAGCAGGAAGTGATTGTTATACTATCTGCATATTCGTTGGATCGTTTCGATATGCGGAATCGACTTCCGGCAGCAGATTTCATTTTGCATTCCAAAGTTCAGAGGTAGTCATGATTAAGAAAATCGGTGTGTTGACAAGCGGCGGTGATGCGCCGGGCATGAACGCAGCAATCCGTGGTGTTGTACGTGCAGCGTTGACGGAAGGACTGGAAGTCATGGGGATCCATGATGGCTACCTGGGTTTGTATGAAGACCGTATGGTTCAGCTCGACCGTTATAGCGTGTCCGACATGATCAACCGTGGCGGTACTTTCCTCGGTTCTGCTCGCTTCCCGGAATTCCGCGACGAAAACGTGCGCGCTGTGGCTATCGAAAACCTGAAGAAGCGTGGGATTGACGCCCTGGTTGTTATCGGTGGTGACGGTTCCTACTTGGGTGCAAAACGTCTGACTGAAATGGGTTTCCCGTGCATTGGCCTGCCGGGTACTATCGACAACGATATTAAAGGCACCGACTACACTATCGGCTACTTCACCGCACTGGGTACCGTGGTAGAAGCGATTGACCGTCTGCGTGACACCTCCTCTTCTCACCAGCGTATCTCCATCGTTGAAGTGATGGGGCGCTACTGTGGTGACCTGACTCTGGCGGCAGCAATTGCCGGTGGCTGCGAATTCGTCGTCGTTCCGGAAGTTGAATTCAGCCGTGACGATCTGGTCGCTGAAATCAAAGCTGGCATCGCCAAAGGTAAGAAACACGCGATTGTGGCGATCACCGAGCACATGTGTGACGTTGATGAACTTGCGCATTACATCGAGAAAGAAACCGGCCGTGAAACGCGCTCAACCGTACTGGGTCACATCCAGCGTGGTGGTTCCCCGGTGCCTTACGACCGTATTCTGGCATCCCGTATGGGGGCGTATGCCATTGATCTGCTGCTTGAAGGTCATGGCGGTCGCTGCGTCGGTATTCAGAACGAACAGTTGGTTCACCACGACATCATCGACGCTATCGAGAATATGAAGCGTCCGTTCAAAGGTGACTGGCTGGACTGCGCGAAAAGATTGTACTGATTGCAATTGCCGGATGGCGGCTTGCGCCTTATCCGGCCTACATGAGCAAATCGTAGGCCTGATAAGCGTAGCGCCATCAGGCAAAAACCCGACTCCATATATTCCCCCACGTTATAGCAAATCTTTTTTTATTCTTTAAAGTTTGGATCGCTTTCTGGCACGCTCTGCTCATCACAACATTAAATAAGAGAGCTGGGCGATGAACAAATGGGGCGTAGGGTTAACATTATTGCTGGCATCGACCAGCGTTCTGGCAAAGGATATTCAGTTACTTAACGTATCGTACGATCCAACGCGTGAGCTGTACGAACAGTACAACAAAGCCTTCGCGGCGCACTGGAAACAGGAAACGGGCGATAACGTGGTGATCCGCCAGTCACATGGTGGCTCCGGTAAACAGGCAACCTCAGTCATCAACGGTATCGAAGCCGATGTGGTTACCCTGGCGTTGGCCTATGACGTGGACGCCATTGCTGAGCGTGGCCGTATCGATAAAAACTGGATTAAACGCCTGCCGGACAACTCTGCACCTTACACCTCCACCATCGTCTTCCTGGTGCGCAAAGGCAATCCAAAGCAGATTCATGACTGGAACGATCTGGTTAAACCGGGTGTGTCAGTCATTACGCCAAACCCGAAAAGCTCCGGCGGGGCACGCTGGAACTATCTGGCGGCATGGGGTTATGCCCTGCACCACAATAACAACGATCAGGCCAAAGCTCAGGACTTCGTCAAAGCTCTGTTTAAAAACGTGGAAGTGCTGGATTCCGGCGCGCGCGGCTCTACCAATACCTTTGTTGAACGCGGAATTGGCGATGTGCTGATCGCATGGGAAAACGAAGCGCTGCTGGCGACGAATGAACTGGGTAAAGACAAGTTTGAGATCGTCACGCCAAGCGAATCCATTCTCGCAGAACCGACCGTGTCTATTGTCGACAAAGTGGTAGAAAAGAAAGACAGTAAAGTAATGGCCGAAGCCTACCTGAAGTATCTCTATTCTCCGCAAGGTCAGGAAATTGCGGCGAAAAACTATTACCGTCCGCGTGATGCTGACGTGGCGAAGAAATACGAAAATGCCTTTCCGAAGCTGAAGTTGTTCACCATCGACGACGAGTTTGGTGGCTGGACCAAAGCGCAGAAAGAGCACTTCTCTAACGGCGGTACGTTTGACCAAATCAGTAAACGCTAACGCAGATGTGTTTGCAGGCCCGGTGGCATAACGCGACCGGGCTTTTTTATTTGTCATCATTTTACGTTACGCTTACCCTTCAATGGGATACAGGAAACGCGTAATGAAAAAAGCAGGCTATTTTTTACTGGTGGTGATGATTATCGCTGCCGCTGCGGGCATAGGTTACTGGAAACTCAACGGTAACCCGGATGCATTACGCCAGATTGTTCTTGAGCAATGCCTGCCGAACCAGCTGCAACGGCATAACCCTGCGCCGTGTGCGGAGGTGAAACCGGATGCCGGGTATGTGGTGTTCAAAGACCGTAACGGCCCTCTGCAATACTTATTGATGCCCACTTACCGCATTAACGGCACGGAAAGCCCGCTGCTGTTGCAATCAGGCACGCCGAATTTTTTCTGGCTCGCCTGGCAAGCGCGCGGTTTTATGAGCCAAAAATACGGTCAGGAAATTCCCGATAAAGCGGTATCACTCACGATCAACTCGCCGTCTGGCCGCACGCAAAACCATTTCCACATTCATATCTCTTGCCTGCGTCCTGACGTTAGAACGCAACTGGATGACAATCTGGCGAAAATCAGCACCCGCTGGCTGCCTTTGCCGGGGGGATTACGTGGGCACGAGTATCTGGCGCGCCGTGTGACGGAAAACGAACTGGCACAGCGCAGCCCGTTTATGATGCTGGCGGAAGAGGTGCCGGATGCGCGTGATCATATGGGGCGCTATGCGCTGGCGATGGTGCGTCAGAGTGATGAGTCCTTTGTCCTGCTGGCGACCCAGCGCGATATGCTGTCGCTGAATCTCGCCTCCGCCGAGGAAATTCAGGATCATCAGTGCCAGATCCTGCGGTAACCCCACCTAATCTGGCGTTTACTCTCTGTGCCTGTCCCCGTATTCTTGTTGAAAAAAACAACAGGAGACAGGCATGTCGCTCTGGCTTACGCACCCTCTGTTTATCCCTTCATTGGTGGTTGGCATCACCATTCTGCTCTGGGCTACGTCGCTGTTACCGGAGTTCATTACGGCGCTGATATTCTTCTCTGTCGCAATGGTGGCGAAAATCGCCCCACCGGAGGTGATTTTTGGCGGCTTTGCTTCGTCGGCGTTCTGGCTGGTTTTCAGCGGTTTCGTGTTGGGCATCGCGATACGTAAAACGGGACTGGCGGACAGGGCGGCGCGGGCGTTGTCGTCCCGGTTGACCGATTCCTGGCCGTTAATGGTCGCAAGCGTGGTGCTGCTGAGCTATGCGCTGGCGTTTGTGATGCCGTCCAATATGGGGCGTATTGCGCTGCTGATGCCGATTGTCGCGGCGATGGCGAAACGCGCTGGCATTGTCGACGGTACCCGTGCCTGGTACGGTCTGGCGTTAGCCGTGGGTTTTGGGACGTTCCAGCTTTCCGCTACCATCCTACCCGCCAACGTACCGAATCTGGTGATGAGCGGCGCAACGGAAGGTTCTTACGGTATCCATCTGAATTATTTACCCTATTTAATGCTGCATACGCCGGTCCTCGGCTGGCTAAAAGGCGCGCTGCTGGTTGGACTGATCTGCTGGCTGTTCCCCGGCAAGCCCCATGCCCCTATGGATGTGACGCCACCTGCGCCGATGAGTCGCGATGAAAAACGGCTGGCCTGGATGTTAGCGGTGGTGTTGCTGATGTGGGTCAGCGAAAGCTGGCACGGTATTGGTCCGGCCTGGACTGGGCTGGCGGCGGCAATCATTACGCTGTTGCCACGGGTAGGCTTTATTAACGGGGACGAGTTTTCCAGCGGGGTGAACATCCGCACCTGTATTTACGTGGCGGGGATCCTGGGGCTGGCGATCACCGTGACGCAAACCGGCATCGGTAGCGCGGTGGGGGAGGCGTTGCTACACGTGATGCCGCTGGACGCGGATAAACCCTTTACCAGCTTTCTGGCGTTAACCGGTATTACCACGGCGCTCAATTTTATTATGACCGCCAACGGCGTTCCGGCGCTGTATACCACGCTGGCACAGAGCTTTGCCGATGCGACCGGGTTTCCGCTGCTGTCGGTGATTATGATTCAGGTGTTGGGCTATTCCACTCCGTTGCTGCCGTATCAGGCATCACCAATTGTGGTGGCGATGGCGCTAGGCAAAGTGCCTGCACGGGCAGGAATGCTGCTGTGCATTACGCTGGCTATGGCAACGTATCTGGTTCTGCTGCCGCTGGATTATCTGTGGTTTAGCGTACTGGGGAAACTATAACGTCTTGTAATCGTAAAAATTTATGTATTGAGAAGGTGAATCGCATTCTGCATGTCGATACCGGGTAATATCGATGTGCATACTTGCGTGCTGGAAACTCAAGGATTGACTCATGGACAGATTGACCCCTATACGCTGTTGGCCTGCCATTATCTCGATCGTGATTACCCTGACTATCTGGTTTGTTATCCCTTGCCCTCCTGACGTTACCCCCGAAGCGTGGCATCTGCTGGCGCTGTTTATTGGCACTATCGCGGCCATCATTGGCAAAGCCATGCCTATTGGCGCTATCGCGATTGTCGCGATTATGCTGGTGGCAATGACCGGCGTCACTCACCCTGGTAAACCGACTGCGGCGCTGAGTGATGCGCTGAGCGGTTTCTCTAACCAACTGATCTGGTTGATCGGTATCTCCATCATGCTGTCGCAAAGCCTGTTGAAAACGGGGCTGGGCGCGCGCATTGGCTATGGGTTTATTGCCCTGTTTGGCAAACGGACGCTGGGTATTGCCTGGGCGTTAACCCTGGCGGAAACGCTGATAGCCCCTGTAACCCCAAGCAATACCGCGCGCGGTGGTGGGATTATTCACCCGGTCATGCGGGCGATTGCCGAAAGCCTCGGGTCTCAGCCGGGAGATAAGGAAAACGGTTCTACCGGCCGCTATCTGGCGCTGGTGAACTACAACATTAACCCGATTACCTCGGCGATGTTTATTACTGCGACCGCGCCTAACCCATTGATTGTCAGCTTTTTGACCAAAGGGACGGATGGGGTACTGAATATGACCTGGGGAATGTGGGCCATCGCTGCGCTTCTGCCTGCGGTCGTCTCACTGATCGTGATGCCCATTATTATCTGGTGGCTCTACCCGCCGGCCATTACCCGCACGCCGAACGCGCCGCAGTTCGCCCGGCAAAAGCTCGATGCGCTTGGCCCGCTTGCGCTGGCAGAGAAAATCACCCTCGTGGTTTTCGTTTTGCTGCTCTGCCTGTGGGCGGGTGTTCCTGCGATGATCATGGGCAGTGCCTGGACCGTCAACCCCACCAGCGCGGCGTTAATCGGCTTATCAATTTTGTTAGTGACCGGGGTACTCAGCTGGGATGATATTCTCAAATGCCGTGGGGCATGGGATACGATAGTCTGGTTTGCTGCGCTGGTAATGATGGCGGACTTCCTGAGCAAACTGGGCCTGGTCGGCTGGCTGGCGACCAGCGTCGGAAGTGCCATCGATCATCTCGGCGTTCACTGGAGTATCGCCACACTGCTGCTGGTTCTGCTTTACGTCTATTCGCACTACTTTTTTGCCAGCACTACCGCGCATATTACGGCGATGTTCGCGGCGTTCTTCGCGGCGGGATTAGGTCTCGGTGCGCCTCCGGCGCTGCTTGGCCTGATGCTGGGATTCTCATCCTCGTTGATGATGTCGCTCACGCACTACGGCACAGGTACTGCGCCCATCATTTTTGGCTCGGGTTACGTTACGCTGGCTGAGTGGTGGAAAACAGGGCTGGTGATGAGTGTGGCCAACCTGACTATCTGGGGGGTAACGGGTGCCTTCTGGTGGCACTGGCTGGGATATTGGTAACGCGGAGATGACAAGGGGGGCAATGCCCCCCTTACAACAACTTAAGCCTGTTTAGCGGCTTCAGCTGCCTTAACGATCACGGCGAAGGCGTCGGCTTTCAGAGAAGCACCACCCACCAGCGCGCCGTCGATGTCCGGCTGCGCGAACAATTCTGCCGCGTTAGCTGCGTTTACGGAACCGCCGTACTGGATGATAACTTGTTCAGCGATTTTTGCGTCAGCTTTAGCAATATGGTCACGGATGAATTTGTGAACAGCCTGAGCCTGTGCCGGAGTTGCAGATTTGCCGGTACCGATAGCCCATACAGGTTCGTAAGCGATAACCACGCCTTCGAATGCTTCTGCGCCCTGAGTCTTCAGTACTGCGTCGATCTGACGTGCGCACACTTCTTCAGTTTTGCCCGCTTCGTTTTCTGCTTCGGTTTCACCGATGCACAGAACCGGCGTCAGACCCTGCTCTTTCAGCACGGCGAATTTTTTAGCGATCAGTTCGTCAGACTCTTTGTGGTAAGTACGACGCTCAGAGTGACCGATAATGATGTATTTCGCGCCGATATCTTTCAGCATTTCAGCGCTGGTTTCACCGGTGAATGCGCCAGACAGGTTCAGGTCAACGTTCTGCGCGCCCAGGATGATGTGGCTACCGGCAGCGGCGTGGTTCGCCAGGTCGATATACATTTCCGGTGGAGCGATTGCTACTGCACAGCCAGCAACGCCAGCCAGTTCTTTACGCAGGTTAGCAACCAGTTCGTTTACCATGTGGCGGCTGCCGTTCAGTTTCCAGTTACCCATCACTAAAGGATGTCGCATTTCATTTCTCCACGCTTGTCAGCGAATTAAGGAAGATGGCCGCCCGTCAGGGCAGCATGGTCTGTGAAACAGTATAGAGATTGATCATCATGAAGGCTTTGCTTTTTGTCATTTATTCGACCCTTCGAGATTTTCAGATAGCGCCAGCTTAATCGGTTCAACAGCGAAGGTCAGCCCTTTTTCGCCGTTATCTGCCACGACATAGCGAATTGCACCCTCGGTTTCTGCGTAGTAATGCTTACTTTTGCCTGCAGTGAGCAATTTTTGCAGTTTTTTCTGAGTTTGTTCTTTGGTCAGTAAGGGGGCTACGGTGCGGATGACGGCACTCATGTACTCCAGCGCTTTGGCTTTGGCTGCCTTTTGTTCCGGCCCCTGGATCGGCAGCCAGGTGATCTGCATGCTTTTAATTTTCAACGTCCCGCGCTCAAGGGCTGATGACGCATACAGGTTTTCATTGATTTTACTGGCTGCTCGGGTGAGATTTGCCTTATCGCGGCTGCTGTCGATGGCGCGGAATTCATTTAATGCAAGCTTCGGATTCTGCGTATTAAAGTTTTCACGAAATTGGCTGATCGACAGATCAAACGTCGGCGCGCCCGCCAGCAGATAGGGGGCAGTGGTTGCCGTCGAGGGCACTTCCGCCCGAGCCACAGGGCTTGCGGACAGGGCTGAAAACAATAATAAAAACAGAGTAAATCCTTGCTTCATCAATCGTACCTTTCATTATGACTGACCACGATTAAAACGATATACTCGTCGTCTTTCAAGTGGCAGGTGCGTTAGCTGCGTTCATTCACCCGAATCACTTACTTGAGTAAGCTCATCGGGACTCATTCACTTGCCGCCTTCCCACCACTCGAAATCCATAGAGCAAAACCGTCGGGCTTGTCAAAAGGGTAAGCTGTTCTTGAAGGTAATAATAAAGGAACTTACATGACCATACAGCAGTGGTTATTCTCAATTAAAGGGCGTATTGGACGCCGTGATTTCTGGATTTGGGTCGGCCTCTGGATTGTCGGTATGCTGGTTCTGTTCTCGCTGGCGAGTAAAAAACTTCTCGATATTCAGACAGCGGCTTTTTGCCTGGTGTGCTTGTTATGGCCGACAGCGGCGGTGACGGTAAAACGCCTGCATGATCGGGGACGCTCTGGCGCATGGGCGCTATTGATGATTCTGGCGTGGATGCTGCTGGCAGGAAATTGGACGATGTTACCCAGCGTCTTGCCGTGGGTCGTCGGACGCTTTGTCCCCACGTTGATTCTGGTCGGCATGCTGATTGACCTGGGCGCGTTTGTTGGCACCCAGGGCGAGAATAAGTTTGGTAAGGATACGCAGGACGTGAAGTACAAAGCGTGAATACAATGCCAGATGGCGAAAGTGTCACCCGTAGGCCGGATAAGGCGAAGCCACCATCCGGCAAAAGTGACTTCAGGCAAACACCCTTACCAGTAATGCTCAGCGGTCATATGGCCCGGTCGGCGACGCAGGTGTTTGGTCATCTGCCGGGTATCTTTCAGCAACTGCTGGGTATCGCGTACCATCTGTGGGTTCCCACAGAGCATCACATGGCTGGTGGCGGTATCCATCGGCAGACCGACTGCTTTTTCCAGCTCACCGCTTTCAATCAGTGCGGGAACGCGGCCAGTAAGCGAACCTGCAGCTGTTTCACGGCTGACGACGGTCTGAATACGTAATTTCCCTTCGTAACGCTTTTCCAGCGCCTGCATCAGCGGCAGGTAGCTTAAATCGGCGGCATAACGGGCAGCATGGACCAGCACCAGATTTTTAAAGCGATCGACATCTTTGCCCAGTTGCAGAATGGATAAGTACGGGCCGATCGCCGTGCCGGTTGCCAGCATCCACAGCGTATCGCAATCGGGGACTTCATCCAGCACAAAGAACCCCGCGGCTTCACTGACCACCTGTACGTTATCGCCAGGTTTTAGCGCGGCCAGACGTGGACTCAGCTTCCCGTCAGGCACTGTCACCAGATAAAACTCTAAATCGGGGTTGTCTGGTGCATTCACGTAGGAATAGGCGCGCTGGACGCGTTCGCCGTCGATCTCCAGACCAAGCTTGGTGAACTGACCCGCAGTGAAGGGGAGAACCGGCGCGCGCACGGTCAAACTAAACAGGGCGTCGGTCCAGTTCTGTACCTTAGTGACTTTGCCTGTTACCCAATCTGCCATGGTGTCCTCCTGTCTGCTTTGATTGCCTTATCTTCGTTCGTTGCACGAAAGATTTCCAGCCCCGAAGGACTGGAAGGCTCAATCAAACAAATTTGTTACAGGATATGCGCCTGCACATCAGGATCTTTGCGATCAAGGTAGTGGATGGATTGAATACGACGGATCGTGCGCGACTTGCCGCGGATCAGCAGCGTTTCGGTGGTGGCGATATTGCCTTTACGGCTGATTCCATCCAACAGATCACCTTTGGTGATCCCGGTGGCGGAGAAGATAACGTTATCGCTACGTGCCATTTCATCCAGACGCAGCGCTTTACCGGCTTCAATGCCCATCGCCTGGCAGCGGGCCAGTTCCTGTTCGCCGATACGGCGGTTTTCTTCGCTGTCGCCTTTGACGTCATGACGTGCCAGCAAACGACCCTGCATGTCGCCGTCCAGCGCGCGGATGACGGCGGCAGAAACGACACCTTCCGGTGCGCCGCCAATGCCGTACAGCACGTCAACTTCGCTGTCTGGCATACAGGTCAGAATGGAGGCTGCGACGTCGCCATCGGGAATGGCGAACACGCGAACGCCAAGCTTCGCCATCTCTGCGATCACCTCATCGTGGCGAGGTTTGGCCAGAATCGTCACGGTCAGATCGCCGAGCGGCTTGTTGAGTGCGGCGGCAACATTACGTAGGTTTGTTTCCAGCGGCAGGTTCAGGTCGATAGCCCCTTTGGCTCCAGGGCCGACAATCAACTTCTCCATGTACATATCTGGCGCGTTGAGGAAACAGCCTTTGTCACCAACTGCGAGGACCGCCAGCGCATTCGCCTGGCCCATTGCCGTCATGCGCGTACCTTCGATAGGGTCGACCGCAATGTCTACGGCATCGCCGTGACCGGTACCGACTTTCTCACCGATAAACAGCATCGGCGCTTCATCAATTTCACCTTCGCCAATCACGATGGTGCCGTCAATATTGACCTGGTTGAGCATAATACGCATGGCGTGCACCGCTGCGCCGTCGGCGGTATTTTTATCGCCGCGTCCCAGCCATTTATAGCCAGCCAGCGCTGCCGCTTCGGTTACGCGTGAAAATTCAATGGCAAGTTCTCGTCTCATTGCAAACTCGTAGCAGAAAGGAATGGCGCGAAGTGTAGCACAGGGGAGAGGGCGGGATTATTGATGTGTGTGCGGGATTGCCCCGCACGAAGATATTGCTGGATGGCGACGCTAACGCGTCTTATCCGGCCTACGTCAGATTCGTATCAGTAGGCCGTGCCATCCGGCAATGACGGGTTACTCTTCGTGGTCTTCCCACGCCAGGGCGCGTTTAACCGCTTTTTTCCAGCCGCTGTAACGGAAGTTACGTTCGGTGGTTTCGATGCCCGGGCGGAATTCACGCTCGATGACCGCTTTTTCCTGCAGTTCATCCAGGTTTTGCCAGAAGCCAACGGCCAGACCTGCCAGGTATGCGGCACCCAGTGCAGTCACTTCACGTACTTCCGGGCGCTCAACGCGGGTGCCAAGAATGTCGGACTGGAACTGCATCAGGAAGTTGTTGGCGACCGCGCCACCGTCGACACGCAGCGCGTGCAGACGAATACCGGAGTCGGCCTGCATTGCTTCCAGCACGTCACGGGTCTGATAAGCGATAGACTCAAGCGTTGCACGGATGATGTGGTTGGAGTTAACGCCACGGGTCAGGCCAAAGATGGCACCACGCGCATACGGGTCCCAGTATGGCGCACCCAGACCGGTGAATGCCGGAACGACGTACACACCGTTGGTGTCCTTCACTTTGGTGGCGAAGTATTCGGAGTCGAACGCATCGCTGATGAGTTTCATTTCATCACGCAGCCACTGAATGGATGCGCCGGCCATAAACACCGCGCCTTCCAGCGCATAGTTTACTTCCCCGGTCGGACCGCAGGCGATGGTGGTCAGCAGCCCGTTTTCAGACTTCACGGCTTTCTCGCCGGTATTCATCAGCATGAAGCAGCCGGTGCCGTAGGTGTTTTTCGCCATCCCTTCTTTCACGCACAGCTGACCGAACAGTGCGGCCTGCTGGTCACCCGCGATACCCGAGATAGGAATACGCGTGCCGCCTTTACCGCCAATGTTGGTCTGACCGTAGACTTCAGAAGAACGACGCACTTCCGGCAGCATGGCACGCGGGACGTCCAGCGCGTCCAGCATTTTGTCGTCCCAGTCCAGGGTATGGATGTTGAACAGCATGGTACGTGAGGCGTTGGTGTAATCCGTTACGTGTACGCGCCCCTGAGTCATTTTCCAGATAAGCCAGGTGTCCACGGTACCAAACAACAGTTCGCCGCGACGAGCGCGCTCACGCGAGCCCTCTACGTGGTCGAGGATCCACTTCACTTTGGTGCCAGAGAAGTACGGGTCAATGACCAGCCCGGTGTTGTTACGGACATAGTCTTCCATACCGTCGCGCTTAAGTTTCTCGCAAATATCCGCGGTACGACGACACTGCCAGACAATGGCGTTATAGATAGGTTTACCGGTTTCACGCTCCCAGACGATAGTGGTTTCGCGCTGGTTGGTAATCCCGATCGCGGCAATTTCGTCGGAACTGATATCGGCTTTCGCCAGCACTTCTACCAGCGTAGAGCTTTGAGTCGCCCAAATTTCCATCGGGTCGTGTTCTACCCAACCGGCTTTCGGGTAGATTTGCTCGAATTCGCGTTGTGAAACGCTAACAATATTTGCATCGTGGTCCATTACGACCGCGCGGGAGCTGGTAGTGCCCTGGTCGAGCGCAACGATATATTTTTTTTCAGTCATGATTTTTGTCCCGTAGTCACATTACTGCGAAGCTTTTTGTTGAGTGTTGGCCGCGACGTCTTTCTCTTCAATCGCGCAGACATCGCACGGCAAATGGCGACCAATCAGTTTGCGATATGCCCATGCGCCCAAAATCGCGCCGGTAATCGGGCCAAACACCGGTACCAGGAAGTAAGGAATATCGCGACCGCCCGTGAAGGCAATCTCACCCCATCCAGCCATCCAGGCGAAGAGTTTCGGTCCGAAGTCACGTGCCGGGTTCATTGCAAAACCGGTCAGTGGTCCCATAGAGGCACCAATAACTGCGATCAATAAACCGATCAGCAGCGGCGCCAGTGGACCACGTGGCACACCGTTACCATCGTCGGTCAGTGCCAAAATCAGCCCCATCAGAATAGCGGTAATGACCATTTCAACTGCGAAGGCCTGCACAAAATTGATATGCGGGTTTGGATATGTTGAGAATGTCCCTGCCAGATTGAGGCTTTCAGCGCTACCGCGCACGATATGGTTGGTTTGTTCGAAATCGATGAAAAGATTGTAATAAAGCCCGTAAACCAAAGCCGCTGCGCAAAAGGCGCCGGCAATTTGTGAAATGATAAAAGGTACGACTTTACGCTTATCAAAGCAGGCAAACAGCCAAAGTGCGATTGTGACCGCCGGATTCAGGTGTGCACCAGAAACGCCTGCCGTCAGATAGATAGCCATCGCTACCCCCAGACCCCAGATGATACTGATTTCCCACTGCCCAAAAGTCGCCCCAGCGACTTTGAGTGCAGCAACACAGCCCACACCGAAGAAAATCAACAACCCGGTACCGAGGAATTCAGCAATGCACTGGCCTTTCAAGGTTGATGTTTGACTCATAATCGGATCCTGAAGAGAGATTAATGTTTATTGTGTGCGAGAAGGTCACTGACATCCCCGGAGCCCGGTAGGCACACTGTTAATTTATCGTTAACGAGCAAAAACGAGAAATATCGAAATTAAAATGTGTGTGCTGCATCAACAAAATGAGCGTTTTCGCGCCATAACGAGGTATTTGTAATACATAACTAGTGTGAGCTGAATCATTTCATTAACCAATATGTTAACACTTTTGAGCTATAGGGTGTTTGTCGCCAGGACAAGGATTAAAAGTGTTGCAAACCGCAATCTACGCGGGATGCTGCTGGACAGGGATGGCGCGGCTTCATACAATCGGTGCTAAGTAGAGAACGCGCGTTTTTATTAAGGCGTCACCGTTATCGGGACGAGGATTTATATCCATCAACGCCTTGCAATTCAGGAGAGGTATGACGATGTCATTAGAAGTGTTTGAGAAACTGGAAGCAAAAGTACAGCAGGCGATTGATACCATCACGCTGTTGCAGATGGAAATCGAAGAGCTGAAAGAAAAAAACAACTCACTGTCGCAGGAAGTTCAGTCTGCACAGCAGCAGCGTGAAGAGCTGGAGCGTGAGAACAACAGCCTGAAAGAACAGCAGAGCGGCTGGCAGGATCGTCTGCATGCTCTCCTGGGGCGTATGGAAGAAGTCTAATTACGCTTTATCTTTCGCGCCGTAGCAGCGTTGGCTGTGCTCAGCTACCCCAGTCACGTAGTTTACTACGCTCCTGGGGATATCTTCGTTTGCCGCCTTGCTACAACACGAAATCTCTCGCGTAATCGGCTCTGCGTGTAGGCCGGATAAGGCGCAAGCCGCCATCCGGCGATAACGCATAAAAAAGGCACCTTACAGTGCCTTTTTCGATTACTCGATATCGAGTGGGTCTTCGGAGAGGATCATCCCGGTATTGTCGGCGTACAGGTGGTCGCCGGAGAAGAACGTCACGCCACCGAAGTTGACGCGCACATCGCTTTCTCCAATGCCTTCACCTGCGGCACCCACCGGAATAGCGGCAATTGCCTGGATACCGATGTCCAGTTCTTCCAGATCGTCTACCTGGCGTACTGAACCGTAGATGACCAGACCTTCCCATTCATTCTGTACCGCCAGGCGCGCCAGTTCGGCATCAACCAGCGCACGACGGACAGAGCCGCCGCCATCGACCAGCAGAATGCGACCACGGCCATTTTGTTCGAGCAGATCGTACAGCAACCCGTTGTCCTCGAAACATTTTACCGTGGTGATTTGTCCGCCAAACGACGACCGTCCCCCAAAGTTAGAGAACAGTGGTTCCACGACGTTGACATCTTCCTGGTAGATGTCACAAAGCTCGGATGTATCGTATTTCATAGGCTCAACGTTCAGTTGCTGCGAGAATTTTTAGTATATCGCGCTATGTGTACTGTTGGCAAAATCATCAATTGTTAATTGATATTTGTCAGTTAAACAGACCACTGGCTTAGGAAAATTCCAACCACAAACAGCAGGTTAGTTAACAGTGCCGCTTTTACGGTGCGTTCCAGCATCGGACGCATTGCTGCCGGATCCATTTCACGCATTACGTATCGCGCCTGCTTAATCAGCAGCGGAGCGGCCAGGATGAACAGCCATCCCCACAGACTTTGCAGCGAAAACAGATTAAACAGCGCCAGGCAAACCAGCGTCCCCATCAGCAGGCAGGCATGGTAACGACGTGCATTCACGGCCCCCAGACGCACCACCAGCGTGTTTTTACCGTTCTCCCTGTCGCTGTTGATATCACGCAGGTTATTGACGTTGAGCACCGCGGTAGCCAGCAGACCGCAGGCGGTGGCTGGCAGGATCAGCGCGGGGATCAGCGTATGGGCCTGCAAATACCAACTGCCCATCACGCTCAGCCAGCCGAAGAAAACCAGCACGGAAATATCACCGAGGCCGATGTAGCCATAGGGGCGATTGCCGACGGTATAGGTGATCGCCGCGATAATCGACAAGCCACCGAGCACCAGGAAGCCGACAAAATCAGCCATCGTGTGGCAGGCCACCGCCACTAGTGCCAGGCCGGACAGGCAAATTAAGGCCACGGTGACCATTAATGCGCGCTTCATCTGCTGCTGGGTGATCACCCCTTTTTGCATGCCACGCAGCGGTCCAATGCGGTCAGGCTTGTCGCTGCCTTTGACAGCATCGCCATAGTCGTTTGCGAGATTGGACAGGATTTGCAGCAGCCCCGCCGTTATCAATGCCAGCAAAGCCACCAGCGGATCGAAATACCCTTGCCACCATGCTAATGCCGTACCGACGATGATCGCCGCGAAGGCGAGCGGTAAGGTCTTAGGTCGTAAACTTTCCAGCCAGGCTTGTGAGCGGCTAATTTGTTGTTGTTCAGTCATATTTAGCGCCAATAAAAATGGGGCTTTATCAGCCCCATCAACAGTGATGAAAATGCATTGAACGCGATTATAGGATAAAACGGCTCAGATCTTCATCTGCGACCAGCGCATCCAGATGTTTGCTCACATATTCGGCATCAATTGTGATGCTTTGGCCGTTTAAATCGCTCGCATCATAGGAAATATCTTCCATCAGACGCTCAAGCACGGTGTGCAGACGACGAGCACCGATGTTCTCGGTGGTTTCGTTGACCTGCCAGGCGGCCTGAGCGATGCGCTTAATGCCATCTTCCGTGAACTCAATATTAACGCCTTCAGTTGCCATCAGCGCTTTGTACTGGACGGTGATGGAGGCGTTAGGCTCAGTCAGGATACGCTCGAAATCGCTGGTGGTCAGTGCCTGCAATTCTACACGAATTGGCAGACGACCCTGCAGTTCCGGGATCAGGTCGGACGGTTTCGCCACCTGGAACGCGCCGGAAGCGATAAACAGAATGTGATCTGTTTTCACCATGCCGTGCTTGGTCGAGACGGTGCAGCCTTCGACCAGCGGCAGCAGGTCGCGCTGCACGCCTTCACGGGACACGTCCGGACCGGAGGATTCACCGCGCTTACAGATTTTGTCGATTTCGTCGATAAACACGATCCCGTGCTGCTCAACGGCGTCGATAGCGTCTTGCTTCAGTTCTTCCGGGTTTACCAGCTTCGCCGCTTCTTCTTCAATCAACAGCTTCATGGCTTCTTTGATTTTCAGCTTACGCGGTTTTTGTTTCTGGCCGCCCAGGTTCTGGAACATGGACTGCAGCTGGCTGGTCATCTCTTCCATGCCAGGAGGTGCCATAATTTCTACGCCCATCGGCACAGCGGCGAGATCAATTTCAATCTCTTTGTCGTCCAGTTGGCCTTCACGCAGTTTTTTACGGAATGCCTGACGTGCAGCGGAAGGTTCCTGAGGCTGTTCAGACTGTCCCCAGTTATTTTTAGCTGGTGGGATCAGTACGTCGAGAATACGTTCTTCCGCCATTTCTTCGGCGCGGAAGCGGTTTTTCTCGATCGCCTGGACGCGGACCATTTTAATGGCAGCATCGGTCAGATCGCGGATGATGGAGTCAACTTCCTTACCCACATAGCCGACTTCGGTGAATTTCGTGGCTTCAACTTTGATAAACGGTGCGTTGGCTAGTTTTGCCAGACGACGGGCGATTTCGGTTTTACCGACGCCGGTTGGGCCAATCATCAGAATGTTTTTTGGCGTAACTTCATGGCGCAGCTCTTCGTCGAGCTGCATGCGGCGCCAGCGGTTACGCAGAGCAATCGCCACGGAACGCTTGGCGTTATCCTGGCCGATGATGTGTTTGTTCAGTTCGCTGACAATTTCGCGTGGGGTCATTTCAGACATGGGGGATCCTTACGCTTTGGAGTTCAATTCTTCGATGGTATGGAAGTGGTTGGTATAAATGCAGATATCCCCTGCAATATCCAACGCTTTCTCAGCAATCTCGCGGGCGCCAAGCTCGGTGTTTTCAAGCAGAGCACGTGCCGCAGCCTGGGCGTAGGGACCGCCGGAGCCGATGGCAATCAGATCGTTTTCTGGCTGAATGACATCGCCATTACCGGTAATGATGAGTGATGCAGTCTCATCGGCAACAGCCAGCAGCGCTTCGAGTTTGCGCAGCATACGGTCGGTACGCCAGTCCTTCGCCAGCTCAACGGCAGCTTTCACCAGGTGACCCTGATGCATTTCAAGTTTGCGTTCAAACAGTTCAAACAGCGTGAATGCATCCGCAGTGCCGCCCGCAAAGCCCGCGATGACTTTGTCGTTGTACAGACGGCGGACTTTTTTCACGTTGCCTTTCATTACGGTGTTACCCAGTGTGGCCTGACCATCACCGGCGATTACCACATGGCCGTTACGGCGTACGCTTACTATTGTTGTCACGAGCAGACCCCTTGGTTACAAATACGGAATTCAGGCCCCGCACAGATGTACGGGGCGTAATGCAAGTATAGATGGGGGGGATTTTGGGGGTTTCAACCCCCGGCAGACAGTCGAATACAGTTTGTGTGACCCGCTACTTTCAAACGGCTGATGGTGTTGTCAGCGTTTTCTTTGCCTTTGAGTGGGCCAATAACCACGCGATTCCAGCCGTTGTTGGTGGTAATACGGGAGTTAAAGCCCTCAAAAGCCAGCTGTGCACGCACGGTTTCTGCCTGTTCAGCCCCTTTAAACGACCCACACTGCACCATCCAGCGGCGCTCATCTTTTTTCTCAGCAGTCTGCTTCGGCACTTCGGTAATCGGTGCTGCTGGCTGCGTCTTCGGCTGAGCGGCAGCGGTATGTGCAGGCGTCTGCAGCAGATCCTGGTATGGCTGTTGGGCCGCAGGTTTGGGCTGCGTTTGACGAGGTTGCTGCACCGGCGCGGCTTGTGCGGTACGCGTTTGCTGCTGCTGAGGCTGCTCCGTTGCCCGAGGGCGTGGCTGCTGAGCCTGCTGCTGCGCGTTGCTCCATTGCTGTTGCTGCACCTGACGCTGACGCTGCAGCGTTTGCTGGCGCTGCGCAGGCGTTTGCTCATTCCACGGAACTTCGTTGAGCTGAGTAGGCTGCTGACGCATATCAGCCTGCATTTGCGCCAGCAACTGGCGCTGCTCATTGGTCAGCTGATCGGCATTCAGCACTTCACCGCCCGCAGAGGGTTCGGTTGGTGCACGCACGCCTGGTTGACGGCTTTCCAGCTCTTTGATGTATCGCCAGCGTTCCTCCGGCTTCGGCGGAATGCCATTGCCGGTAACTTTCTGGTTTTGCAGCGTCTCGGACTCTTCTTTCTTGTGATGCGTAATGAAGTACAGACCACCGATAAAGGTCACGAGTACGGCTGCTGCAATAGCGACCATCGCGGGTGAAACCGCAGGCGTATTGCGTTGCTTATTCCGTGAGGTGCTCTTTTTGCGCCGCGAAGGTGCCGGTTGGCCGCGACGTACATAATCTCGTTGTGCCACTATCGTTTCGCTGTATTTATTCGTTCGTCAGCCCGCCATGTTACTTAAGCGGCGGGCCTTTGACCAGACAGGGGAGTCCGAAAGCACTTTACTTTACGTCAGTGCCCGGGTGGTGCCCCGAATAATGAGTTCACAGTCCAGTAAACGTGACCCGCTGCTGACATTTTGCCCCTGGAGTTGATCGAGCAGTAACAGCATAGCCTCACGTCCGATATCGAAACGCGGCTGTGCGACGGTTGTCAGCGGTGGATCACAATATTCCGTCAGTGAAATGTTATCAAAGCCAATAATCGACAGGTCGTCAGGCACTTTCAGTCCCTGGCGTTTGGCGTAGGAAAGTGCGCCCAGCGCCATGACGTCGCTGTGGCAAAAGACGGCTGTCGGTGGTTGAGGCTGTTCAAGCAGTTGTTTTAGCGCGTTAGCCCCCGCTTCGTAGGTAAAATCGCCGCGCGCAATAAAATGCGGATCGACGGTAATCCCACTGCGACGTAACGCCTGAACGTAACCTTGCAGGCGATAGTGGCACAGTGGCATATCTTCTGGTCCGGCGATACAGCCGATGCGTTTGTGCCCCAACTCCAGCAGATAGTTCATCGCGTTAAAGGCGGCGGTGAGGTTATCAATGTGAACGGTGGGCAGTTCCAGCTCAGGCGCGAACTCATTGGACATCACCATCGGCGGTAAATTGCGCTGTTCTTCTACGCTGGCATCAAATGGCAGGCGTGAGCTGAGCAGCACCATGCCGTCAATTTGCTTGGTAATAATGAGGTTAAGAAAGGTCTTTTCCTGCTGGTTCTGATGCGCGCAATCGCCGATCAGCACCAGATAACCCTGCTCGGCGGCGGTGACTTCAATGCCGCGAATGACTTCGCTGAAAAAGGGATCGCAAATATCCGGGACGATGACCAGGATGGTACGTGATTCATTACGCTTAACGTTGCGGCCCATTGACTGCGGTAAATATCCTACTTCCAGAGCGGCCTGCTCAACCTTGTTACGGGTTGACTGAGAGACTTTGTCTGGATTCATCAATGCACGGGAAACGGTTGCCGTGGAGACCTTCGCCTTCAGGGCAACATCTTTCATCGTTGCGGCAGTGACCTGCTTGTTCGGTTTCACTCTTTCTCCTCGCCAGGGCGCTGCTGGTGCAGCTCTGTCCCTGGGTAACCTTCATCTGAAACATTTTTATCAGATAGTGAATCGAAGCAGTTACAGAATTTTCATAAAAAGTGTGATGGATATTTAATTTTACGATCCGCCTCGCATCATGAGGGCTTATCCCTCAATGGGATCGACATCCAGCACCCATTTGACCTTGCGTGCTTCGGGCAGGGTATTGATCAACGCCAGCGTGCCGCTGACGATATGCTGCAGTCGAATTCGTGACGGATGTTGCAACAAAATTTGCCAGCGATAGCGACCGCCACGTTTGGGGGCCAGCGCGGGAACCGGGCCCAATACCCACAGCTTATCGTCGGCCAGCGGGCTGGCCTGAATCAGATTACGTAACTGTTGTAAAAACAGCGGTGCCTGCTGGTTGTTGTGATCTTCTGCCCGCACGATCACGTGGCTGGTCCACGGTGGGAGTTGCAACGTTTGTCGCTCGGCCAGTGCCTGCTCGGCAAAGGCGTCATAGCCTTTATGCAATAAGGTTTGCAGCAACGGATGTTCAGGGTGATGCGTCTGCAATACCACTTCGCCCTGTTTCCCGGCACGTCCTGCGCGCCCGGATACCTGGGTATAGAGCTGGGCAAAGCGCTCTGCAGAGCGAAAGTCAGCAGAGAATAATGCCCCGTCCACATCCAGCAGCGCCACCAGCGTGACGTCCGGGAAGTGGTGGCCTTTCGCCAACATTTGCGTCCCGATAAGAATGCGTGCTCCGCCGCGATGAACCTCTGCCAGATGCTGCTCAAGCGCCCCTTTACGGCTGGTGGTATCGCGATCGATACGTGAAATCGGCACGCCGGGAAAGAACGGCGCTAAGGCCTGTTCGAGCTGCTCAGTGCCGAGTCCAACCGGTACCATATGCGTAGAGCCGCAGGAGGGGCACTGACGCGGTATCGGGCGCTGGCTGTCGCAGTGGTGGCAGCGCAGATGATGCTGTGCCTGATGCAGCGTGTAGTAGTGATCGCAGCGTGGACATTCAGCAATCCAGCCGCAGTCGTGGCACAACAACGCAGGGGCAAAACCCCGGCGATTAAGAAACAAGATAACCTGGTTATCAGCCTGCAGATGCTGACGCATGCGGGCGATCAGCGCCGGGGCCAGTCCGGCCTGTACCTGCTGACCTTTCAGATCCAGCACGTGCTGCGTCGCGGGACGGGCATTTCCGGCGCGACGCGTCAGGCGCAACATGCGATATTTTTTTTGTCGTACGTTGCACAGCGTTTCCAGCGCCGGTGTGGCTGAGCCGAGGATAATCGGGATCTGCTCGCTGTGCGCACGGTAAACCGCCAGGTCGCGGGCGTGATAGCGCCAGCCTTCCTGCTGTTTATAGGAGCTGTCATGTTCTTCGTCGATGACAATTACGCCGAGGTTTTTAAACGGGGTGAACAGCGATGAGCGGGTACCGATGACAATTGCTGCTTCACCGTTTTTTGCTTTCAGCCATGCAGAAAGACGTTCGCTGTCATTTAAACCAGAGTGCAGGACTTCGACCGGAGCATTGAAGCGTTCACGAAAGCGGGCGATGGTTTGCGGCGTCAGGCCTATTTCCGGCACCATCACCAGCGCCTGCTTGCCCTGAGCGAGGACATTTTCCAGTACGCTTAAATAGACTTCCGTTTTGCCAGAACCTGTGACGCCGGCGAGTAGCCAGGCGCTAAAGCTGTCCGATGCGCTGTGAATAGCTCCAACGGCGGTGGCTTGTTCGGTATTCAGCCTTAAACGCTCGCCAGAGACGGCGTAGTGCGTGCGCCAGTCACTGAATCCCGGCGTTTCGCTTGCCAGGGAGCACAGACCTTTTTTGCGTAGCGCCTGCAATGCCGCATCATTAAATTCGAGGTCGGCCACCTGATCCCGCCAGATTTTTCCCTGTCGCAGTGCTGCCAGCGCCTGCTGCTGCTTCGGTGAGCGTTTCAGGTTGTTCAGGTCAGTGGCATGGCCTTCTTCGGTGGCAAACCAGTACCACATTGGCGTGTTGGTGGCGGGACGCCCCTGGCGCAGTAGCATCGGCAGGGCGTGAAACAGCACGTCACCAATGGGATGATGGTAATAATCTGCGGCCCACAGCAGTAAGCGCCAGACGGAGGTCGAATAGACCGGTTCGCTGTCCAGCACCTCAATGACCGCTTTTAATTCGCTCCGCGGCAGTTCGCTGTTCTCGCTAACTGACAGGACAATGCCAATGCGTTCTTGCTGTTTGCCAAAGGGTACACGCACGCGACACCCGGCTTTGGCGCTCATACCTTCCGGTAAGAGGTAGTCAAAGGTGCGGGGTAGCGGGACGGGTAAGGCAACGTGAGCAACGGGCATTGAATCATCCTGACTTGAATTCTGGCGGGTTAGTATACACATTAGTGAGGAGCGGAATGCGGATCAGTTTGCATGAGCAGGCTAATTTCTGTATGATTCGCCGCCTTTGATGCAAATTGATTGCGTCAAATACTGACCATTACCCGAGAGTTTCGCGCAGCTGGAAGGCGGCAAGCGAACGAATCTCTGGGAGCATAGTGAACTATGTGACCAGAGTGAGTGAACGCAGGCAACGCATCAGCAGTGTGAAAGGTGACGGGGAATAATTAACATCGCGTGGTGTCTGGCGTTAGGGCTGGAAGAGCGACGCGGCCTTAACTGAGGTTCTCCCCATGAAAAAAGATATTCATCCGAAATACGAAGAAATTACTGCAAACTGCTCTTGCGGTAACGTCATGAAAATCCGCTCTACCGTTGGTCACGATCTGAACCTCGACGTGTGCGGTAAATGCCACCCGTTCTATACTGGCAAACAGCGTGATGTTGCTACCGGTGGCCGTGTTGACCGCTTCAACAAGCGTTTCAGCGTACCGGGTACCAGCAAATAAGTTTTTTGCTGTCGGAAAAAAGCGCCGTAAGGCGCTTTTTTTGTACCTGTGAATCAGTGCTGAAATATGTATGCTTGCGGTGAATGTAAAACCAATGCATAAATAAAATGGTGTTTTTATTTTATCGGTAAAATGTTTCCATTGGTGATCTTTATCGTTTTTATCTTTACGTTTTTGCCACTGATTTGAGTTTTTGGCAAAATTTAAAAGGTTTTGTCCCTCCAGCTTAAATACAATTTTTGGGAAATCTAAAATTATTCATAGATCCAATTTGATTATCCTTTTTAGGGAGGTCATATGGATTCATTCCTTAATTGTTTATGGGAAGGGACGTTTATGAAATTAAACTCCGCATTATTACTTATTCCATTATTCTCTGCAGCTGCACACGCAGGTTATGTTGATTACCGCCATGAATATTATGACGATGGCCGTAACTATGACCGTGTTTATATGTCTCACCGTTTTGCTACCGGTTTTGGTGTGGCAGTCGAAGCTATCTCACGTTCCGATGACTCGCAATCGAATGATGCGTGGAACAATATGGAAAGTAACGGCAACGAGTATACAGCAAGCTATCAATTTACTTCGCAGGGGCTTACCTGGCAGCCGGGTATTGCAATCGAGACTGGCGATAACATCACGATTTATAAGCCTTATATTCGCGTGCAGTATAACATCAATGACAACTGGTGGACCGCGTTCCGCTATCGTCAAGAGTACATGCGTAGAAACACGGAGGGTAAAGATGACCGTATGGTTTATCGCCCTGAAGCCTGGGTTGGTTATAACATCAATAACTGGATGTTTGAACTGAACGGAATTTATAAAATTGCCGATAGTGAAGATTTATATAACAACAAAAGCGAAGATTATGAGTATAACTTCCGGGTTGCCTATAACATAGGTTCCTGGGTTCCTTTTGTTGAAATCGGTAATGTTTCATCAGGTTATAACACAACAACGACAGACGATCGTCAGACCCGTTATCGTGTCGGTCTCGGTTATAACTTCTGATCGCTAATACTCTTCTCATCGGTTTATTACGCTGAGTATCGGGATATAAGCATAATTTGCGTGAATAGTGTATCTAAGGAGTTGACATCATGTCCAATGATGGAACTATGATTAGAAGCAATAGCAGTATTGCCGTCAGACCTTTCGGATTCAGAGATAAAATTGGTTATTTATGTGGTGACCTGGGAACCTGTTTTATTCTTGGGTTAGTGAATAGCTTTTTAATGATTTATTACACCAACGTACTCGGTGTTTCTGGCGTTATTATTGGCTCACTTTATTTTGTGACCAAACTCTTTGATGCGTTTGTCGATGTTGGCGTAGGGCGCTTATGTGATACGTCTAAACTGACGGCGTACGGGCGTTTTAACCCTTGGGTACGCCGCATGAAGTATCCATTCTGTATCATTGCGGTCGTCCTGTTTCTGCCGTTTGTACAAGACTTTTCTTATACGGCGAAAATTATCTACATCTGCGTCTCCTATTTCATTTACGGCTCACTGCTATCGACTGTGAGTATTCCTTATGGTGCCATGTCTGCGGCGATTAGCTCTAATCCGGAAGATCGCGTATCGCTTTCAACCTACCGCAGCGTTGGGTCCGCAATCGGCGGCGGGGCAACCGGCTTTTTTATTCCTATCCTGATGTACACCACTCTGGTGGACGGAAGCCAGGTGATTTCCGGGCAGCACTTCTTCTGGATCGCCATTGGTTGCGCAATACTGGGCTTTATCTTTTTAACGCTGACCTGCCATTTAACGACGGAACGCGTGCGGGTGGAAAGAAAAGATAGCATGCCCGTGTCGGTGCTTCTGAAAGGGTTGATACGCAATAAAGCATTGATTGTTTTAGTTGTTGTGGATCTGCTGATCGTGATTAATCAGGGGCTTTCCGGCACCAATATGACCTACCTGTTTAATGACTATTTCCACAATAAAGAGGCGATGTCTGTCGCGTTACTGTTTACCTTTGGTTCCTTGATTTTGCTGGCGCCCTCGGCATCCTGGCTCACTAAGCGATTTGGTAAGAAAGAAGCCAGCGTAGGTGCGCTGCTCTTTTCGGTGGTCATGTACGTGATCATGTACTTCACCCATATCACCGACGCGAAAGTCTATTTGGTTTTCCTGTTCCTGGCGACGCTGGGGGCGGGGTTATTCAACCTGATGATTTGGGCATTCATGACCGATGTTTGCGACTACCACCAGTATGTCACCGGCGATCGTGAGGATGGTACCGTTTATGGCGTGAACTTCTTTGCCCGCAAGGTGGGTCAGGCGTGCGCAGGGGCCATTGGCGGCTTTATGCTGGCGATCATTGGTTATCAATCGTCATCAACCGGCGGTGCGGTGCAAACCAGCATTGTGCAGGAAAATATTTATACGATGGCGAATCTCTTGCCGGCTTTATGCCTGTTTTTGGCGGCGGTCGTGCTGATTTATTTCTATCCGTTGAACCGTAAAGAAACGCTCAAAATGGAAGAAACATTGAATAAGCTCAATGGTATTAGTAAGTAACGTTGTGAAGGTATGAGGCTCTGTATCGCGCGTTATGCGTTAGGAGAAACAGGACGAGAAGAGGCGGGAGCAGTCCCGCGTCTTCTCATCTTTTGCAACGTCAGCCGCCGTTTTAACTAGTTAGTACTCCCACGTCTCCGGGTTGATCCCCAGTTCACGCATAATTACCTTGGCTTCTTCCGGGATTTCATCACTGCGCTCTTTGCGCAGATCGTCATCGTTGGGTAACGGTTGTCCGGTAAAGGCATGCAGAAACGCTTCACACAGCAGCTCGCTGTTGGTGGCGTGGCGCAGGTTGTTCACCTGACGACGCGTGCGTTCATCGGTAAGGATCTTTAACACCTTCAGAGGAATGGAAACCGTAATCTTTTTGACTTGCTCACTCTTCTTACCGTGCTCAGCGTATGGGCTGATATATTCGCCGCTCCATTCAGCCATGAGATACTTAATCCTCTTTGTCATTAAATTTGAGGCCAGAACCTGAGCCCGGACCATAACTGTGCGTAGTTTATCGTAGTGGCGCGGCCCTGACACGAAGTTAGCCGACGCAGATGTACGCTAATGCATATAATTTTAACGGCTATTTTGAATTTGCTCAATCTATACGCAAAGAAGTTTAGATGTCCAGATGTATTGACGGCTATTGTAACAATGATTACTCTGGGGTCTGACTATTCACCGGCTCAGCCAGGAACTCCTCAATATGACGCGTAAACAGGCCACCATCGCAGTGCGTAGCGGATTAAATGACGACGAGCAGTACGGTTGCGTTGTCCCGCCGATTCACCTTTCAAGCACCTATAATTTTACCGGTTTCAACGAGCCTCGGGCCCATGACTATTCACGTCGCGGTAACCCGACGCGTGATGTTGTCCAGCGTGCGCTGGCGGAGCTGGAAGGCGGTGCGGGCGCGGTGCTGACCAGTACCGGTATGTCGGCAATTCATCTGGTAACTACGGTGTTCCTGAAGCCGGGCGACCTGCTGGTGGCGCCGCACGACTGTTACGGCGGCAGCTATCGCCTGTTTGACAGTCTGGCGAAGCGTGGGTGTTATCGCGTGCTGTTTGTCGATCAAGGCAATGAAGCCGCGCTGAAGGCCGCGTTAGCGGAGAAACCGACGTTGGTGCTGGTAGAAAGCCCAAGTAATCCGCTGTTACGCGTGGTCGATATTGCGAAAATCTGCCAGTTGGCGCGTGAGGCTGGCGCGGTAAGCGTCGTTGATAACACGTTTTTAAGCCCAGCACTGCAAAATCCACTGGCATTAGGCGCCGATCTGGTGTTGCATTCATGCACGAAATATTTAAATGGTCACTCAGATGTCGTGGCTGGCGTGGTGATTGCAAAAGATCCAGAACTGGTCACTGAGCTGGCATGGTGGGCGAATAATATTGGCGTCACCGGCGGCGCATTTGATAGTTATCTGCTGTTGCGCGGCCTGCGTACGCTGTCACCTCGTATGGAGGTGGCACAACGCAACGCCCAGGCGATTGTCGACTATTTGCAAACCCAGCCGCTGGTGAAAAAACTGTATCACCCGTCACTGCCGGATAATCAGGGGCATGAAATTGCCGCGCGTCAGCAAAAAGGCTTTGGCGCGATGTTGAGTTTTGAACTGGATGGTGATGAGCAAACGCTGCGCGACTTCCTTGGCGGGTTATCATTGTTTACGCTGGCAGAATCACTGGGGGGCGTCGAAAGCCTGATCTCCCATGCCGCGACCATGACCCACGCGGGGATGGCACCAGAAGCGCGTGCTGCTGCCGGCATTTCTGAGACGCTGCTGCGTATCTCCACCGGTATTGAAGATGGCGAAGATTTAATTGCCGACCTGGAAAATGGCTTCCGGGCTGCAAACAAGGGGTAAACATGAGTGTGATTGCGCAGGCAGGGGCGAAGGGTCGTCAACTGCACAAATTTGGTGGTAGTAGTCTGGCTGACGTGAAATGTTATTTACGTGTCGCAGGCATTATGGCTGAGTACTCGCAGCCTGACGACATGATGGTTGTTTCCGCGGCGGGCAGTACCACTAACCAGTTGATTAGCTGGCTGAAGTTAAGCCAGACCGATCGCCTTTCTGCGCATCAGGTTCAGCAGGCGTTACGCCGCTATCAGAGCGAGCTTATTAGCGGTCTGTTACCACCAGAGGTGGCCGATGGGCTGATTGGCGAGTTTATTCACGATCTGGAGCGTCTGGCCGGTTTACTCGACGGCGGCGTCAACGATACGGTTTACGCTGAAGTAGTCGGGCATGGTGAAGTGTGGTCAGCGCGTCTGATGTCTGCCGTACTTAACCAGCAGGGTCTGGAATCTGCCTGGCTGGATGCGCGCGAGTTTTTGCGCGCGGAACGCGGCGCTCAACCGCAGGTGGATGAAGGCCTTTCGTATCCCTTACTGCAACAGCTGTTGGCGCAGCATCCGGGGAAACGCCTGGTGGTGACCGGATTTATCAGCCGCAGTAATGCGGGCGAAACGGTGCTGTTGGGGCGTAACGGTTCTGACTACTCCGCGACCCAGGTTGGCGCACTGGCGGGTGTTTCCCGCGTGACTATCTGGAGCGATGTCGCCGGGGTGTACAGCGCGGATCCGCGCAAAGTAAAAGATGCGTGTTTGCTGCCGTTGCTGCGCCTTGATGAAGCCAGCGAACTGGCGCGTCTGGCGGCACCGGTTCTCCATGCCCGTACCTTACAGCCGGTTTCCGGCAGCGATATTGATCTCCAGTTGCGCTGTAGCTATACGCCGGAGCAAGGATCGACGCGCATTGAACGCGTGCTGGCTTCCGGTACCGGGGCGCGTATTGTCACCAGCCATGACGACGTTTGCCTGATTGAGTTCCAGGTGCCCACAGGTCAGGACTTTAAGCTGGCTTACAAAGATATCGACCAGATTTTAAAACGTGCACAGGTGCGTCCGCTGGCGGTGGGTGTGCATCCTGATCGCCAACTGCTGCAATTTTGCTACACCTCTGAAGTCGCTGACGGCGCGCTGAAAATTCTTGATGAAGCAGGCCTGCCGGGCGAGCTGCGTTTGCGTCAAGGCCTGGCGTTGGTGGCGATGGTGGGTGCTGGGGTGACGCGTAACCCGCTGCACTGCCACCGTTTCTGGCAACAACTGAAGGGCCAGCCGGTTGAGTTTACCTGGCAGTCAGAAGAGGGTATCAGCCTGGTTGCCGTGCTGCGTACTGGCCCGACCGAAAGCCTGATCCAGGGTCTGCACCAGTCAATTTTCCGCGCTGAAAAACGCATCGGCCTGGTGCTGTTTGGCAAGGGGAATATCGGTTCTCGCTGGCTGGAGCTGTTTGCCCGTGAGCAGAGCACGCTGTCTGCGCGTACCGGTTTTGAATTCGTGCTGGCAGGCGTGGTGGATAGCCGCCGTAGCCTGCTGAATTACGAAGGACTGGACGCCAGCCGCGCGTTAGCCTTCTTTGATGATGAAGCGGTAGAGCAGGATGAAGAATCCTTGTTCCTGTGGATGCGCGCGCACCCGTATGACGATTTAGTCGTGCTGGACGTCACCGCCAGTGAACAACTGGCGGATCAGTATCTGGATTTCGCCAGCCACGGTTTTCACGTGATTAGCGCCAATAAACTGGCTGGCGCAAGCACGAGTAATAAGTATCGCCAAATCCACGACGCCTTTGAGAAAACCGGTCGTCACTGGCTGTATAACGCCACTGTCGGCGCCGGATTGCCGATCAATCATACCGTACGGGATCTGATTGACAGCGGAGACACCATTTTGTCGATCAGCGGGATCTTCTCCGGCACGCTGTCGTGGCTGTTCCTGCAATTTGACGGTTCTGTTCCGTTTACCGACCTGGTGGATCAAGCGTGGCAGCAGGGGCTGACTGAGCCGGATCCGCGCGTTGACCTTTCTGGTAAAGATGTGATGCGCAAGCTGGTGATCCTGGCGCGTGAAGCGGGTTACGACATCGAGCCGGACCAGGTTCGCGTGGAGTCACTGGTACCTGCGCACTGTGAAGAAGGCTCTATTGACCATTTCTTTGAAAATGGCGATGAGCTGAATGAGCAGATGGTTCAGCGGCTGGAGGCCGCCCGTGAAATGGGGCTGGTACTGCGCTACGTGGCACGTTTCGATGCCAACGGAAAAGCGCGTGTGGGGGTGGAAGCGGTCCGTCCTGAGCACCCGCTGGCGGCGCTGCTGCCGTGCGATAACGTGTTCGCCATCGAAAGCCGCTGGTACCGCGATAACCCGCTGGTGATCCGTGGGCCGGGGGCGGGTCGTGATGTGACCGCCGGGGCGATTCAGTCGGATATTAATCGTCTGGCGCAGTTGCTGTAGGGTGTGTGTTGCCGGATGGCGCTACGCTTATCCGGCCTACGTAGTAAGGGTAATGCTGTGTAGGCCGGATAAGATGCGCAAGCATCGCCATCCGGCATCTTTACTGTTTCGCAAACACCTCTTTTGCGGCGAACAGCCCGTTCAGCGCAGCGGGAAAGCCTGCGTATACTGCCATCTGTATAATCACTTCAGTAATCTCCTCCTGCGTTAACCCCACGTGCAGTGCGGCGGCAATGTGCACCTTTAGCTGCGGTGTGGCGTTACCTAACGCGCCAGGTGCGGCGTGGAAAACTGGACGCGGCTAGTGTGGCGCTGCCGCTGGAGGCTACTGGACTCACCGTGATCCCGCTCGCCTGTCTGCATTGAAGAGCCGCTGGAGCATGATGTTCTGCTTGCGCGTATTGCGCGTGGCGAGGGGGTGAGCCTGTTTCCGGCATCGTTTGCAGCTATCCAGCGGCAGGGGGTGGTTTTTCGTCCGCTATGCGACACGGAATTGTGCATCACTGTCGGACTGGTATTACCGACTGAACAAGAATCTCGCCTGCAATGGCTTCCTTTATTACTCTCGGCGTCCTTCCTTTCTGCACGTTAAAGTGAATTATTTTCATCTTCACTGAGTATTCCTCACCTTTCACGATGATTTTTATGTTGACGTTACGGCGCTTTTCCGTCATTTTTACATCTAGACGTCTAAACGTATAGCAGTTCACAACACAACATATAACGACAAAAGATTGATGAGGTAAGGTATGAGCTTTTTTCACGCCAACCAGCGGGAAGCCCTGAATCAGAGCCTGGCTGAAGTCCAGGGTCAGATTAACGTTTCGTTTGAGTTTTTCCCGCCGCGCACCAGTGAAATGGAGCAAACACTGTGGAACTCAATCGATCGCCTGAGCAGTCTGAAGCCCAAGTTTGTCTCCGTGACCTACGGCGCAAACTCCGGTGAGCGTGACCGCACGCACAGCATCATTAAGGGGATTAAGGATCGCACCGGTCTTGAAGCCGCCCCGCACCTGACCTGTATTGATGCTACTCGCGACGAGCTGCGAATTATCGCTCAGGATTACTGGAACAACGGGATTCGTCATATTGTGGCCCTGCGCGGCGACCTGCCGCCAGGCAGTGGCAAACCGGATATGTACGCCGCCGATCTGGTTGGGTTACTCAAAGAAGTGGCAGACTTTGATATCTCTGTTGCGGCCTATCCGGAAGTCCACCCGGAAGCGAAAAGCGCCCAGGCCGATCTGCTCAACCTGAAGCGTAAGGTCGACGCCGGAGCGAATCGCGCGATCACCCAGTTTTTCTTCGACGTGGAAAGCTATCTGCGTTTTCGTGACCGCTGCGTAACCGCAGGTATCGATGTGGAAATTATCCCGGGTATCCTGCCGGTCTCTAATTTTAAGCAGGCGAAAAAATTCGCTGACATGACCAACGTGCGCATCCCTTCCTGGATGTCGACGATGTTTGACGGTCTGGATGATGACGCGGAAACCCGCAAGCTGGTGGGCGCTAACATTGCCATGGACATGGTGAAGATTTTAAGCCGTGAAGGGGTGAAAGATTTCCATTTCTATACGCTCAATCGCGCCGAGATGAGCTACGCAATATGCCATACGCTGGGCGTCAGGCCTGCTTAATTGTAACATCAGCCCTCTACGGAGGGCTTTTTGTTGATCATTTTGATCTACATCTCTGTAACTAAAAATATAAAAGGATTTAGCTATCGAATCTGTGGGTTTTTTCGACTATATCTTATCTCTGGTGGTGTATATCGTAGCTAGAACACTGTAAAGGGAGCATATAGATGAGCATGTCCGACGATAGCCAAAACGCATCAACTGCCGGTAAGTGTCCTTTCCATCAAGGCGGTCACGATCCCAGCGCGGGAGCAGGAAGAAATAACCGCGACTGGTGGCCGAATCAACTCCGCGTAGACCTTTTGAACCAACACTCCAACCGTTCGAACCCATTGGGTGAAGATTTCAATTACCGCAAAGAATTTAGCAAACTCGACTATTCTGCCCTGAAAGGGGATCTCAGAGCCCTCCTGTCCGAATCTCAACCGTGGTGGCCCGCTGACTGGGGCACGTATGCCGGTTTGTTTATCCGTATGGCATGGCACGGCGCAGGGACCTATCGCTCCATTGATGGACGCGGTGGCGCAGGTCGCGGACAGCAGCGTTTTGCACCACTGAACTCCTGGCCAGACAACGTGAGCCTGGATAAAGCACGTCGTCTGTTGTGGCCTGTTAAGCAAAAATATGGTCAGAAAATTTCCTGGGCCGACCTGTTTATCCTCGCGGGTAACGTGGCGCTGGAAAACTCCGGCTTCCGTACCTTTGGCTTTGGTGCCGGTCGTGAAGACGTATGGGAACCGGATCTTGATGTGAACTGGGGTGACGAAAAAGCCTGGTTGACGCACCGCCATCCGGAAGAGCTGGCGAAAGCCCCGCTGGGTGCGACTGAGATGGGACTTATCTACGTGAACCCGGAAGGGCCGGATCACAGCGGCGAACCGCTTTCCGCGGCAGCAGCGATTCGTGCCACCTTCGGCAACATGGGGATGAATGACGAAGAAACCGTGGCGCTGATTGGCGGTGGTCATACGTTGGGTAAAACCCACGGTGCAGGTCCTGCATCGCACGTCGGCCCCGATCCAGAATCAGCACCGATTGAGGCCCAGGGCTTAGGTTGGGCCAGCAGCTATGGCAGCGGTGTGGGCGCAGACAACATCACCTCGGGTCTGGAAGTGGTCTGGACGCAAACGCCGACCCAGTGGAGCAACTATTTCTTCGAGAACCTGTTCAAATACGAATGGGTACAGACCCGCAGCCCGGCCGGTGCTATCCAGTTTGAAGCGGTCGATGCCCCTGAAATTATTCCGGATCCGTTTGATCCGTCGAAAAAACGTAAGCCGACGATGCTGGTTACCGATCTGACGCTGCGTTTTGATCCGGAATTCGAGAAGATCTCCCGTCGTTTCCTCAACGATCCGCAGGCGTTTAACGAAGCCTTTGCTCGCGCGTGGTTTAAGCTGACGCACCGGGATATGGGGCCAAAATCACGTTACATTGGACCAGAAGTCCCGCAGGAAGATCTGATTTGGCAGGATCCGCTGCCGCACGCGTTCTTCAACCCAAGCGAAGAAGATATCCTTAACCTGAAGGCGACCATTGCGGCTTCCGGGCTTTCCGTGGGCGAGTTGGTGTCGGTGGCATGGGCTTCTGCGTCAACGTTCCGCGGGGGCGATAAACGCGGCGGGGCTAACGGGGCGCGTCTGGCGCTGAATCCGCAACGCGGCTGGGATGTGAATGCGACGGCAGCCCGTGTTCTGCCGGTGCTGGAAGGTATTTATAAATCGGCGCATACCGCCTCGTTAGCCGATATCATCGTGCTGGCAGGCGTCGTTGGTGTAGAGAAGGCGGCAAGCGCGGCAGGTGTCAGTATCAATGTACCTTTTGCGCCGGGTCGTGTGGATGCGCGTCAGGATCAGACTGATATTGAGATGTTTGAACTGCTCAAGCCGATTGCCGATGGTTTCCGTAATTATCGTTCCCGTCCTGAGGTTTCGACCACCGAGTCGCTGCTGATCGATAAAGCGCAGCAACTGACGTTAACCCCGCCGGAAATGACCGTGCTGGTGGGCGGTATGCGTGTGCTGGGAACAAACTTCGATGGTAGCCAGCATGGCGTCTTTACCGATCGCCCAGGCGTGCTCAGCACTGACTTCTTTGTCAATCTGCTGGATATGCGTCATGAGTGGAAGGCGGTTGATGCGTCACAGGAGCTGTTTGAAGGTCGCGACCGTCTGAGCGGCGAAGTGAAGTACACGGCAACCCGCGCTGACCTGGTGTTTGGTTCTAACTCGGTCCTGCGTGCTGTGGCTGAAGTGTATGCCTGCAGCGATGCCCACGAGAAGTTTGTGAAAGACTTTGTCGCGGCATGGGTGAAAGTGATGAATCTGGACCGTTTCGACCTGCTGTAAAGCAAGAGGCCGGATGGCATACAGAAAATCCCCGCAATTGCGGGGATTTTTATTGGCCGTTAGGCATGTGGATTTTGTTGGCCGGATAAGGCGAAGCCGCCATCCGGTCAAACCGTGCTTATTCCCACTCTTGCAGGAATCGCTGACCGTACTGATCTGCCACCAGCAGCGCGGCGTAAACCTGATCCGGCGTGGCTCCGCCAGGCATGTTGTGAATGGTTTCGCCTTCGGCACAGGCTGCTTCGGCCACGATGCGCATTTTGGCCGGAATATCCTGCTTGATATCCAGTTGGGCAAGGGTGATTGGCAGACCAACGGAGTGGCACAGTGCCGCCACGGTTTCAATTTCTTCTACCGGCGCATTTTCCAGTACTAACTGCGTTAACGTACCGAATGCCACTTTTTCACCGTGATAATAGTGATGTGCATCCGGGATGGCCGTCAGGCCGTTGTGAATAGCATGTGCTGCGGCCAGCCCACCGCTTTCAAAACCGACGCCGCTCAGGTAGGTGTTGGCTTCAATCACGCGCTCCAGTGCTGGGGTCACCACGTGCTGCTCGGCGGCCAGCATCGCTTTTTCGCCTTCTTCGATCAGCGTGTTGTAGCACAGCTCGGCTAGCGCCAGTGCCGCCTGAGTACACTGACCACCGGCCATGGTGGTGGCGCCGCTGCGTGAACAGGCGCGGGCTTCAAACCAGGTTGCCAGCGCATCGCCAATGCCGGCGGCAAGTAAACGAGCCGGTGCCCCCGCGACAATTTTGGTATCCACAATGACCCGGTCCGGGTTGTTCGGCAGCAGCAGATAGCGATCGAACTCACCTGCATCGGTGTAAATTACCGACAGCGCGCTGCAGGGGGCATCGGTTGAGGCAATGGTCGGTGCAATGGCAACCGGCACGCCCATAAAGTGGGCCAGTGCTTTGGCGGTATCCAGCGTTTTACCGCCACCAATGCCTAATACCGCGCCACACTGCGCTTGTTCCGCGACGCCGCGCAGGCGATCGATTTCGTTTTGTGAACATTCGCCGCCAAACGGGGCGATTTCCAGCGCCAGACCGGCATCCTGGAAGCTTTTTTCCAGGGCGGGTTGGGCAAAGCCTAAGACAAATTTGTCTCCAACAACCAGCCAGCGTTCCGCCAGCGGTTTGAGGTAACTGCCAAGACGAGTAATAACATCGGCACCCTGGATGTATTTACCCGGTGATTGAATAATGCGATCCATACGTTATCTCCTTAAAGAGTGATCCGACCAAATGCGTTGTTCCAGTCCTGCTCAAACTTCTCTATTGCAGACTCTACCGCAGGGGTATTGAGCATTTGTTGCGCTACATCTAATGGCAGGGTGATTGCTTCACATCCTGCCAGTAAGCAATCCAGCGCCTGGCGTGGCGTTTTAAAGCTGGCTGCCAGCACAATGCTGCTTGGCGCATGCAGCTCCAGCAATGTTTGCAGTTCCTGTACCGTGCGGATACCGTCTCCGCCCTGGGCGTCAACACGGTTCACATAAGGGGCGACATATTTTGCTCCCGCCAGCGCGGCCAGCAGTCCTTGCGCTGCGCTGTACACGGCGGTGCCTAAGGTGGTAATACCTTCTTTTTTCAGCTGCTTGATGGCCGCAAGACCTTCGGCGGTGACCGGGATTTTAACGACGATACCTGGTACGGCGAGGCTCAGGCGCTTAGCTTCTTCCACCATCCCCTGCGCATCACGGCTCATGGTCTGCGCGAACAGAATGCCGTCTTTGCCCATTGCCTTTTGCAGACGCGGCAGTACCTCCCAGATGGACTCTTTACTTGCCGCCACGATGCTTGGGTTGGTAGTGACGCCAGCAATCGGGAAGATGCGTGCCAGACGTTCAACTTCCGCCACGTTGGCGGTATCCAGGTACAGTTCCATAGCCTTTCCTTTACAGTTCAAGTTCATGTTGCAGCAGACTGGCGATAGCGTCGGAGGAAGCGGCGTTAACCAGCGAGTTGCGGAATTCTTCGTGCATAATGCGGCGGGCCAGTCGCGAGAAAATACGCATATGTTGGTCGCCTGCGGCATGTTTGTTGAGGGTTAGCATAATGATGAATTGCGCCTCGTCATCACCCCAGCGTACCGGCGCTTTCAGGCGTGCCACGCTAATGGTGGATTGTTCTATGTGTTCAGATTTACTGTGCGGAATGGCGAAGCTGAAGCCCAGTCCGGTGGAGAAGACCGCCTCGCGAGCCCACAGATCGGCCTCAAGCTTGCGCGGGTAGCGGCAGCGACTGGCCAGCAGCAGGTTGTCGGTCATCCCTTTGAGAACCTCCTCTTTGCTGCGCCAGTCGCTATTCAGCGTGATGCATTGGGCGGTAACCAGCGGGGCGTCCTGTTGAGTCATGCGGAACTGGGCCAGAAGGTGTTCCACTTCCAGCGAGGTGCGACACGCCATCGCCTGGTTCAGCAATTGACGGCAGGCGCGGCTGTCGAGTTGTGCCATCCGCGCTTTGGCGGCAGGAATTGACGGCGCGCTCATGCTGAGTTCATCCAGTCCCAGTCCGACCAGCAGCGGCAGAACCGACCCCTTTGCGCCAAGCTCGCCGCACAAACCAATCCACTTGCCCTGACGATGTACCGCCTGCACCGCGTAATCCAATGCGCGCAGGAAGGCCGGATTCAGGCTGTTGTAGTGACGGGTGACTTTGGCGTTGTCACGATCGACTGCCAGCAGATACTGGGTCAGATCGTTACTGCCAATGCTAAAGAAATCAATTTCTTCACAGCACTGATCGATGATGAACATCACCGAGGGGACTTCCAGCATGATGCCGAGCGAGATCTTCTCATCAAACGGGATGTGTTCATTGCGTAACTGCTGTTTGGCCTCCGCCAGCTTTTCCTTGACCCACAGGATCTCTTCCATGGAGGAGATCATCGGGATCATGATTTTCAGGCTACCGTGCGCGGAAGCGCGGAGGATCGCCCGTAATTGTGTGGTAAACAGCGTGACGTACTCTTCATAAATACGCACGGCGCGATAACCAAGAAACGGGTTAGCTTCGGCGGGAATATTCAGGTAATCAACGGGTTTATCACCGCCGATATCCATCGTACGAACAATAATGCTGCGGCCTTCTGCTGACTCCAGAGCCTGACAAAAAATATTGTACAGTTCGTTCTCGCCGGGAGCGCTGGTTCGGTCCATATACAGCATTTCTGTACGGAACAGGCCAACCCCTTCCGCGCCGTTGCCAAACGCCGCCGATGCTTCCACAGAGTGGGCGATGTTGGCGGCAACTTCGATGCGGATGCCATCGGCGGTGCGTGCCTGCTGGGTGAGCCAGATACGCTGTTGGTCGCGTAGGGCGTCCTGTACGCGGGCTTCCTGCTGGTAATAGCGAGCAATGGATTCATCTGGCGCCACGACGATGGCGCCTGCATTGCCGTCGATGTAGACGGTTTGCTGCTGCCACGGCGCCAGGGTTTCAATGTCCACGCCGACCAGTGTGGGAATATTGAATGAGCGGGCGAGAATGACGGTGTGCGAAGTGGTGCCGCCACTCTTAAGCAACAAACCCTTGAGAAATATTTTATCCAGTTCGAGGAACTGGCTAGGTGTGAGTTCATCAGCCATGCAGATTGCTGATTGGGTGAGTTTTCCCGGTGCAGGAAAACGCTGTTCGCCATAAATTTGCTGTAAAAGCTGGAAGCAGACGTCGCGTACATCCAGCGCGCGCTCCTGTAAATAGCTGCTGCTGGAGCGGGCAAATTCATCGCAGAAATGCCCTGCGCTTTCGACTATCGCCTGGGCGCAGCTTAACCCGCGAGAAACTCCTGCCAGCAGGTGCTGACGCAGGGAAGTGTCACCCGCCAGCGAGCGGTGTGCTTCCAGAATCGCACTGGTCGCGCCGTCGCTGTCGAGTAAACGGAATTCAATATTCTTCACCAGCAGGGTTAAGCCGTTATCCAGTGCGGATTGCTCAGCTTCCACATTTCCGGCAGTGGGAAGCTCGCCGAGTGCGTTGAGATCCAGCGACGAAAGAAGTGTCAGGAGGCCTCCCGCGCTACCATTGCAAACCACTCTGGCACGGAAAAACTGGGGGTTCAGGTGAGCGAGTGATGCTGGAAGTGGCTCCAGTTCACTGTTTTTGACCTCCGCCAGCGGAGCGTCGCATTGTGGAAATTCATCGCGCAGCCACTGGCTCAAACACTGGTGGGCCGCTTGTTCATCTGCACCGGAAATCAGTAGCTGGCAGCTGTCGCCCGCCAGCGTGTCAGTGCCAATCAGCGCTAACGCGCTTTTGGCGTTCCCTTTCCGGTCAGTGCGCAGGTTGTGCCACTCGATGTGTGAGGTAAAGTTGTTGCACAGCGTTTCAACGTGGCTTGCCGGGCGTGCATGTACACCATTAGGCAATTCACAGGTAAATTCCACAATCAGGCCCATAGCCTCTCTCCCGTAACGATTTCTGATTACAGAATAAAAGGGCAATGCCTGAACCCGCCATGGGACAAATCTACCAAAAACTGGACAAATGTAATGTAACTATCAAAGTGAGAGATGCTTCACAAGTCGATGTTCCTTCAAAAATTTCCGATATGTCGTAAGTTATGAGGCGGATCGCATTTTTGTACTGACATTACAAAAGTCCAGTAAATGGCCTTTTTATCCACTGTCTGTGCCGCCCCAGATTGCCTATTGTTTTCCGCAACAACCTTATGGATATGGGCTTCAACCAGCCCGGGAGCGACTTATGCAAGAGTTGGTGCAGATCCTGAAAAATACCCGTCAGCATCTGATGACCGGTGTTTCACATATGATCCCCTTCGTAGTAGCAGGCGGTATTTTACTGGCGGTCTCCGTCATGCTGTATGGCAAGGGCGCTGTACCGGATGTTGCTACCGATCCCAATCTCAAAAAGTTATTTGATATTGGCGTTGCCGGGTTGACCCTGATGGTGCCGTTCCTCGCCGCGTATATCGGCTATTCCATTGCCGAGCGTTCCGCGTTGGCACCTTGTGCGATTGGGGCCTGGGTTGGCAACAGCTTTGGTGCCGGGTTCTTTGGCGCACTGATTGCCGGGATCATCGGTGGTATCGTCGTCCATTATCTGAAGAAAATTCCTGTGCATAAGGTATTGCGCTCAGTCATGCCTATCTTCGTTATTCCCATCGTCGGCACCTTTGTTACCGCAGGCATCATGATGTGGGGATTGGGTGAGCCGGTGGGTGCATTAACCACCAACCTGACGCAATGGCTGCAGGGAATGCAGCAGGGCAGCATTGTGCTGCTGGCGGTCATTATGGGCTTAATGTTGGCCTTCGATATGGGGGGGCCAATCAATAAAGTTGCCTACGCCTTCATGCTGATCTGCGTGGCTCAGGGTGTGTATACCGTCGTCGCGATTGCCGCTGTGGGGATCTGTGTTCCGCCGCTGGGTTTAGGGCTGGCAACGCTGATTGGCCGCAATAATTTCTCGTCTGAAGAGCGTGAGGCCGGCAAAGCCGCACTGGTAATGGGCTGCGTCGGTGTCACTGAAGGGGCGATTCCTTTTGCTGCAGCTGACCCGCTGCGCGTGATCCCGTCCATTATGATCGGCTCAGCCTGTGGCACGGTAACGGCCGCACTGTTCGGTGCGCAGTGTTATGCCGGTTGGGGGGGGCTGATTGTTCTGCCCGTGGTGGAAGGAAAACTAGGTTATATCGCGGCGGTTGCCGTTGGTGCTGTAGTGACTGCTGTGTGCGTTAACGTACTGAAAAGTCTGGCACGGAAGAATGTGTCCCGGGTTGATGGGAAAGAAGACGACCTGGATTTAGATTTTGAAATGAATTAAGTGAGGAATGAGCCATGACTAAGATTATCGCAGTAACCGCATGTCCTTCTGGTGTTGCGCACACCTATATGGCAGCCGAAGCGCTGGAAAGCGCAGCCAAAGCCAAAGGCTGGGAAGTAAAGGTGGAGACTCAGGGCTCGATTGGCCTGGAAAATGAGCTGACTGCGGCAGATGTGGCAGATGCTGATATGGTCATTTTGACCAAAGATATCGGTATCAAGTTTGAGGAGCGTTTTGCCGGGAAAACCATCGTTCGTGTCAACATCAGCGATGCGGTCAAACGTGCCGACGCCATCATGAACAAGATTGGCGCGCATCTGGCGCAAAACGCGTAACGTTAGACTGCCCGATGGCGCAGCTTATCGGGCCTACGATATTAATCCCCGTAGGCTGGATAAGGCGTTCACGCCGCCATCCGGCAACAAGCTTGCCCACAGGAGTTCTTCATGACCACTCGTATTCAACGTTTGAAAGCTGCTCTCTTCGAGAATAACCGTGAAATTTCACTTGAACGCGCGCAGCTTTACACTGTGAGCCATCAGCAGACGGAGGGGGAACCGGTTATTCTGCGTCGGGCCAAAGCAACTGCTTATATCCTTGAGCACGTTGAAATTTCGATTCGTGATGAAGAACTGATTGCCGGGAACCGTACCGTTAAGCCACGTGCGGGCATTATGTCACCGGAGATGGATCCGTACTGGTTGCTTAAGGAGTTGGATCAGTTCCCGACGCGCCCGCAGGACCGTTTTGATATCAGCGATGAAGATAAGCACCTGTACCGTGACGTGCTGTTCCCGTACTGGGAGCAACGGTCGATGAAAGATTTTATCAATGGCCAGATGACCGATGAGGTAAAGGCCGCCGTCAGCACCCAGATTTTTAGCGTTAACCAGACGGACAAAGGGCAGGGACATATCATTATTGATTATCCCCATCTGCTGAATCATGGTCTGGGAGAGCTGGTATCACAGATGCGTCAGCATGCTACACAGCATCCGGATAATCACTTTTATCAGGCAGCTCTGCTGCTGCTTGAAGCCTCGCAACGGCATATTCTGCGTTATGCTACGCTTGCGGAGAAAATGGCGTCAGACTGCCCTGACGCGCAGCGTCGTCAGGAGTTGTTTACCATTGCCGCCAACTCCCGCAATAACGCTCAGCATAAGCCGCAGACCTTCTGGCAAGCGTGCCAGTTGTTCTGGTACATGAACATTATTCTGCAATACGAATCCAACGCCAGCTCTCTTTCATTGGGACGTTTTGACCAGTATATGCTGCCGTTCTACCAAACCTCGTTGACCCAGGGTGAAGACCCGGCATTTTTAAAAGAGCTCCTCGAGTCGCTGTGGGTAAAGAGCAACGACATCGTACTGCTCCGATCCACCAGCAGCGCCCGCTATTTCGCTGGTTTTCCGACGGGGTATACCGCGTTACTGGGTGGATTAACCGAGAGTGGGCGCAGTGCGGTGAACGTGCTCTCGTTCCTCTGCCTTGACGCCTATCAGAGCGTGCAGCTGCCGCAGCCGAATCTCGGGGTGCGCACCAATGCGCTGATTGATACGCCATTCCTGATGAAAACGGCGGAGACGATCCGTCTCGGTACCGGTATTCCGCAAATCTTCAATGATGAAGTTGTTGTGCCGGCGTTCCTGAATCGTGGTGTTACGCTGGAAGACGCGCGCGATTACGCGGTGGTGGGCTGCGTGGAACTGTCGATTCCCGGTAGAACCTACGGTCTGCACGACATTGCCATGTTTAACTTGCTGAAAGTGATGGAAATCAGCCTGTATGAAAATGAAGGCAACCGCGCGTTGACGTATGAAAACTTGCTGTCGCACATTCGCGCTAAAATCAGCCACTACATCGCGCTGATGGTGGAGGGCAGCAATATTTGTGATATAGGGCATCGTGACTGGGCACCCGTTCCTCTGCTCTCTTCATTTATCAACGACTGCCTGGATAAGGGGCTCGATATTACTGATGGTGGCGCGCGTTACAACTTCTCTGGTGTACAGGGTATTGGCATCGCTAACTTGAGCGACTCTCTGCATGCACTTAATGGGCTGGTATTTGAGCAACAGCGTTTACGTTTTGACGAACTCCTGTCGGTATTAAAAGGCAACTTCGCTACCCCGGAAGGTGTGAAAATTCGCGCCCGGTTGATCAACCGCTTCGAAAAATACGGCAACGATATTGATGATGTGGATAACATCAGCGCCGAACTGCTGCGTCATTACTGCAAAGAGGTGGAAAAATATCAGAATCCACGCGGTGGTCAGTTTACACCGGGTTCCTATACCGTCTCTGCGCACGTGCCGTTGGGTTCCGTGGTGGGGGCAACGCCGGATGGCCGTTTTGCCGGAGAACAACTGGCGGACGGTGGTTTGTCGCCGATGCTGGGTCAGGATATTCAGGGACCGACGGCGGTGCTGAAATCGGTAAGTAAACTAGATAATACGCTGCTTTCTAATGGTACGTTGTTGAACGTGAAGTTCACGCCAGCCACGCTAGAAGGTGAGGCGGGTTTACGAAAACTGGCTGATTTTCTGCGCGCATTTACCCAGCTAAAGCTGCAACACATCCAGTTTAACGTCGTGAATGCCGATACGCTGCGGGAGGCGCAGCAGCACCCGCAGGACTTCGCCGGACTGGTGGTCCGTGTGGCGGGATACAGTGCCTTCTTTGTTGAGCTGTCGAAGGAGATTCAGGATGACATTATTCGCCGCACCGCGCATCAACTGTGACGTAGTGGAGGCACGTGGCGAAGTCGTCGCGCGTATTTTCAACATTCAGCGTTACTCGCTGAATGACGGGCACGGGATTCGTACGGTGGTCTTTTTTAAAGGCTGCCCACATACCTGTCCGTGGTGCGCCAATCCGGAGTCAATTTCGCCACGTATTGAAACGGTTCGTCGGGAGAGTAAATGTCTGCATTGTGCGCCGTGTCTGCGCGATGCGGATGAATGTCCTTCTGGTGCGTTTGAGCGTATTGGCCGCGATATCACGCTGGATGAGTTGGAACGCGAGGTGATGAAGGATGATATTTTCTTTCGTACCTCTGGCGGAGGGGTGACGCTTTCAGGTGGTGAAGTGTTGATGCAAGCACCTTTCGCTACCCGATTTTTACAGCGCCTGCGGCGAAACGGTGTTCAGTGCGCCATTGAAACGGCGGGAGATGCCCCTGCCAGTCGCATTTTGCCGCTGGCAAAAATGTGCGATGAGGTACTTTTTGATCTGAAAATAATGAATGTGCGCCAGGCTCAAGAGGCCGTAAATATGAATCTTCCGCGCGTATTGGATAATTTGCGGCTGTTAGTACATGAGGGAATCAATGTCATTCCTCGTTTGCCGTTGATTCCGGGCTTTACGCTTGGTGTGGAGAACATGCGACATGCGCTAACCGTATTAGCATCATTAGACATAAAGCAGGTTCACCTGCTACCGTTTCATCAATATGGTGAGCCAAAATACCGCCTGCTTGGGCAGCAATGGTCGATGAAAGATGTACCTGCCCCGTCAGCCCAGGAGGTGGCGGAGTTGCGTGAGTTGGTGGAAGACGCCGGATTTCTGGTCACTGTGGGAGGTTGATATGGCTGTCGCATCTGTACGATATCTGGTCGCGGTGACTGCTTGTGTCAGCGGCGTGGCGCATACCTATATGGCGGCTGAGCGACTTGAAAAACTCTGTCAGCATGAGAAGTGGATTATCAAGATTGAAACTCAGGGAGCGCTCGGTACTGAGAATCGACTAACTAAAGAGGATATTAGCCGTGCCGATGTGGTGTTGCTGATTACCGATATTGATCTGGCGGGCGCTGAGCGATTTACCCAGAGTCGCTATGTGCGGTCGGGAATTAGCGCCTTTTTACGAGAACCTCAGCGGGTGATGAGCGCCGTGCGTAAACTACTTTCAGCTCCACAGCATACTCAGCTTATTCTGGAGTAGCCTTGTTCTCCGTTAACTGGCTGTGATATTGCCGACGATACTCTGACGGAGAACGCTCTGTATTCTTACGAAACAGGCGACAGAAGTAGTTACTGTCGACAAATCCACAGGAGTGTGCCACTTCTTTCACCTTCAGGTCGTAACCCTTCAGCAGCGCCTTAGCGTGTTCCAGTCGCGTATGGTTCAGATACTCGTTAAAACCAATCGCCCCGGTTTTCTGAAACAGGTGTGAGAGGTAATTCGGTGAAATGTAGAATGCCTGGGCGACGGATTCGCGGGTCAGCGGCGAGGCGTAGCGTTCGTCGATATAGTCGCGAATAGCGTCGAAAAGCGCCTGACTACGCGACGCGGTCTGGAGCTGGCTGCCCAGCAGATCGCGACAGTGGCTTAACAGACTGGCGACGATCAGCCTGGCCGTTTGTTGCTCCTGTGGCTGCATCTGCATCTCATGTAGCGTTTGCAGCAGGAAGGAGCCAATACGCGGTCCGCGCCGCGCAACGTGTTGTTTGGCGAGGTTTTGACATTGTTTTCCATCCCACTGAACGATGCTGAAACCTAACTGCTGTTTGCCGAACAGGATGCTGAGCGTGGTGACCGGCGTGTGCCACTGCGGGAGATTCCAGCCACCTGCCGGGACGTACAGCACATCACCAGAGGTAAGTTTGTTTCCGATGCTGACATCAGCAAACTCGCCTTCCAGTACAATTTCCAGACGGGGAAAATCAACCTGATAGGCTAATTCCGGCATTGAACCGTTGGTGCTGGCGAAACACACCTGCCGCAGCGGGAGGGGACCGTTAATCAGGCGGGAGAGAAGGTGGCTGACGTCGTGATACATGTGAATCCCTTGCTGGCAACAGACAGGGCCACAGTAACGTTGATGGTTAAAAAAGGCCACCCTAAAAGAGTGGCCTGGGGCGGTAAACGATCACTGATTACCGATTTGATCGCCGTAAGGCAGAGTATCGTAATCAATCAGGGCGTTTTTCTTGTATGGATTACCAATCCAGCGGGTTGTCTCTTTGAACTGCGGGTTGGTAATGGCACGCGTCGGGTCGAATCCATCGTAGGTAAAGCCCGCTAAATCAGACCAGGTATGAATAAGTTCAGAGCTGCTGTACTTACGATCGACATCTTGTGAGAAGTCACGCGGGTGTGCAGCCTGCCATTTTTCAGACGTCCATAGCAGAAACGGCACCGTGTACATATGACGCGTTGGGTTGTCTTCATTACGCCCCTGCGTTTTATGCGGCGGCGTGTCATACACCTCTTCGCCATGGTCGGAGAAGTAGAGCAGGAAGCCGTTCGGATCGGTGGCTTTGTAGTCGTTAATTAGGCTGGCAATGATGTGGTCGTTATACACATTAGCGCTGTCGTAATCGTTATAGGCTTCCAGCTCATCGCTGTTCAATCCTGGCGGGACGTTGTCGATATTATTGTCAAATTTCCCCTGACCATCCGGATAGCGGAATTTGTACTTAATATGCGTTCCCAGCAGATGAACAATGATGAATTTTTTCGGCGCCGGATCGGCCAGCACCTCTTTAAACGGCGCCAATACGTTGCTGTCGTATTCACGCGCACTTTGGGTGCGCTGTTGGTTCATATAGAACTGCTTATCCGTCTGTTTGGAAAACACGGTCAACATGGTGTTACGGGCGGTCATGGTTTGCTGGTTGGTGATCCAGAAGGTCTTATACCCCGCCTGTTTCATCATGTTCATCAGCGACGGCTGCGTCAGATATAAATCCGGGTTCTTCTCGTTAGCAAAGGTCAGCGCCTGCTGCAGGATTTCAATGGTGTACGGACGTGAGGTCACGACATTATTGAATACGGTCAGGTTAGGATCGGATTTGTGCAGCGCGTCCAGTTCCGGCGTGGTTTCGCGCGGGTAACCGTACAGACTCATGCGTCCACGCTGAGTCGACTCACCAATTACCAGCACCAGCGTGCGCGGGGCATCGCCAGAGTTGTCTTTAAAGTGTGCTAGCGGCGGCAGCGCATTATTCTCATTCAGCAGACTGTTCAATGAGGTCAGCTGTTGACGATATTGATAATAGCCAGAAATAAACTGCCACGGCGCAGCGGGTTCCATACGTGAGGCAAGACCGTTCAGTGTTCGCTCAAAAGGTTTATGCTTAATAAACGTATTGACGGCCATCGGGTGCAGAATCAAACCGTATAACAGCGCAAACGACACCAGATAACGCCAGGGGGAGGGAATATAAACCGGGCGCAGGCGCGTCCACAGCAGAATCGCCACGGCGGTATAGGCCAGCGCGATGAAGACAATCTTGAGGCTGAAATACTGGCTTAAATATTCACTGGCTTCGTTGGCATTGGTCTCAAACATCACGTACAGCACGCTCTGTGAGAACTCCTGCCCGTAAATGACGTAATAGCTTAGTGCGGCGAGTGACGCTGCCCACAGCACGACGCCAATGATGGCGGCAATAATACGGATACGATTGGGAAATAAAAATACCGGGATCAACCATAGCGAACTGAATAATATCGAGTCGCGTAATCCATTCGTGCCGCTGTAACCACTAAAATAGATAATGGCCTGCAGTAATGAAGAAAAAAACCAAAAATAGAGAAGTGCCCAACCTAGGGCTTTCCAGCTAAACGGGGGTTTAGTCTGGAGTTGTAAGGATTGCATAGTGTGAGCCTGTTATTAATCGTGTCGCCAAGAGTAGCGGCTAAATCTTAAGGAGATCTGAAGCGTCGCGACGTTAAGATCGCGTTTCGTTGATGATTCGTTCATAAAACAAATGAATCAAGGCAAGAATATATTTGAAATGAAACGGTTATGACAAGCGTTTTTGAGGTCACCCCCGCGCAATTGCACGAGGGTGACAGGGGGCTTAATTAACCGGTATTACGCATGCCCGCTGCGACACCGGCGATGGTGACCATCAGCGCTTGTTCAACGCGCGGATCGGGGGCTTCACCTTGTTCTTCTGCCAGACGCGAACGGTGTAACAGTTCAGCCTGTAGCACGTTCAACGGATCGGTATAAATATTTCTTAACTGAATTGACTCGGCAATCCACGGCAGGTCGGCCATCAAATGTGAGTCGTTGGCGATTGCCAGTACCACGTTGATGTCGGCTTCCAGACGGTGGCGCAGTTCTTCACCTAACGGCCACAGCTCTTTTTTGACCAGACGCTGATCGTAGTATTCTGCCAGCCACAGGTCCGCTTTCGAGAACACCATTTCCAGCATGCCAAGGCGCGTGGAGAAGAATGGCCAGTCGCGGCACATCGCTTCAAGTTCGCTCTGTTTACCGTCTTCAACCACTTTTTGCAGTGCGGTACCTGCGCCCAGCCAGGCCGGGAGCATCAGGCGGTTTTGTGTCCAGGCGAAGATCCATGGAATGGCACGCAAAGACTCTACCCCACCGGTCGGACGGCGCTTAGCTGGACGTGAGCCGAGCGGTAATTTACCCAGTTCCTGCTCGGGAGTTGCTGAGCGGAAGTAAGGTACAAAGTCTTTGTTCTCACGCACGTAGCCACGGTACAGCTTGCAGGAGATATCTGACAGCTCATCCATAATATGGCACCAGCTGTCTTTCGGTTCCGGCGGTGGTAGCAGGTTGGCTTCCAGGATCGCGGCGGTGTACAGAGACAGGCTGCTGATGGTCACTTCCGGCAAACCGTATTTGAAGCGGATCATCTCACCCTGCTCAGTGACGCGCAGTCCGCCTTTCAGGCTGCCAGGTGGTTGTGAGAGCAGTGCCGCATGGGCCGGAGCGCCGCCGCGGCCGATAGAACCACCCCGGCCGTGGAACAACGTCAGTTCAATGCCGGCTTTTTCGCAGGTTTTGATCAACGCATCTTGCGCCTGATATTGCGCCCAGGACGCCGCCATCACGCCTGCGTCTTTTGCGGAATCAGAGTAGCCAATCATGACCATCTGCTTGCCCTGAATCAGACCGCGGTACCAGTCGATATTCAACAACTGAGTCATTACATCGTCAGCATTGTTGAGGTCGTCCAGCGTTTCAAACAGCGGCGCTACCGGCATGGTAAAACCAATGCCGGCTTCTTTCAGCAGCAGGTGAACGGCCAGCACATCCGACGGTGTTTTTGCCATCGAGATCACGTAGGCAGCAATAGAACCATGAGGTGCTTCGGCAATCACTCGACAGGTATCGAGGACTTCGCGGGTATCGTTACTCGGTTCCCAGCTGCGCGGCAGCAGTGGACGTTTGGAGTTCAGTTCTCGGATCAGGAAGGCCTGTTTGTCTGCTTCTGACCAGCTTTCGTAGTCGCCAATGCCCAGGTAACGGGTCAGTTCGCCCAGCGCTTCGGTATGACGGGTGCTTTCCTGACGAATATCGATACGCACCAGCGGGACGCCAAAACATTTCACTCGGCGCAAGGTATCGAGCAGTTCGCCATTGGCGATGATGCCCATACCGCAGGCTTGCAGTGACTGATAACACGCGTACAGCGGTTCCCATAGCTGCTCGTTTTGTGTCAGCAGACCTGCAGGTTTCGGCAATTTTTCGCCTTTCAGACGCGCTTCCAGCCAGGCCTGGGTCGTCATCAGACGCGAACGGAGCATTTTCATCAGATGGCGATAAGGTTCTGCCGCGCCTTCTTCACCCACCAGCGCTAATAGCTCAGGCGTGGCTTCGACCATCGACAGTTCAGAAACCAGAAACTGGATGTCTTTCAGGAACAGATCGGTCGCTTTCCAGCGGCTGAGCAGCAGCACGTGGCGGGTGATATCTGCCGTTACGTTCGGGTTACCGTCACGGTCACCGCCCATCCACGAGGTGAATCGGACCGGGACAAAATCGACGGGCAGCTTGTAGTTCAGATGCGCTTCCAGCTGTTCATTCAGTTCACGCAGATAGTTCGGTACACCTTCCCACAGGCTATTTTCAACCACGGCGAAGCCCCATTTGGCTTCATCAACCGGGCTGGGACGCAGTTTACGGATTTCATCCGTGTGCCATGATTGGGCGATTAGCTGGCGCAGGCGGCGCATCAACTGGTGGCGTTCGTAATCGACGATGTCTTTGTTATCAAGCTGCTTGAGGCATGCGTTAACCTCACCCATTTTATGAATCAACGTACGGCGGGTGATTTCGGTTGGGTGTGCGGTCAGGACCAGCTCCAGAGAGAGCGATTCCACGGCTTTTTTGATTGTCGCTTCATCGAGGTTGGGCTGGTCTTTCAGTTTACGCAGGGTACGGGCAATCACTTCCGGGTTGCTGGCAGCTTCGCCTTTTGGCGAAATGCTGTGGTACTGTTCGGCGGTATTGGCCAGGTTCAGGAACTGACTAAACGCACGGGCAACTGGCAGCAGCTCGTCGTTAGACAGATTCTGCAGCGTAGTGAGCAGTTCCTGACGGTTCGCTTCATTGCCAGCGCGGGATGATTTAGACAGCTTACGGATTGTTTCTACGCGATCGAGAATGTTCTCTCCCAGCGCATCCTTGATGGTTTCTCCCAGCACTTTGCCGAGCATACTGACATTACTACGCAACGCGGAATATTGTTCGTTCATATGATCCCAGACACCCCATCTGTTTTGAATATGTCCTGTATCTTTCGCGTCCCAGCTGCATTGGCTGCAACGCGAAATCTTTCGGACTTAACTTTTTAGTCGTCTTTTATAAAGCCACGTAAAACACCTGACGTCAATTGCTGCGAAATCGGTTCAGCAAACGAAAAAATGGCGGGAATTTACGTTATTTAATTCACATCGCGTCAAATAAGCGTTGCTTATGCAAATGTTAAAAGAATCGCCTTGCTTACCACTAAAGGATTAGCAAGGCGACGTTCGGTTAATGCCAGCAAAAATGATGCACAACCTGGGTAATTAATTCGCGGGTTGGCTTAATGAAGCGTGTTTCCAGATATTCATCTGGTTGATGTGCCTGATTAATGGAACCTGGTCCCAGTACTAGCGTCGGGCATAGCGTCTGGATAAACGGTGCTTCTGTGCAGTAGTTCACCACATCGGTTTTCTCGCCGAGCAGTTTTTCCACCACCTCGACCAGTTGGTGATCCGGCGGGCATTCGTAACCCGGGATCGGCGGGTGCAGCTCGGAAACCGTCAGTCGGCCAGGCCAGCGTTCGCTCACCGGGGCCAGCGCGTCCGTCAGTAAGCCATTCAGGTCGCTTAACGTCATTCCCGGCAACGGGCGGATATCCATGTGCAGTTCGCAGCAGGCGCAAATACGGTTGGAGGCATCGCCACCATGCAGGCTGCCGAGGTTCAGCGTCGGGTAAGGCACGGTGAATGAATCGTGGTGATAGCGTGCTTTCAGCGAGTTGCGCAACTGCATAATGTGGCCGATGGCATCGTGCATCAGTTCAATGGCGTTCACGCCGCGCGCTGGATCGCTGGAATGGCCAGACTGGCCGAGCACGCGTACCGCCGTGGAGATATGGCCTTTGTGTGCGCGAATTGGCTGCAGGGATGTTGGCTCACCGATGATCGCGCAATCCGGGCGAATCGCCGTATTTTCAGAGAAGTAGCGTGCGCCCGCCATACTGGTCTCTTCATCGGCGGTGGCCAGGATGTAGAGCGGCTTTTTCAGCTGTTTCACATCGACATCACGCAGTGCATCGAGAATAAACGCGAAGAAACCTTTCATATCCGCCGTACCCAGTCCGTAGAGCTTGTTGTCATGTTCGGTCAGGGTGAACGGATCGCGCGTCCAGCGTCCGTCGTCAAACGGTACGGTGTCGGTATGACCGGCGAGCAGCAGGCCGCCTGCACCGGTGCCTGTACTTGCCAGCATATTGAATTTATTACGGGTGCCGGGAACCGGTTGTACCTCAACGCTGAAGCCTAAATCTTTGAACCAATCCGCCAGCAGAGTGATTAAACCTGCATTACTTTGATCGAGCGCTTCTTCGGTGGCGCTGATCGATGGTGTGGCAATCAGAGCGCGGTAAATCTCGATAAATGGCGGTAAATTGTTTTTCATTGTTGACACACCTTGGGTCATGATAGTATCAATATTCATGCAGTATTTGTGAATAAAAATACAATAATGTTGAGCGAAATAAAACCCACCAAGTGTAAGGTGAGGTGATAAAGGCTTATACCTGGCAACCGAATATAAGAAGGTGAACAGCCCCGATGTTGAATACGCTGATTGTGGGCGCCAGTGGCTATGCTGGTGCAGAGCTTGTGACCTATGTAAATCGCCATCCTGATATGAACATAACCGCTTTGACTGTCTCAGCGCAAAGCAATGATGCAGGAAAATTAATCTCTGATTTACATCCGCAGTTAAAGGGCATTGTTGATTTGCCGTTGCAACCCATGTCGGATATCCGCGAGTTTAGCGCAGGGGTAGACGTTGTGTTTCTGGCGACGGCCCATGAGGTTAGTCATGACCTGGCGCCACAGTTTCTGGAAGCGGGCTGCGTGGTGTTTGACCTCTCTGGTGCATTCCGTGTTAACGACGGCGCCTTCTATGAAAAGTATTATGGCTTTACTCATCAGCATCCTGAGCTGCTGGAGCAAGCGGTCTACGGGCTGGCGGAGTGGAGTGCAAGCAAACTTAAAGACGCGAATCTAATTGCCGTACCGGGTTGCTATCCTACGGCGGCGCAGTTGTCGCTTAAGCCTCTGATTGATGCCAACCTGCTTGATCTCAGCCAGTGGCCAGTAATTAACGCCACCAGTGGTGTGAGTGGAGCAGGACGTAAAGCTGCCATCTCGAACAGCTTCTGTGAAGTGAGCCTGCAACCGTATGGTGTATTTACCCACCGCCATCAGCCGGAGATCGCCACACATTTGGGGGCTGACGTGATTTTCACTCCGCATCTGGGAAACTTCCCGCGCGGCATTTTGGAAACCATCACCTGTCGTTTGAAGCCGGGCGTGACCCATGCGCAGGTGGCGCAAGCACTGCAGCAGGTCTATGGTGATAAACCGCTGGTTCGTCTGTATGACAACGGTGTCCCGGCCCTGAAAAATGTGGTGGGTTTACCGTTCTGCGATATCGGTTTTGCCGTTCAGGGCGAGCACCTGATTGTGGTGGCAACCGAAGACAATTTATTGAAAGGCGCTGCCGCACAGGCGATGCAGTGCGCAAATATCCGTTTCGGCTTTGCTGAAACGCAGTCTCTTCTTTAAGGGTGCAATGATGAATCCATTAATTATCAAGCTGGGCGGCGTTTTACTGGATAGCGAAGAGGCGCTGGAGCGTTTGTTTACCGCTCTGGTCAATTATCGCGAGTCGCACCAGCGTCCGCTGGTCATTGTGCACGGTGGCGGCTGCGTGGTTGACGAGCTGATGAAAGGGCTCAACTTGCCGGTGACAAAGAAAAATGGTCTGCGCGTGACGCCAGCCGACCAGATCGACATCATTACCGGTGCCCTGGCCGGAACGGCGAATAAAACGTTGCTGGCGTGGGCGAAGAAACACCATATTGACGCTGTTGGTCTGTACCTTGGCGATGGCGACAGCGTAAAAGTGACCCAGCTCGATGTAGCGTTAGGTCATGTTGGACTGGCACAGCCTGGTTCTCCTAAGCTGATTAACACGCTACTGGAAAACGGTTTTCTACCGGTCGTCAGCTCGATAGGCGTCACGGAAGAAGGGCAACTGATGAACGTCAATGCCGATCAGGCTGCGACGGCGCTGGCGGCAACGCTGGGTGCGGATCTGATCCTGTTGTCTGACGTCAGCGGTATTCTGGATGGTAAAGGCCAGCGGATTGCCGAAATGACCGCAGCCAAAGCAGAACAGCTGATTGAGCAGGGTATTATCACCGATGGCATGATTGTGAAGGTGAACGCGGCGCTGGACGCGGCACGTACGCTGGGACGTCCAGTGGATATCGCTTCCTGGCGTCATGCTGAACAACTCCCGGCGCTGTTTAACGGCACGCCGATCGGTACGCGTATTCTGGCTTAACTATTATTGTGCCGGATGGCAGCGTCGCCTTATCCGGCCTGCATGGGTTTTGTAGGCCCGGTAAGCGTAGCGCCACCGGGCAAAATATCATATTAAGGAAATTCGTTATGGCACTTTGGGGTGGGCGTTTTACACAGGCAGCAGATCAGCGGTTCAAACAGTTCAACGACTCTTTGCGCTTCGACTACCGCTTGGCCGAGCAGGATATCGTCGGCTCTGTGGCCTGGTCCAAAGCGCTGGTCACGGTCGGTGTGTTGACTGCTGATGAACAATGTCAATTGGAAGAGGCGTTGAATACTCTGCTGGAAGAAGTACGCCTCGACCCGCAACAGATCCTGCAAAGCGATGCGGAAGATATTCACAGTTGGGTAGAAGGCAAGCTCATCGATAAAGTCGGGCCGTTGGGTAAAAAACTGCATACCGGGCGTAGCCGTAATGACCAGGTAGCAACCGATCTTAAACTGTGGTGCAAAGACACGGTGCTTGAATTGTTGTCTGCTAACCGTCAGTTGCAAAGCGCGCTGGTGGTGACAGCAGAGAATAATCAGGATGCCGTCATGCCGGGTTATACCCACCTGCAGCGTGCCCAGCCGGTGACGTTTGCTCATTGGTGTCTGGCCTATGTTGAAATGCTGGCGCGTGATGAGAGCCGTCTGCAGGATACGCTCAAGCGTCTGGATGTCAGCCCGTTAGGCTGCGGTGCACTGGCGGGTACCGCCTATGAAATCGATCGCGAACAATTGGCTGGCTGGCTGGGTTTCGCCTCGGCGACCCGCAATAGTCTGGACAGCGTATCCGATCGTGACCATGTGCTGGAGCTCCTCTCTGATGCCTCTATCGGTATGGTTCACCTGTCACGCTTTGCTGAAGATCTGATTTTCTTTAATACCGGGGAAGCCGGTTTTGTGGAACTGTCCGATCGCGTAACCTCCGGTTCATCATTAATGCCGCAGAAGAAAAATCCGGACGCATTAGAGCTGATTCGTGGCAAATGTGGCCGCGTGCAAGGTGCGTTGACTGGCATGATGATGACGCTGAAAGGACTGCCGCTGGCGTATAACAAGGATATGCAGGAAGACAAAGAAGGGCTGTTCGATGCACTCGATACCTGGCTGGACTGCCTGCATATGGCGGCGCTGGTGCTGGACGGTATTCAGGTAAAACGCCCACGTTGCCAGGAAGCCGCGCAGCAGGGCTATGCCAACGCTACGGAGCTGGCCGATTATCTGGTGGCGAAAGGCGTCCCGTTCCGTGAAGCACACCATATCGTGGGTGAAACGGTAGTTGAGGCGATTCGTCAGGGCAAACCGCTGGAAGCACTGTCACTGGCTGATTTGCAAAAATTCAGCGCCGTGATTGGCGATGACGTGTACCCGATCCTCTCGCTACAGTCGTGCCTCGATAAGCGTGTGGCGAAAGGGGGCGTTTCACCGCAGCAGGTAGCGCAGGCGATCGACTACGCGAAGGCGCGCCTGGCGTAACGTGTGTTTTGCCCGATGGCGGTAAACGCCTTCGCGTCGCCATCCGGCAAATAGTTATCTGAGCCTGGCATCAAGCCGGGCTTTTTTATGCAAAAAAAAGCGGACCAGAGGTCCGCAAACGTTCACGTTGGCTTTAGTTATTTCGAGTATGAGAACGGACAGTAGCTTCAAGGGTTAAAGGGGTACCGTTCCGTTTCTGTGGTGCATTATTAAACAGAATGCTTGATAGGGATAATCGTTCGTTGCTATGCTACCTATCGCTACGAACTATCGTGGCAATGGAGGATGAATAATGAATATTCGTGATCTTGAATACCTGGTAGCACTTGCCGAACACCGTCACTTCCGACGAGCGGCAGACTCCTGTCACGTCAGCCAGCCAACGCTGAGTGGGCAAATCCGCAAACTCGAAGATGAGCTTGGCGTTATGCTGCTGGAGCGGACGAGTCGTAAAGTGCTGTTCACTCAAGCGGGTTTACTGCTGGTGGATCAGGCGCGCACCGTGTTGCGCGAGGTCAAAGTGCTCAAGGAGATGGCAAGCCAACAGGGTGAGACAATGTCTGGCCCGCTACATATTGGTTTGATCCCAACGGTAGGACCTTACCTGCTGCCGCATATTATTCCTATGTTGCACCAGACCTTCCCGAAACTGGAAATGTACCTGCATGAGGCGCAAACGCATCAGCTGCTGGCGCAACTGGACAGCGGTAAACTCGACTGCGTGATTTTGGCGCTGGTGAAAGAGAGTGAAGCGTTTATCGAGGTACCGCTGTTTGATGAGCCGATGATGCTGGCGATCTATGAAGATCACCCATGGGCAAATCGCGACCGCGTACCGATGTCCGATCTGGCAGGTGAAAAACTGTTGATGCTCGAAGATGGTCACTGTTTGCGTGACCAGGCGATGGGCTTTTGTTTTGAAGCCGGTGCTGATGAAGACACCCATTTCCGGGCAACCAGTCTGGAAACGTTGCGTAACATGGTGGCAGCAGGCAGCGGGATTACTTTACTGCCCGCGCTGGCTGTCCCACCGGAGCGTAAGCGTGATGGTGTGGTGTATGTGCCGTGCATTAAACCAGAACCGCGTCGTACCATTGGTCTGGTGTACCGTCCGGGTTCGCCGCTGCGCAGCCGTTATGAACAGCTGGCAGAGGCCATCCGTGGTGCAATGGATGGCCATTTCGACAACACGTTAAAACAGGCGGTTTAAGCCGTTCAGTGCAGCTACCCGATAGGCTTCCGCCATGGTTGGGTAGTTAAAGGTGGTGTTAACGAAGTACTCGATGGTGTTACCACCACCTTTTTGCTCCATTATTGCCTGACCGATATGAATAATTTCGGCAGCGCGTTCGCCAAAGCAGTGGATCCCTAAAATCTCTTTGGTCTCCCGATGGAACAGAATCTTCAATGTTCCGACACTCATCCCGACGATTTGTGCGCGTGCCAGATGTTTAAACTGCGCGCGGCCAACCTCGTAAGGGACTTTCATTGACGTCAGTTGCTGTTCAGTTTTACCGACGGAGCTGATTTCGGGAATGGTGTAAATGCCTGTCGGAATATCTTCGATCAAGTGCGCGGTGGCCTCACCCTTGACCAGCGCCTGGGCGGCGATACGGCCTTGATCGTAGGCTGCGGAAGCAAGGCTCGGATAACCGATCACATCCCCTACGGCATACACATGCGGCAGCGCCGTCTGGTACATGCTGTTCACTTTTAGCTGGCCGCGGCTGTCCGTCTTCAGGCCAATATTCTCCAGCGCTAATGAATCGGTGTTACCGGTACGACCGTTGGCGTACAGCAGGCAGTCGGCTTTTAGTTTCTTTCCGGATTTCAGGTGCATGATGACGCCATCATCGCAGCCTTCAATTTTCTCGTATTCTTCGTTATGGCGAATCACCACGCCGCTGTTCCAGAAGTGATAAGACAGCGAGTCGGACATCTCCTGATCAAGAAACGCCAGCAGACGGTCACGGGTATTGATCAAATCAACTTTGACGTCCATTCCCCGGAAGATCGACGCATATTCACAGCCAATGACGCCCGCGCCATAGATTAGAACGTGGCGAGGTTCATGGTGCAGGCTGAGTATAGAATCACTGTCGTAAACGCGCGGATGAGAAAAATCGACATCATTTGGGTGGTAGGGACGCGAACCGCAGGCAATAACAAATTTATCTGCCGTGAGCGTTTCCACCGTACCGTCATGGCACTCCAGAGCGAGGGTGTGTTCGTCAACAAAACGGGCATTCCCCTGCAAAATTTCACAGTGGTTTCGCTCGTAAAATCCTTGCCGCATACGCGTTTGCTGATTAATGACGTTATCGGCATGGTTAAGAATATCGGCAAAAGAAGAGCGAAGAAGCCGGGAATGGTCGCTGTAGAGTGGGTTCTGATTGAATTCAATGATACGGCTGACGGCGTGGCGGAGTGCTTTAGATGGGATGGTGCCCCAGTGGGTACAACCGCCGCCGACGTTATGATAGCGCTCAATAACGGCGACGCGCGCGCCTTGCTTAACCAGACCCATTGCAGCGCCTTCGCCGCCGGGGCCGGAACCTATTACTATTGCATCGTAATCGTAGGAATGTGACATGGTCAGGCTTACCTGTTCTTATACATAAAAGCAACAGAATAGTAACATCGTTGTCAGGATAACCCAATTATCGTTGTGCTTTTTTGCGAAGTCGAAGCACAAACTGCGCGTAAACAATCATTCACAAAGCCATGCCAACCGCCTAATCTCTGGTATAGTGCCAGCAAGGTATAAGGAAGGATTCAGACATCGTGATGGGCGTTAGAGCGCAACAAAAAGAAAAAACCCGGCGTTCGCTGGTTGAGGCCGCATTTAGTCAATTGAGTGCAGAGCGCAGTTTTGCCAGCCTCAGTTTACGTGAAGTTGCTCGTGAAGCGGGCATTGCGCCAACCTCATTTTATCGCCATTTTCGCGATGTGGATGAGCTCGGCCTGACGATGGTGGATGAGAGCGGCCTGATGCTACGCCAGTTGATGCGCCAGGCGCGTCAGCGTATCGCCAAGGGCGGCAGTGTGATCCGCACCTCGGTCTCAACATTTATGGAGTTCATCGGCAACAATCCCAACGCCTTCCGTTTATTATTGCGCGAGCGGTCTGGTACCTCCGCGGCGTTTCGTGCCGCCGTGGCTCGCGAAATTCAGCATTTCATTGCGGAACTTGCGGACTATCTGGAACTCGAAAACCATATGCCTCGTGCGTTTACTGAAGCACAAGCCGAAGCCATGGTGACGATTGTTTTCAGTGCGGGGGCAGAAGCGCTGGATGTTGGCGCCGAACAGCGTCGACAACTGGAAGAGCGGCTGGTATTGCAACTGCGCATGATCGCCAAAGGCGCATTTTACTGGTATCGCCGTGAACAAGAGAAGATGACGCATCACTCCGAGTAACGAGAAGGACGAGCAATGAAACAGTCAGGTCAAGATAAAGGTACGCTGCTGCTGGCGCTGGTTGCTGGCTTATCGATCAATGGTACATTTGCGGCGCTGTTTAGCTCCATTGTGCCATTCTCTGTATTCCCGATTATTTCGCTGGTGCTGACGGTTTACTGCCTGCATCAACGTTACCAGAATCGCACAATGCCTGTGGGGCTGCCGGGTCTGGCTGCGGCCTGTTTTATTCTTGGCGTTCTGTTGTACAGCACCGTGGTGCGCGCGGAATACCCGGATATCGGCTCGAACTTCTTCCCAGCGGTCCTGTCAGTGATTCTGGTGTTCTGGATCGGCTTTAAGGTGCGTAACCGTAAGCAAGAAATTGCGGAATAGTATTTGTAGGCCGGGGGTATCTTTGCTTTCCCGGCCTACAAAAAAATCACTTCGCGGTCAGTAATACTCCGCACTCCATGTGGTGCGTATACGGGAACTGATCGAACAGCGCCAGACGTGACACATTGTGCGTCTGGCTCAACGTTTCCAGGTTCTTACACAGTGTCTCCGGGTTGCAGGAGATGTACAGAATACGCGGATACGCCTGCACCATCTTCTCTGTTTCGCTGTCCAGGCCGCTGCGCGGTGGATCAACAAAAATGGTTTCACACTGGTAACTCTTCAGGTCGACGCCCTGTAAACGGTTGAACTCGCGCACCCCGTTCATCGCCTGAGTAAACTCTTCTGCAGCCATACGAATAATTTGCACGTTATCAATATGGTTAGCCGCAATATTGTACTGCGCGGCAGCCACGGACGGTTTAGCGATTTCAGTGGCCAGTACGCGGTTGAAGTTCTGCGCCAGCGCTAACGAGAAGTTGCCATTGCCACAGTACAATTCAAGCAGGTCGCCCTGCGAATCTTTGGTGACATCAATCGCCCATTCCAGCATCTGAATGTTCATGGCGGCATTCGGCTGCGTGAAGCTGTTCTCAACCTGGCGGTAGATAATCTCTTTACCCGCAACCGGCAAACGTTCATCGATGTAATCTTGATCCAACGCGATTTTGGTTTTGGTCGCCCGGCCAATCAGATGCACATTCAGGTTTTGCGCGCGTAGCGCATCCCGCAGTGCTTCGGCTTCCTGACGCCATTCGTCATCTAACTTTTTATGGTACAGCATGGATACCACCGCCTGATTGCTCATGGTGGTGAGGTAATCAATCTGGAACAATTTATGACGCAGGACGTGATTGTGACGAACGCCTTCAATCATGGCTGTCATCAGCGTGTTGATGAGTTCGCTGGCTGCCGGAAAGCTGTCGACGCGAATACGGCTTTTGGTCTGGCTTTCAAACATGATGTGATACAGGTCGTCACCGTCATGCCACAGGCGGAATTCAGCGCGCATGCGGTAATGACTGACCGGCGAGCGAAACACTTCCGGAGCCTGATCAGTAAATGGCGTCATTAAGCTCTGTAAACGAGCCACTTTATCGGCTAGCTGCGCGTCATACTGTTCTGTCGGGAGGTGTTCGGGGGTCATGATGCGTCCTGAAAAATAAAAGTACGCGGGGATTGTAGGGATTGCTCAGTAGATGTCCAGTTATTGATGATTTCTAATATTGTGATACGCAGTCTGGACAGTCGGTAATAACAAACTGTAGCATCCGCGTTCCGGTCCTGTGAGTTAAAAGGGAATCCAGTGTAAATCTGGAGCTGACGCGCAGCGGTAAGGAAAGGTGAAATGAGAGCGTAAGCAGACACTGCCTTTGGGTGGGAAGTCTTCATTTCTTTTTATTCGCTATATTGAATAACCTTCCAAGCCCGAAGACCTGCCGGCTAACGTCGCATCTGGTTTTCATCATCGCGTACTATCGGTGGGACCTGCGGCATCCTTCTTATATTGTGGATGCTTTACAATGATCAAAAAATCATTGCTGCTGACGGCACTTTCCGTCGCGGCATTTTCTGGTTGGGCGCAGGATGCTAGCCCAGACACTCTCGTCGTTACGGCTAACCGTTTTCAGCAACCTGTTAATACAGTACTCGCACCTACCGATGTTGTAACTCGTGAAGATATTCAACGCTGGCAATCAAAAGATCTCAACGATGTGATGCGTCGTCTGCCGGGGGTGGATATTTCCCAGACTGGCGGGATGGGCCAGAGTTCATCGCTTTTTATACGTGGTACTGAAGCGCGCCATGTTCTGGTGTTGATTGATGGCGTGCCAATGGCGCGAGCGGGTGTTGGCAATGCGATTGATATGAGTCAGATCCCCGTATCATTGGTGCAACGCGTTGAATACATTCGTGGACCGCGCTCGGCAGTTTACGGTTCCGGAGCGATTGGCGGTGTGGTCAATATCATTACGATGAGTGATGATGAACGTGCTCAGATCAATGCTGGGATGGGGTCGAATGGTTACCAGACCTATGATGGTGCGGTAAATAAGCGTTTTGGCGACACGATGGTAACGGCGGCTGGTGCTTACCTGACGACGAAAGGCTTTAATATTCAACCTGACTCTCCTTACAGTGGCGATAGCGATCGCGATGGCTATCGCAACAAAATGTTCTGGGGCGGCGTGCAGCATAAGTTCGACGATAATCTTTCGGGCTTCTTCCGGAGTTATAGCTATACCGCTAATAGTGACTATGATCAGGCTTCTATGTATGGTTCCCCAAGCGGTAATGAGGAAGCACAGAATTACAATCAGTCCTGGGATACCGGCCTGCACTATAATTCTGGTATCTATTCTTCTCAGTTGATTGCTAACTATCAACATCTGAAATATTACAACTACACTAATAACCTTGGTCGCTATGCTGGACAAGCCACACTGGATAACATGGAGCAGCGTTATATTCAGTGGGGTAACAACGTTGAAGTAGGGCATGGTTCAGTTAGCGGCGGTGTTGACTGGAAACAGGAAAAGCTGACTTCCAGCAGTACGACGAAATCTGATATCTACAAGCGTGACACTACCGGACTTTATTTGACTGGGCAGCAGCAAATCGACAGTGTGACGCTGGAAGCCTCGGGTCGTGAAGACCATGATGAGCAGTTCGGTTGGCACGGCACGTGGCAAACCGCGGCGGGCTGGGAATTTGTTGATGGTTACAGGGCAACGTTCTCTTACGGCACCGGATTTCTGGCGCCATCGCTGGGTCAGCAATACGGGGCAACGCGTTATGCATCGGCATCGAATGGTTATTTAGGCATTGTAGCCAACCCGAATCTGAAGCCAGAAGAATCTAAACAGTGGGAAGCAGGAATTGATGGTGTTACTGGGCTGTTGGATTGGCAACTGTCTGTATACCATTATGAAATTCAAAACCTGATTGACTACAAAAGCATCGATAATTATAGCCAGTATACTAACGTGAAATCAGCCACTATCAAAGGGTTGGAGTGGACGGGGAATATTACGACTGGCCCGGTAGAGCATCACTTGACGTTGCAATATGTTGATCCGCGTGATGATGAAACCAATAAGACTCTTGCGCGTCGTGCTAAACAGCAGGTTAAGTACGAATTGACGGGGCAGGTTTACGATCTCGGCTGGAATATTGCTTACCAGTATATGGGGCAACGCTATGATGATGCCTATGATGAGGTAACCCAGACCTCTCGTACAGTTAAATTAGGCGGCGTTAGCCTGTGGGATCTGGCGGTGTCATATCCGATCACCTCACAGCTGACAGTTCGTGGTAAAATCGCCAACCTGTTCGATAAAGATTACGAGACAGTTTATGGCTACCCAACTGCAGGACGGGAATACACCTTGTCTGGCAGCTACACCTTCTGATCCACGTCCCACCGTGCTGGTGTTTGATTCCGGCGTCGGTGGGTTGTCGGTCTACAATGAGATCCGCAACCTCTTGCCGGATCTCCACTATATATACGCTTTCGATAACGTTGCCTTTCCTTATGGAGAGAAGAGCGAGGAATTTATTGTCGAGCGTGTTGTTGAGATTGTGACTGCCGTTCAGCAGCGCTACCCCCTTTCACTGGCTGTTATCGCCTGCAATACCGCCAGCACGGTGTCACTCCCTGCGTTACGCGAAAAGTTCACTTTCCCGGTCGTCGGCGTGGTACCTGCGATTAAACCGGCGGCGCGCCTTACGGCTAACGGTGTAGTGGGGCTGCTGGCGACGCGAGCGACGGTGAAGCGTTCATATACGCATGAGTTGATTGCGCGCTTTGCGAACGAGTGTCAGATCGCGATGTTGGGTTCCGCTGAGTTGGTGGAACTGGCGGAAGCGAAGCTGCACGGAGAAGCGGTTCCTCTGGATGAGTTGCGCCGCATTCTGCGACCATGGTTGCGGATGTCGGAACCGCCGGATACGGTTGTTCTCGGATGTACGCATTTCCCTCTATTACAGGAAGAACTTTTACAGGTTCTACCTGAAGGGACGCGACTGGTGGATTCCGGTGCCGCGATTGCGCGTCGCACGGCTTGGTTGTTAGAACATGAAGCACCTGACGCAAAATCAGCTGACGAGAATATTGCCTTTTGTATGGCAATGACGCCTGAAGCTGAACAATTACTGCCAGTCCTCCAGCGTTATGGCTTCAAAACGCTCGAAAAACTGGCAGTTTAATCAGTTTTGGTGAAATAATACGCACTCGGAAAATTATTTTAAATTTCCCCTTGTCAGCCTGAAATAACTCCCTATAATGCGCCTCCACTGACACGGAACAACGGATTACAAGCCGCCGGGTCAGCGGGGTTCCACAGAGAACTCTGCGGAGAAAAGCGGAAAGAAATGCTTGACTCTGAATGAGGAAAACGTATTATACGGGACCTCGCAACGGTGAGCGAAAGCCGCGTTGCACTGCTCTTTAACAATTTATCAGACAATCTGTGTGGGCACTCGAAGATACGGATTCTTAACGTCGCAAGACGAAAAATGAATACCAAGTCTCTGAGTGAACATACGTAATTCATTACGAAGTTTAATTCACGAGCATCAAACTTAAATTGAAGAGTTTGATCATGGCTCAGATTGAACGCTGGCGGCAGGCCTAACACATGCAAGTCGAACGGTAGCACAGAGGAGCTTGCTCCTTGGGTGACGAGTGGCGGACGGGTGAGTAATGTCTGGGAAACTGCCCGATGGAGGGGGATAACTACTGGAAACGGTAGCTAATACCGCATAACGTCGCAAGACCAAAGAGGGGGACCTTCGGGCCTCTTGCCATCGGATGTGCCCAGATGGGATTAGCTAGTAGGTGGGGTAACGGCTCACCTAGGCGACGATCCCTAGCTGGTCTGAGAGGATGACCAGCCACACTGGAACTGAGACACGGTCCAGACTCCTACGGGAGGCAGCAGTGGGGAATATTGCACAATGGGCGCAAGCCTGATGCAGCCATGCCGCGTGTATGAAGAAGGCCTTCGGGTTGTAAAGTACTTTCAGCGAGGAGGAAGGGGATGTGGTTAATAACCGCATTCATTGACGTTACTCGCAGAAGAAGCACCGGCTAACTCCGTGCCAGCAGCCGCGGTAATACGGAGGGTGCAAGCGTTAATCGGAATTACTGGGCGTAAAGCGCACGCAGGCGGTCTGTCAAGTCGGATGTGAAATCCCCGGGCTCAACCTGGGAACTGCATCCGAAACTGGCAGGCTAGAGTCTTGTAGAGGGGGGTAGAATTCCAGGTGTAGCGGTGAAATGCGTAGAGATCTGGAGGAATACCGGTGGCGAAGGCGGCCCCCTGGACAAAGACTGACGCTCAGGTGCGAAAGCGTGGGGAGCAAACAGGATTAGATACCCTGGTAGTCCACGCCGTAAACGATGTCGACTTGGAGGTTGTTCCCTTGAGGAGTGGCTTCCGGAGCTAACGCGTTAAGTCGACCGCCTGGGGAGTACGGCCGCAAGGTTAAAACTCAAATGAATTGACGGGGGCCCGCACAAGCGGTGGAGCATGTGGTTTAATTCGATGCAACGCGAAGAACCTTACCTACTCTTGACATCCACGGAATTTAGCAGAGATGCTTTAGTGCCTTCGGGAACCGTGAGACAGGTGCTGCATGGCTGTCGTCAGCTCGTGTTGTGAAATGTTGGGTTAAGTCCCGCAACGAGCGCAACCCTTATCCTTTGTTGCCAGCGGTTCGGCCGGGAACTCAAAGGAGACTGCCAGTGATAAACTGGAGGAAGGTGGGGATGACGTCAAGTCATCATGGCCCTTACGAGTAGGGCTACACACGTGCTACAATGGCATATACAAAGAGAAGCGACCTCGCGAGAGCAAGCGGACCTCATAAAGTATGTCGTAGTCCGGATTGGAGTCTGCAACTCGACTCCATGAAGTCGGAATCGCTAGTAATCGTAGATCAGAATGCTACGGTGAATACGTTCCCGGGCCTTGTACACACCGCCCGTCACACCATGGGAGTGGGTTGCAAAAGAAGTAGGTAGCTTAACCTTCGGGAGGGCGCTTACCACTTTGTGATTCATGACTGGGGTGAAGTCGTAACAAGGTAACCGTAGGGGAACCTGCGGTTGGATCACCTCCTTACCTTAAAGAAACGTTCTTTGTAGTGCTCACACAGATTGTCTGATGAAAAATTAGCAGTAAAAATCTCTGCAGGCTTGTAGCTCAGGTGGTTAGAGCGCACCCCTGATAAGGGTGAGGTCGGTGGTTCAAGTCCACTCAGGCCTACCAAATTTGCCCTGATACTGTGTTGTGAAACGACTCGCATACTTCAGTATGCTTCGTCATTCCACGCCTTGTCTCAGGACAAATTATCGGTACAGAGATGAAGTATTACGATGGGGTTATAGCTCAGCTGGGAGAGCGCCTGCCTTGCACGCAGGAGGTCTGCGGTTCGATCCCGCATAGCTCCACCATCCTTTACTGCGAACAAAACAAGAAAACTTCAGAGTGTACCTGAAAAGGTTCACTGCGAAGTTTTGCTCTTTAAAAATCTGGATCAAGCTGAAAATTGAAACGACACACTGTGTCTGTTCTCCGTAATAAGAACAGATAAGCGGTGTGTTCGAGTCTCTCAAATTTTCGCAACACGATGTGTTTTACGAAACATCTTCGGGTTGTGAGGTTAAGCGACTAAGCGTACACGGTGGATGCCCTGGCAGTCAGAGGCGATGAAGGACGTGCTAATCTGCGATAAGCGTCGGTAAGGTGATATGAACCGTTATAGCCGGCGATTTCCGAATGGGGAAACCCAGTGTGTTTCGACACACTATCGTTAAGTGAATACATAGCTTAACGAAGCGAACCGGGGGAACTGAAACATCTAAGTACCCCGAGGAAAAGAAATCAACCGAGATTCCCCCAGTAGCGGCGAGCGAACGGGGAGCAGCCCAGAGTCTGAATCAGCATGTGTGGTAGTGGAACGGTCTGGAAAGTCCGACGGTACAGGGTGATAGTCCCGTACACAAAATCGCATGTGTTGTGAACTCGAAGAGTAGGGCGGGACACGTGGTATCCTGTCTGAATATGGGGGGACCATCCTCCAAGGCTAAATACTCCTGACTGACCGATAGTGAACCAGTACCGTGAGGGAAAGGCGAAAAGAACCCCGGCGAGGGGAGTGAAAAAGAACCTGAAACCGTGTACGTACAAGCAGTGGGAGCCTTGATTTATCAGGGTGACTGCGTACCTTTTGTATAATGGGTCAGCGACTTATATTCTGTAGCAAGGTTAACCGTATAGGGGAGCCGAAGGGAAACCGAGTCTTAACTGGGCGTTAAGTTGCAGGGTATAGACCCGAAACCCGGTGATCTAGCCATGGGCAGGTTGAAGGTTGGGTAACACTAACTGGAGGACCGAACCGACTAATGTTGAAAAATTAGCGGATGACTTGTGGCTGGGGGTGAAAGGCCAATCAAACCGGGAGATAGCTGGTTCTCCCCGAAAGCTATTTAGGTAGCGCCTCGTGAACTCATCTTCGGGGGTAGAGCACTGTTTCGGCTAGGGGGTCATCCCGACTTACCAACCCGATGCAAACTACGAATACCGAAGAATGTTATCACGGGAGACACACGGCGGGTGCTAACGTCCGTCGTGAAGAGGGAAACAACCCAGACCGCCAGCTAAGGTCCCAAAGTCACAGTTAAGTGGGAAACGATGTGGGAAGGCACAGACAGCCAGGATGTTGGCTTAGAAGCAGCCATCATTTAAAGAAAGCGTAATAGCTCACTGGTCGAGTCGGCCTGCGCGGAAGATGTAACGGGGCTAAACTGTGCACCGAAGCTGCGGCAGCGACACTATGTGTTGTTGGGTAGGGGAGCGTTCTGTAAGCCGTTGAAGGTGTCCTGTGAGGGGTGCTGGAGGTATCAGAAGTGCGAATGCTGACATAAGTAACGATAATGCGGGTGAAAAACCCGCACGCCGGAAGACCAAGGGTTCCTGTCCAACGTTAATCGGGGCAGGGTGAGTCGACCCCTAAGGCGAGGCCGAAAGGCGTAGTCGATGGGAAACAGGTTAATATTCCTGTACTTGGTGTTACTGCGAAGGGGGGACGGAGAAGGCTATGTTAGCCGGGCGACGGTTGTCCCGGTTTAAGCATGTAGGCGGGAAGTTTAGGTAAATCCGGACTTCTGTATAACGCTGAGGTGTGATGACGAGGCACTACGGTGCTGAAGTAACAAATGCCCTGCTTCCAGGAAAAGCCTCTAAGCATCAGGTAACATCAAATCGTACCCCAAACCGACACAGGTGGTCAGGTAGAGAATACCAAGGCGCTTGAGAGAACTCGGGTGAAGGAACTAGGCAAAATGGTGCCGTAACTTCGGGAGAAGGCACGCTGATGGTAGGTGAAGCGACTTGCTCGTGGAGCTGAAATCAGTCGAAGATACCAGCTGGCTGCAACTGTTTATTAAAAACACAGCACTGTGCAAACACGAAAGTGGACGTATACGGTGTGACGCCTGCCCGGTGCCGGAAGGTTAATTGATGGGGTTATCCGTAAGGAGAAGCTCTTGATCGAAGCCCCGGTAAACGGCGGCCGTAACTATAACGGTCCTAAGGTAGCGAAATTCCTTGTCGGGTAAGTTCCGACCTGCACGAATGGCGTAATGATGGCCAGGCTGTCTCCACCCGAGACTCAGTGAAATTGAACTCGCTGTGAAGATGCAGTGTACCCGCGGCAAGACGGAAAGACCCCGTGAACCTTTACTATAGCTTGACACTGAACACTGGTCCTTGATGTGTAGGATAGGTGGGAGGCTTTGAAGTGTGGACGCCAGTCTGCATGGAGCCAACCTTGAAATACCACCCTTTAATGGCTGGTGTTCTAACGTAGACCCGTGATCCGGGTTGCGGACAGTGTCTGGTGGGTAGTTTGACTGGGGCGGTCTCCTCCTAAAGAGTAACGGAGGAGCACGAAGGTTAGCTAATCCTGGTCGGACATCAGGAGGTTAGTGCAAAGGCATAAGCTAGCTTGACTGCGAGAGTGACGGCTCGAGCAGGTGCGAAAGCAGGTCTTAGTGATCCGGTGGTTCTGAATGGAAGGGCCATCGCTCAACGGATAAAAGGTACTCCGGGGATAACAGGCTGATACCGCCCAAGAGTTCATATCGACGGCGGTGTTTGGCACCTCGATGTCGGCTCATCACATCCTGGGGCTGAAGTAGGTCCCAAGGGTATGGCTGTTCGCCATTTAAAGTGGTACGCGAGCTGGGTTTAGAACGTCGTGAGACAGTTCGGTCCCTATCTGCCGTGGGCGCTGGAGAATTGAGGGGGGCTGCTCCTAGTACGAGAGGACCGGAGTGGACGCATCACTGGTGTTCGGGTTGTCATGCCAATGGCATTGCCCGGTAGCTAAATGCGGAAGAGATAAGTGCTGAAAGCATCTAAGCACGAAACTTGCCCCGAGATGAGTTCTCCCTGACTCCTTGAGAGTCCTGAAGGAACGTTGAAGACTACGACGTTGATAGGTCGGGTGTGTAAGTGTAGCGATACATTGAGCTAACCGATACTAATGAACCGTGAGGCTTAACCTTACAACGCCAAAGGTGTTTTGGCGAAAGAAAGACATCAATTCAGCTTGATACAGATAAAATCAGAACGCAGAAGCGGTCTGATAACAGAATTTGCCTGGCGGCTGTAGCGCGGTGGTCCCACCTGACCCCATGCCGAACTCAGAAGTGAAACGCCGTAGCGCCGATGGTAGTGTGGGGTCTCCCCATGCGAGAGTAGGGAACTGCCAGGCATCAAACAGAAACGAAAGGCTCAGTCGAAAGACTGGGCCTTTTGTTTTATCTGTTGTCTGTCGGTGAGTGCTCTCCTGAGTAGGACAAATCTGCCAGGAGCGGATTTGAACGTTGCGAAGCAACGGCCCGCAGGGTGGCGGGCAGGACGCCCGCCATAAACTGCCAGGCATCAAACAAGTGAAGAAGCCCATCCTTACGGATGGGCTTTTTTGCGTCTGTTGTTTGTCGGTGAGTGCTCAATATCCCACTCTTCCATAACACAAGCCATCCTGAGGCATATGCGGTAAACTAAGCACGATTTTGCATCAGGAAAGCGTCTATGAATCACTCCCTTAAAGTCTGGAACACCTTCGGTATTGATCAGTATGCTAATGAACTTGTCTGCGCCGAAAATGAGCAACAATTACTGAATGCCTGGCAATCAGCCAATGCATTACAACATCCAGTGCTGATCCTCGGTGAAGGGAGTAACGTCCTGTTTCTTGATGCCTTCTATGGAACGGTGATTGTTAACCGTATTAAGGGCATTCAGGTCACAGAACAACCTGATGCCTGGCATTTGCACGTAGGTGCGGGGGAAAACTGGCATCATCTGGTACAGCATACTCTGCTACTGGGCATGCCAGGGCTGGAAAACCTTGCGCTCATCCCCGGTTGTGTCGGTTCATCGCCGATCCAGAATATCGGTGCTTACGGCGTAGAACTACAGCGTGTCTGTGAATATGTTGATTGCGTTGAACTGTCGACGGGTAAACATTTACGCGTCGCAGCAGCGGAATGCCGTTTTGGCTATCGTGATAGTATCTTCAAACATGAATACCAGGATCGCTTTGCGATCGTTGCAGTTGGGCTGAAACTGCCAAAACAATGGCAGCCGGTGCTGACCTACGGCGACTTAACTCGCCTGGATCCCTCGACGGTGACGCCGCAGCAAGTGTTTGATGCCGTCTGTCATATGCGTACAACTAAACTACCCGACCCTAAAATACAGGGTAACGCGGGGAGCTTCTTTAAAAATCCCGTCGTTACCGCAGAAGTTGCTCAGGTGCTGCTGTCACAATTCCCAACAGCGCCTCATTACCCTCAAAAAGATGGCTCTGTGAAACTGGCTGCTGGCTGGCTTATCGATCAATGTCAGCTAAAAGGGGCGAGTATAGGTGGTGCTGCGGTACATCAGCAACAGGCGCTGGTACTCATTAACGCCAACGATGCAACAAGCCAGGATGTGGTGCAGCTTGCCCATCACGTTCGCCAGAAAGTGGGTGCGAAATTTAATGTCTGGCTTGAGCCTGAGGTCCGATTTATTGGACCGAAGGGGGAAATGAACGCCGTGGAGATCATAGCATGAAGGATCATACTGTACCTCTGACGCTTATTTCATTGCTGGCTGATGGTGAATTTCATTCGGGTGAACAGCTAGGTGAAAAGCTTGGCATGAGTCGTGCGGCTATCAATAAACACATCCAGACGTTACGTGACTGGGGTGTTGATGTCTTTACCGTTCCCGGTAAAGGATACAGCTTACCGGAACCTATTCAGCTCCTGGATTCATCAGTTATTCATTCTCAACTGGATGGTGGAAATATTACCGTCCTGCCGGTCATTGATTCGACCAACCAATACCTTTTGGATCGTATTGGGCAACTGGAATCAGGTGATGCCTGCGTCGCTGAATATCAGCAGGCCGGACGTGGCCGTCGTGGGCGTAAATGGTTTTCTCCGTTTGGAGCAAACCTTTACCTCTCAATGTTCTGGCGTCTGGAGCAGGGACCGGCGGCTGCGATTGGCCTGAGCCTGGTCATTGGTATCGTCATGGCAGAAGTATTACGCGATCTGGGTGCCGATAAGGTGCGCGTGAAATGGCCTAACGACCTCTATCTGCTCGATCGTAAACTCGCCGGCATTCTGGTGGAGCTTACCGGTAAAACGGGTGACGCTGCGCAAATTGTTATTGGCGCGGGTATTAATATGGCAATGCGTCGGGTGGAAGAGAGTGTGGTTAATCAGGGCTGGATTAACCTGCAGGAAGCGGGAATTAACATTGATCGTAACACCCTTGCCGCTCGGTTGATCCGTGAGCTGCGTGCGGCACTCGTACTGTTTGAGCAAGAAGGGCTAACGCCTTATTTACCACGTTGGAAGACGCTGGATAATTTTATCAATCGTCCCGTTAAATTGATTATCGGCGATAAAGAAATATTTGGTGTATCCCGGGGAATAGATGCGCAAGGTGCGCTATTACTTGAACAGGATGGCGTGATCAAACCGTGGATGGGTGGAGAAATATCACTCAGAAGCGCAGGGTAATAAAAAGGGGAGCGATAGCTCCCCATTTTGTTTATTTCCGTAATCTCACTTGTTCAACAGCATGGTTGGCGCTTTTAGTCATGATTAAGCTGGCTCGCTCACGCGTTGGTAAGATATTTTGTTTTAAATTCAGCCAGTTAATTTCTTTCCAAAGTGTTGTGGCGGTATTGATAGCCTCATCTTCAGACAGTTTGGCGTAGTTATGGAAATAAGAGTCGGGGTTGGTAAATGCCCCTTCACGGAATTTCAGGAAACGATTGATATACCACGTCTGGAGTAATTCTTCTGGTGCGTCAACGTAAATAGAGAAGTCGACAAAGTCAGAAACAAATACATGATGTGGATCGTGAGGGTAATCCATCCCACTTTGTAATACGTTTAATCCTTCGAGAATTAAAATATCGGGTTGTGCGACGGTCTTGTCTCCATCAGGGATCACATCATAGATAAGATGTGAATAAACCGGCGCCGTGACGTTAGGGACACCTGACTTGAGGTCGGAAACGAATTTTACCAGACGGTGCATATCGTAGGACTGAGGGAAGCCTTTCTTCTTCATAAGTCCACGGTCTTTCAACACCTGGTTAGGGTGAAGAAAGCCATCGGTGGTAATCAACTCAACCTTGCGATGCTCAGGCCAGCGACTCAACAATGCCTGCAGGACGCGCGCAGTGGTACTTTTTCCTACCGCAACGCTGCCAGCAATACTGATGATATAAGGAATACGCTCGCCGTTGGTGCCTAAAAATTGCTCCAGCACAGCCTGACGGCGCAGGTTTGAACTGATGTAAAAGTTTAGCAAACGCGATAAGGGCAAATAAATCTCGGCAACTTCTTCCAGCGATAAGTCTTCATTAATGCCTTTCAGACGAGCAATCTCTTCCTCGGTCAGGGTCATCGGCACGGAATCACGAAGCGCAGCCCACTGGTTGCGATCAAACTGTAGGTAAGGCGTCATTAACGCTTGCTCTTTTATACTCATACGCATGGTCTGGCTGTCATTGCGATATCAGGTCAGTAATAAAAAATGAATTCATCCCTGGCACGCAATGGCACGTCACATTTCAGTTAATTTGGACAATGGGCAGGAGGGTAACACCAGATGGGAGGGAATAATAAGAAAAAATCATCCCCTGAAAAGCAATGTGACGGGTATTCCAGATGTAAAAAGAGGCACTTTGCATCAGTTGGTATACATATGATGGAGTAAAACACCTCCTGGACGGTCGTGAAACGTTGTAAATTTGTACAGTCAGGCGCGAGAATAGATTATTTATCGGCCGCATAGTGTAAAATGTGAGCGATAGAACGTTTTATGCGATTTTTTAGTTGCATGAAAGCGCAGGTCTCCATAAAATGCGCGCTACTTGATGCCGACTTAGCTCAGTAGGTAGAGCAACTGACTTGTAATCAGTAGGTCACCAGTTCGATTCCGGTAGTCGGCACCATCAAGTCCGGTGGGGTTCCCGAGCGGCCAAAGGGAGCAGACTGTAAATCTGCCGTCACAGACTTCGAAGGTTCGAATCCTTCCCCCACCACCACTTTCTGGCAGCGTTATCGCCGCCTGGGTTGGTTAGAAAAATTAACCAGCTCAAACAGAAAAGAGAGAAATCTCTTTTTTGTTACAGAAAGAACTGGGTAGCCGAGTTTCAGGATGCGGGCATCGTATAATGGCTATTACCTCAGCCTTCCAAGCTGATGATGCGGGTTCGATTCCCGCTGCCCGCTCCAGACGTGCTGATATGGCTCAGTTGGTAGAGCGCACCCTTGGTAAGGGTGAGGTCCCCAGTTCGACTCTGGGTATCAGCACCACTTCACTTCTCCTTCCCGTTTCTCTCTGTTTACTTTTAAAAGCATTCAACAGTTCAGGTATATTGCCTGGTTGATGTGGTGATATCACCGATTTATCCGTGTCTTAGAGGGACAATCGATGTCTAAAGAAAAATTTGAACGTACAAAACCGCACGTTAACGTCGGTACTATCGGCCACGTTGACCATGGTAAAACAACGCTGACTGCTGCAATCACTACCGTACTGGCTAAAACCTACGGCGGTTCTGCTCGTGCATTCGATCAGATCGATAACGCACCGGAAGAAAAAGCACGTGGTATCACCATCAACACGTCTCACGTTGAATATGACACCCCGTCTCGCCACTACGCACACGTAGACTGCCCGGGCCACGCCGACTATGTTAAAAACATGATCACCGGTGCTGCGCAGATGGACGGCGCGATCCTGGTTGTTGCTGCGACTGACGGCCCGATGCCGCAGACTCGTGAGCACATCCTGCTGGGTCGTCAGGTTGGCGTTCCGTACATCATCGTGTTCCTGAACAAATGCGACATGGTTGATGACGAAGAGCTGCTGGAACTGGTAGAAATGGAAGTTCGTGAACTTCTGTCTCAGTACGATTTCCCGGGCGACGATACTCCGATCGTTCGTGGTTCTGCTCTGAAAGCGCTGGAAGGCGAAGCTGAGTGGGAAGCTAAAATCGTTGAACTGGCTGGCTACCTGGATTCTTACATCCCGGAACCAGAGCGTGCGATTGACAAGCCGTTCCTGCTGCCTATCGAAGACGTATTCTCCATCTCCGGCCGTGGTACTGTTGTTACCGGTCGTGTAGAGCGCGGTATCGTTAAAGTTGGCGAAGAAGTTGAAATCGTTGGTATCAAAGAGACTGCTAAGTCTACCTGTACTGGCGTTGAAATGTTCCGCAAACTGCTGGACGAAGGCCGTGCTGGTGAGAACGTTGGTGTTCTGCTGCGTGGTATCAAACGTGAAGAAATCGAACGTGGTCAGGTACTGGCTAAGCCGGGCTCTATCAAGCCGCACACCAAGTTCGAATCTGAAGTTTACATCCTGTCCAAAGACGAAGGCGGCCGTCATACTCCGTTCTTCAAAGGCTACCGTCCTCAGTTCTACTTCCGTACAACTGACGTGACGGGTACCATCGAACTGCCGGAAGGCGTAGAGATGGTAATGCCGGGCGACAACATCAAAATGGTTGTTACCCTGATCCACCCGATCGCGATGGACGACGGTCTGCGTTTCGCAATCCGTGAAGGCGGCCGTACTGTTGGTGCGGGCGTTGTTGCTAAAGTTCTGAGCTAATTGCTGATATTATTTGACGCAATGCGCAATAAAAGGGCATCATTTGATGCCCTTTTTATACGCTGTCGAACCAGAACCTGGCTCATCAGTGATTTTTTTTGCCATAATCATTGCTGAGACAGGCTCTGAAGAGGGCGTTTAGTCCGAAACGCACCAGAGCATTTCGGTTTGGATCGCCTCGCGTACGCGGGGTGAAAATGTTTGTAGAATACTTCTGACAGGTTGGTTTATGAGTGCGAATACCGAAGCTCAAGGAAGCGGGCGCGGCCTGGAAGCGATGAAGTGGGTTGTTGTCGCTGTATTGCTGCTTGTCGCTATCGTTGGCAACTACCTCTATCGTGACATGATGCTGCCGTTGCGTGCGCTAGCCGTAGTGATTCTGATTGCCGCAGCGGGCGGTGTCGCGCTGTTGACGACAAAAGGTAAAGCGACCGTTGCTTTTGCCCGTGAAGCGCGTACCGAAGTCCGTAAGGTCATTTGGCCAACTCGCCAGGAAACGCTGCACACCACGCTGATCGTTGCTGCGGTCACTGCGGTAATGTCACTGATCCTGTGGGGACTGGATGGTATTCTGGTTCGCCTGGTATCCTTTATCACTGGCCTGAGGTTCTAAGATGTCTGAAGCTCCTAAAAAGCGCTGGTACGTCGTTCAGGCGTTTTCCGGTTTTGAAGGCCGCGTAGCCACATCGCTGCGTGAGTATATCAAGTTACAAAATATGGAAGAGTTGTTTGGCGAAGTCATGGTGCCGACTGAAGAAGTGGTCGAAATCCGTGGCGGTCAACGTCGCAAAAGCGAACGTAAATTCTTCCCGGGCTATGTACTGGTCCAGATGGTCATGAACGATGCGAGCTGGCACCTGGTGCGTAGCGTGCCGCGTGTGATGGGCTTTATTGGCGGTACTTCTGACCGTCCAGCTCCGATCAGCGACAAAGAAGTTGATGCGATCATGAACCGCCTGCAGCAGGTTGGCGATAAGCCACGTCCGAAAACGATGTTTGAACCGGGCGAAATGGTTCGTGTTAGCGACGGTCCGTTTGCTGACTTTAACGGCGTAGTTGAAGAAGTGGATTATGAGAAGTCTCGTCTGAAGGTTTCCGTATCTATCTTTGGCCGTGCAACGCCGGTTGAGCTGGACTTCGCTCAGGTTGAGAAAGCCTAACAAGTCGATCAAAAAAGCGGCGATTTAATCGTTGCACAAGGCGCGAGATTGGAATACAATTTCGCGCCTTTTGTTTTTATGGATAGCATCCGTAAAACGAATTTTATCACGGGGAGCCTTTTTGAGGCGCTATAACCCAACTAGAGGAATTTAGAATGGCTAAGAAAGTCCAAGCCTATGTCAAGCTGCAGGTTGCAGCTGGTATGGCTAACCCGAGCCCGCCGGTAGGTCCAGCACTGGGTCAACAAGGCGTGAACATCATGGAATTCTGCAAAGCGTTTAACGCAAAAACTGATTCCATGGAGAAAGGTCTGCCGATCCCGGTTGTTATCACCGTTTACGCTGACCGTTCTTTCACTTTCGTTACCAAAACGCCTCCGGCAGCAGTTCTGCTGAAGAAAGCGGCTGGTATCAAGTCTGGTTCCGGTAAGCCGAACAAAGACAAAGTGGGTAAAATTTCCCGCGCTCAGCTGCAGGAAATCGCGCAGACCAAAGCTGCCGACATGACTGGTTCTGACATTGAAGCGATGACTCGCTCCATTGAAGGTACTGCACGTTCCATGGGCCTGGTAGTGGAGGATTAAGAAATGGCTAAACTGACCAAGCGTATGCGCGTGATCCGTGACAAAGTTGATACAACTAAACAGTATGATATCAACGAAGCTATTGCTCTGCTGAAAGAGCTGGCCACTGCTAAATTCGTAGAAAGCGTTGACGTTGCCGTTAACCTCGGTATCGATGCTCGTAAATCTGACCAGAACGTACGTGGTGCAACTGTACTGCCGCACGGTACTGGCCGTTCCGTTCGCGTAGCCGTATTTGCCCAGGGCGCAAACGCTGAAGCTGCTAAAGCTGCTGGCGCTGAACTGGTAGGTATGGAAGATCTGGCTGACCAGATCAAGAAAGGCGAAATGAACTTTGACGTTGTTATTGCTTCCCCGGATGCAATGCGCGTTGTTGGCCAGCTGGGCCAGGTTCTGGGTCCGCGTGGCCTGATGCCAAACCCGAAAGTTGGTACTGTAACCCCTAACGTTGCTGAAGCGGTTAAGAACGCTAAAGCGGGTCAGGTTCGTTACCGTAACGACAAAAACGGCATCATCCACACTACCATCGGTAAAGTGGATTTTGACGCTGACAAACTGAAAGAAAACCTGGAATCTCTGCTGGTTGCGCTGAAAAAAGCGAAACCGACTCAGGCTAAAGGCGTGTACATCAAGAAAGTTAGCATCTCCACCACCATGGGTGCTGGTGTTGCCGTTGATCAGTCCGGTCTGACCGCGACTGTGGCGAACTAATATTCGCCTTTACGTGGGCGGTGATTTTGTCTACAATCTTACCCCCACGTTTCTGCTAATTGCAGACGTATATCCAAGATATTCAGGCTGTGGCAAGGCGACAACTGAGTGAATCGCCAGGAGCATAGTTAACTATGTGACTGGTGTAAACGAAGGCAGTCAACGCCGTCACAGATTGAATAGCGACAGATAGACAAGATTTGTTCGTTGGAGCCTGGCCTATCCAGGCCTCCGTCGAAGACCGCAGGTGTTTCGAAAGAAGCTTAATGCCCTGCGTAGACGGTGACAGAACGCTAAGATTATTTCTGATACTCTGGCTTGTTTCTGCTCACCGTATTAAGACGCTCTGTCCGTTGGGAAGAGTGAAGTGAGTTCCGGGACATGAGTCCCGGCAAACATCCAGGAGCAAAGCTAATGGCTTTAAATCTTCAAGACAAACAAGCGATTGTTGCTGAAGTCAGCGAAGTAGCCAAAGGCGCGCTGTCTGCAGTAGTTGCGGATTCCCGTGGCGTTACTGTAGACAAAATGACTGAACTGCGTAAAGCAGGTCGCGAAGCCGGCGTATACATGCGTGTTGTTCGTAACACCCTGCTGCGCCGTGTTGTTGAAGGTACTCAGTTCGAGTGCCTGAAAGACGCGTTCGTTGGTCCGACCCTGATTGCATATTCTATGGAACACCCGGGCGCAGCTGCTCGTCTGTTCAAAGATTTCGCGAAAGCGAATGCAAAATTTGAGGTCAAAGCCGCAGCCTTTGAAGGTGAATTGATCCCGGCATCGCAAATCGATCGCCTGGCAACTCTGCCGACCTACGAAGAAGCAATTGCACGCCTGATGGCAACCATGAAAGAAGCTTCGGCTGGCAAACTGGTTCGCACTCTGGCTGCTGTTCGCGATGCGAAAGAAGCTGCTTAATCGCAGTTATCTTTATCAAGCATCTGCTTACGTATAAACTTATTCTGATTTTCAGGAACAATTTAAATGTCTATCACTAAAGATCAAATCATTGAAGCAGTATCCGCTATGTCCGTAATGGACGTTGTAGAACTGATTTCTGCAATGGAAGAAAAATTCGGTGTTTCTGCTGCTGCTGCTGTAGCTGTAGCTGCGGGCCCGGCTGAAGCTGCTGAAGAAAAAACTGAATTCGACGTGATTCTGAAAGGTATCGGCGCGAACAAAGTTGCAGTAATCAAAGCAGTACGTGGCGCAACTGGCCTGGGTCTGAAAGAAGCTAAAGACCTGGTAGAATCTGCTCCGGCCGCTCTGAAAGAAGGCGTGAGCAAAGATGACGCTGAAGCACTGAAAAAATCTCTGGAAGAAGCTGGCGCTGAAGTTGAAGTTAAATAAGCCAACTTTTCTAGTTGCAGCCTAAGAAATTAGGCTGATGGCTGGTGACTTTTTAGTCACCAGCCTTTTTGCGCTGTAAGGCGCCAGTAGCATTTCACACTGTTTGACTACTGTTGTGCCTTTCAATGTTTGTTTCTATCGACGCCTTAATATATTGCGACAGAGCCTCCGCTCTGTGTAAATCGCAACGAAATGGTTTAAGCGTGATAGCAACAGGCATTGCGGAAAGTATTCGATTTTCCGGTCAACAAAATAGTGTTGCACAAACTGTCCCTTCGTCGGACAGATGGGTCGACTTGTCAGCGAGCTGAGGAACCCTAATGGTTTACTCCTATACCGAGAAAAAACGTATTCGTAAGGATTTTGGTAAACGTCCGCAAGTGTTGGACATACCTTATCTCCTTTCTATCCAGCTTGACTCGTTTCAGAAGTTCATCGAGCAAGATCCTGAAGGGCAGTATGGTCTGGAAGCAGCTTTCCGTTCCGTTTTCCCTATTAAAAGCTATAGCGGTAATTCTGAGCTGCAGTACGTCAGCTACCGCCTTGGCGAACCTGTTTTTGACGTTCAGGAATGTCAGATCCGTGGCGTGACTTATTCCGCACCGCTGCGCGTCAAACTGCGTCTGGTGATCTACGAGCGCGAAGCGCCGGAAGGCACCGTAAAAGACATTAAAGAACAAGAAGTCTACATGGGTGAAATTCCACTCATGACTGACAACGGTACCTTTGTTATCAACGGTACCGAGCGTGTTATTGTTTCCCAGTTGCACCGTAGCCCAGGCGTCTTCTTTGACTCCGATAAGGGTAAAACCCACTCTTCGGGTAAAGTGCTTTATAACGCGCGTATCATTCCTTACCGTGGTTCCTGGCTGGATTTCGAATTCGATCCGAAGGACAACCTGTTCGTACGTATTGACCGTCGCCGCAAACTGCCAGCGACCATTATTCTGCGTGCGCTGCAGTACACCACTGAACAGATCCTTGACCTGTTCTTTGAGAAAGTTGTCTTCGAAATTCGTGACAACAAGCTGCAGATGGAACTGGTGCCGGAACGCCTGCGTGGTGAAACCGCCTCCTTTGATATCGAAGCCAACGGCAAAATCTACGTCGAAAAAGGTCGTCGCATCACTGCGCGCCATATTCGTCAGCTGGAAAAAGACGATATCAAGCTTATCGAAGTTCCAGTTGAGTACATCGCGGGCAAAGTTGCGGCTAAAGACTACGTTGACGCATCAACCGGTGAGCTGATTTGCGCAGCGAACATGGAGCTGAGCCTGGATCTGCTGGCTAAGCTGAGCCAGTCTGGTCACAAGCGTATCGAAACGCTGTTTACCAACGATCTGGATCACGGTGCATATATTTCTGAAACTATACGCGTCGACCCAACCAACGATCGTCTGAGCGCGCTGGTAGAAATCTACCGTATGATGCGCCCTGGTGAGCCGCCGACTCGCGAAGCTGCTGAAAGCCTGTTCGAGAACCTGTTCTTCTCCGAAGACCGCTATGACTTGTCTGCGGTTGGTCGTATGAAGTTCAACCGTTCTCTGCTGCGTGACGAGATCGAAGGTTCCGGTATCCTGAGCAAAGACGACATCATCGAAGTGATGAAGAAGCTCATCGATATCCGTAACGGTAAAGGCGAAGTCGATGATATCGACCACCTCGGTAACCGTCGTATCCGTTCCGTTGGCGAAATGGCGGAAAACCAGTTCCGCGTTGGCCTGGTACGTGTAGAGCGTGCGGTGAAAGAGCGTCTGTCTCTGGGCGATCTGGATACCCTGATGCCTCAGGATATGATCAACGCCAAGCCGATTTCTGCCGCAGTGAAAGAGTTCTTCGGTTCCAGCCAGCTGTCTCAGTTTATGGACCAGAACAACCCGCTGTCTGAGATTACGCACAAGCGTCGTATCTCTGCCCTCGGCCCAGGCGGTCTGACCCGTGAACGTGCAGGCTTCGAAGTTCGAGACGTACACCCGACTCACTACGGTCGCGTATGTCCAATCGAAACCCCTGAAGGTCCGAACATCGGTCTGATCAACTCCCTGTCCGTGTACGCACAGACTAACGAATATGGCTTCCTTGAGACGCCGTATCGTAAAGTGACTGACGGTGTTGTTACCGACGAAATTCATTACTTGTCTGCTATCGAAGAAGGCAACTACGTTATCGCTCAGGCGAACTCCAACCTGGATGACGAAGGCCACTTTGTAGAAGACCTGGTAACATGTCGTAGCAAAGGCGAATCCAGCTTGTTCAGCCGTGACCAGGTTGACTACATGGACGTATCCACCCAGCAGGTGGTATCCGTCGGTGCGTCCCTGATCCCGTTCCTGGAACACGATGACGCCAACCGTGCATTGATGGGTGCGAACATGCAACGTCAGGCGGTTCCGACTCTGCGTGCTGATAAGCCGCTGGTTGGTACCGGTATGGAGCGTGCTGTTGCCGTTGACTCCGGTGTTACTGCTGTTGCTAAGCGTGGCGGTACCGTTCAGTACGTTGATGCTTCCCGTATCGTTATCAAAGTTAACGAAGACGAGATGCATGCGGGCGAAGCGGGTATCGACATCTATAACCTGACCAAATACACCCGTTCTAACCAGAACACCTGTATCAACCAGATGCCGTGTGTATCTCTGGGCGAGCCGGTTGAACGTGGTGATGTGCTGGCAGACGGTCCGTCCACCGACCTTGGTGAACTGGCTCTGGGTCAGAACATGCGCGTGGCATTCATGCCATGGAACGGTTACAACTTCGAAGACTCCATCCTCGTTTCCGAGCGTGTTGTTCAGGAAGACCGTTTCACTACCATCCACATTCAGGAACTGGCATGTGTGTCCCGTGACACCAAGCTGGGGCCGGAAGAGATCACCGCTGATATCCCGAACGTGGGTGAAGCTGCGCTCTCCAAACTGGATGAGTCCGGTATCGTTTACATTGGTGCAGAAGTCACCGGTGGCGACATTCTGGTAGGTAAGGTAACGCCGAAAGGTGAAACCCAGCTGACCCCAGAAGAGAAGCTGCTGCGTGCCATCTTCGGTGAGAAAGCGTCTGATGTTAAAGACTCTTCTCTGCGTGTACCAAACGGTGTTTCCGGTACGATTATCGACGTTCAGGTCTTTACTCGCGATGGCGTAGAAAAAGACAAACGTGCGCTGGAAATCGAAGAGATGCAGCTGAAGCAGGCGAAGAAAGACCTGTCTGAAGAACTGCAGATCCTCGAAGCTGGCCTGTTTAGCCGTATCTACGCGGTGCTGGTTGCCGGTGGCGTTGAAGCTGAGAAGCTCGACAAACTGCCGCGCGATCGCTGGCTGGAACTCGGCCTGACCGACGAAGAGAAACAAAATCAGCTGGAACAGCTGGCTGAGCAGTACGACGAACTGAAACACGAATTCGAGAAAAAACTCGAAGCGAAACGCCGTAAAATCACTCAGGGCGACGATCTGGCACCAGGCGTGCTGAAGATTGTTAAGGTTTATCTGGCGGTTAAACGTCGGATCCAGCCTGGTGATAAGATGGCAGGTCGTCACGGTAACAAGGGTGTTATCTCTAAGATCAACCCGATCGAAGATATGCCACACGATGCTAACGGTACGCCGGTAGATATCGTACTGAACCCGCTGGGCGTACCATCGCGTATGAACATCGGTCAGATCCTTGAGACCCACCTGGGTATGGCTGCGAAAGGTATCGGCGAGAAAATCAACGCCATGCTGAAGCAGCAAGAAGAAGTCGCCAAACTGCGCGAATTCATCCAGCGTGCCTACGATCTGGGTACCGACGTTCGTCAGAAAGTTGACCTGAATACCTTCAGTGATGAAGAAGTTCTGCGTCTGGCTGAAAACCTGAAAAAAGGTATGCCGATCGCAACGCCGGTCTTCGACGGTGCGAAAGAGTCTGAAATCAAGGAACTGTTACAGCTGGGTGGCCTGCCGACTTCTGGTCAGATCACACTGTTCGACGGTCGTACCGGTGAGCAATTCGAGCGCCAGGTTACCGTTGGCTACATGTACATGCTGAAACTGAACCACTTGGTTGATGACAAGATGCACGCGCGTTCTACCGGTTCTTACAGCCTGGTTACTCAGCAGCCGCTGGGTGGTAAGGCGCAGTTCGGTGGTCAGCGCTTCGGGGAGATGGAAGTGTGGGCGCTGGAAGCATATGGCGCGGCATACACCCTGCAGGAAATGCTCACCGTTAAGTCTGATGACGTGAATGGTCGTACCAAGATGTATAAAAACATCGTGGACGGCAACCATCAGATGGAACCAGGCATGCCAGAATCCTTCAACGTACTGTTGAAAGAGATTCGTTCGCTGGGTATCAACATCGAGCTGGAAGACGAGTAACTCTCGCTCAAACAGGTCACTGGTGCCGGGGTAAGACCCGGCGCCAGATTGTGCTAACTCCGACGGGAGCAAATCCGTGAAAGATTTATTAAAGTTTCTGAAAGCGCAGACTAAAACCGAAGAGTTTGATGCGATCAAAATTGCTCTGGCCTCGCCAGACATGATCCGTTCATGGTCTTTCGGTGAAGTTAAGAAGCCGGAAACCATTAACTACCGTACGTTCAAACCTGAGCGTGACGGCCTTTTCTGCGCCCGTATCTTTGGGCCAGTAAAAGATTACGAGTGCCTGTGCGGTAAGTACAAGCGCCTGAAACACCGTGGTGTGATCTGTGAGAAGTGCGGCGTTGAAGTGACCCAGACTAAAGTACGCCGTGAGCGTATGGGCCACATCGAGCTGGCGTCTCCGACTGCGCACATCTGGTTCCTGAAATCACTGCCGTCCCGTATCGGTCTGTTGCTCGATATGCCGCTGCGTGATATCGAACGCGTACTGTACTTCGAATCATATGTTGTTATCGAAGGCGGTATGACCAATCTGGAACGTCAACAGATCCTGACTGAAGAGCAGTATCTGGACGCGCTGGAAGAGTTCGGTGACGAATTCGACGCGAAGATGGGTGCGGAAGCTATCCAGGCCCTGCTGAAGAGCATGGATCTGGAGCAAGAGTGTGAAACTCTGCGCGAAGAGCTGAACGAAACCAACTCCGAAACCAAGCGTAAGAAGCTGACCAAGCGTATCAAACTGCTGGAAGCGTTCGTACAGTCTGGCAACAAGCCAGAGTGGATGATCCTGACCGTTCTGCCGGTTCTGCCGCCAGATCTGCGTCCGCTGGTTCCGCTGGATGGTGGTCGTTTTGCGACTTCTGACCTGAACGATCTGTATCGTCGCGTCATTAACCGTAACAACCGTCTGAAACGTCTGCTGGATCTGGCTGCGCCAGATATCATCGTACGTAACGAAAAACGTATGCTGCAGGAAGCGGTTGACGCCCTGTTGGATAACGGTCGTCGCGGTCGTGCGATCACCGGTTCTAACAAACGTCCTCTGAAATCTTTGGCCGATATGATCAAAGGTAAGCAGGGTCGTTTCCGTCAGAACCTGCTCGGTAAGCGTGTTGACTACTCCGGTCGTTCTGTTATCACCGTAGGTCCATACCTGCGTCTGCATCAGTGCGGTCTGCCGAAGAAAATGGCACTGGAACTGTTCAAACCGTTCATCTACGGCAAGCTGGAACTGCGTGGCCTCGCCACCACCATTAAAGCCGCTAAGAAAATGGTTGAGCGTGAAGAAGCTGTCGTTTGGGATATACTGGACGAAGTTATCCGCGAACACCCGGTACTGCTGAACCGTGCACCAACACTGCACCGTCTTGGTATCCAGGCATTTGAGCCGGTACTGATCGAAGGTAAAGCTATCCAGCTGCACCCGCTGGTTTGTGCGGCATATAACGCCGACTTCGATGGTGACCAGATGGCTGTTCACGTACCGCTGACGCTGGAAGCCCAGCTCGAAGCGCGTGCGCTGATGATGTCTACCAACAACATCCTGTCCCCGGCGAACGGCGAACCTATCATCGTTCCGTCTCAGGACGTTGTATTGGGTCTGTACTACATGACCCGTGACTGTGTTAACGCCAAAGGCGAAGGCATGGTGCTGACTGGCCCGAAAGAAGCTGAGCGTATCTATCGCGCTGGCCTGGCCTCTCTGCATGCGCGCGTTAAAGTGCGTATCACTGAATACGAAAAAGATGAAAACGGCGAATTCGTTGCGCATACCAGCCTGAAAGACACGACCGTTGGCCGTGCTATTTTGTGGATGATCGTACCGAAAGGTCTGCCTTTCTCCATCGTCAACCAGGCGCTGGGTAAGAAAGCTATCTCCAAAATGCTGAACACCTGTTACCGCATTCTGGGCCTGAAGCCGACCGTTATCTTCGCTGACCAGACCATGTACACCGGCTTTGCCTATGCAGCGCGCTCAGGCGCATCTGTTGGTATTGACGACATGGTTATCCCAGAGAAGAAATACGAGATCATCTCTGAAGCGGAAGCTGAAGTTGCTGAGATCCAGGAGCAGTTCCAGTCTGGTCTGGTTACCGCGGGCGAACGCTACAACAAAGTTATCGATATCTGGGCTGCGGCGAACGATCGTGTATCCAAAGCGATGATGGACAACCTGCAAACCGAAACTGTTATTAACCGTGACGGCGTCGAAGAGCAGCAGGTTTCCTTCAACAGCATCTACATGATGGCCGACTCCGGTGCGCGTGGTTCTGCAGCACAGATTCGTCAGCTGGCAGGTATGCGTGGTCTGATGGCGAAGCCGGATGGCTCCATCATCGAAACGCCAATCACCGCGAACTTCCGTGAAGGTCTGAACGTACTCCAGTACTTCATCTCTACTCACGGTGCGCGTAAAGGTCTGGCGGATACCGCACTGAAAACAGCAAACTCCGGTTATCTGACACGTCGTCTGGTTGACGTCGCGCAGGATCTGGTTGTGACTGAAGATGACTGCGGCACACTGGAAGGCATCACCATGACCCCGGTTATCGAGGGTGGTGACGTTAAAGAGCCGCTGCGCGATCGCGTATTGGGTCGTGTGACTGCTGAAGACGTTCTGAAGCCGGGCACCGCGGATATTCTGGTTCCACGCAACACGCTGCTGCACGAGCACTGGTGTGACCTGCTGGAAGAGAACTCCGTTGACTCCGTCAAGGTACGTTCCGTTGTATCTTGTGACACCGACTTTGGTGTATGTGCGCACTGCTATGGTCGTGACCTAGCACGTGGCCACATCATCAACAAAGGTGAAGCCATCGGCGTTATCGCGGCACAGTCCATCGGTGAACCGGGTACACAGCTGACGATGCGTACGTTCCACATCGGTGGTGCGGCATCTCGTGCGGCTGCTGAATCCAGCATCCAGGTGAAAAACAAAGGTAGCATCCGTCTGAGCAATGCGAAGTCGGTTGTGAACTCTGCCGGTAAGCTGGTAGTGACCTCGCGTAACACCGAGCTGAAACTGATCGACGAATTCGGTCGTACCAAAGAGAGCTATAAAGTGCCTTACGGTGCTGTTATGGCGAAAGGTGATGGCGAACAGGTTACTGGCGGTGAAACCGTAGCAAACTGGGATCCACATACCATGCCTGTCATCACTGAAGTAAGTGGTTTCATCCGCTTCACTGACATGATCGACGGCCAGACCATTACTCGTCAGACCGACGAGCTGACCGGTCTGTCTTCTCTGGTGGTTCTGGATTCTGCAGAGCGTACTGCAGGTGGTAAAGACCTGCGTCCAGCCCTGAAAATTGTTGATGCTAACGGTAACGACGTTCTGATCCCAGGTACCGATATGCCTGCGCAGTACTTCCTGCCGGGTAAAGCAATCGTCCAGCTGGAAGATGGTATCCAGATCAGTGCGGGTGATGCTCTGGCGCGTATTCCTCAGGAATCCAGCGGTACCAAGGACATCACCGGTGGTCTGCCACGCGTTGCGGATCTGTTCGAAGCACGTCGTCCGAAAGAGCCAGCTATCCTTGCGGAAATCAGCGGTATCATTTCCTTCGGTAAAGAAACCAAAGGGAAGCGTCGTCTGGTTATCACCCCGTTAGACGGCAGCGAACCGTACGAAGAGATGATTCCGAAATGGCGTCAGCTCAACGTGTTCGAAGGTGAACGTGTAGAACGTGGTGACGTTGTTTCCGACGGTCCGGAAGCACCGCACGACATCCTGCGTCTTCGTGGCGTACACGCGGTAACGCGTTACATCACCAACGAAGTTCAGGACGTTTACCGTCTGCAAGGCGTTAAGATTAACGATAAACACATTGAAGTTATCGTTCGTCAGATGCTGCGTAAAGCGACCATTGACAGTGCTGGTAGCTCCGACTTCCTGGAAGGCGAACAGGTTGAATACTCCCGCGTCAAGATTGCTAACCGCGATCTGGAAGCGAACGGCAAAGTTGCGGCAACTTACTCTCGCGACCTGCTGGGTATCACCAAAGCGTCTCTGGCAACCGAATCGTTCATCTCTGCCGCATCGTTCCAGGAGACCACGCGTGTCCTGACCGAAGCAGCCGTTGCGGGTAAACGCGACGAACTGCGTGGCCTGAAAGAGAACGTTATCGTGGGTCGTTTGATCCCTGCCGGTACCGGTTATGCGTACCACCAGGATCGTATGCGCCGTCGCGCAGCGGGCGAACAGCCGGCAGCGCCTCAGGTTACTGCGGAAGATGCATCTGCCAGCCTGGCAGAACTGCTGAACGCAGGTCTGGGCGGTTCTAACAACGATTAATCGTTGCTGACCGTAATGAAAAACCCGCCTCGGCGGGTTTTTTTTTGCCTGACATGCAGTCTTATGAATACTGTCAATAAAGACATGTCATTAAAAACAGTATTGACACTGTTTTTAAAATCCGTATGTTAATACTTAACAGCAGCGAAAGAGTAGTTAGCTGTTAAAGTAGTAAGAGTTAGTAGAGTTCGATAGGGGGATTGCGATAAAGGCCACGAAGTATTTTGTTGTATGGGGTAGTCGACGTTGAAGTTATTTTGTTTCACATCGACGATGCTTTAAGGCTACGTAGTTGATATATGTAATCGCAAAAAGTTAAGTAAGCGCGACGATGTAAGGCCATGATTTAAAAGTTAATGTTTGCGGTTTCCATTATTGAGCAATCGCAAGGGAAGTCAGGCAACGCATCAAAGAGTATATGTCGCGAGGGGAAGTGTACTTGTTTAGGCCGCCATTCTTGAGTGAATTCATCAAGCTGGCGAAATATGTTTAACGGTAAATAGAGGAAGGTTCGTTAGTAGCATTCTCCAATATTATCTGTGGTAAACGTGTACATTTAAAATGTAGTACAAACAGCAGTATCAAATTGTAAGTCAATTAATGTTAAATCTGAAGTTTGTAGTAACTTAAAGCCCTGGCTGCAACGGTCAGGGCTTTTATTATATATACATCAAGGTGTTATCTTAGGCTCCTAACCAAATTAGCTCAATATTTCACCAGTTAAGGGCATTAAATAAATTAATGCTTGCGTAATGATTAGAAGTAAGGCTATTATAGCTGCATCGGTTTGGAACACAGACCTTATGAAAGCAGTTTTAGTAAAGCAGTTCTCAGTTCAAGCGTTATCCTCAGATACTCTTCTTCATGAGCCTCCTCCTAAGTGCCCAATAAGTTAATTTCTGCAAAACAGGCCATCTTCGCTGCATAAGCGGCTCAAAATATGAAAGGAAGTATCTATGTCTAACAAAATGACTGGTTTAGTAAAATGGTTTAACTCTGAGAAAGGCTTCGGCTTTATCACTCCTCAGGACGGTAGCAAAGATGTGTTTGTGCATTTTTCCGCTATCCAGAGCAACGATTATAAAACCTTAGACGAAGGACAAAAAGTCGAGTTCTCCGTTGAGAACGGTGCGAAAGGCCCGTCTGCTGTTAACGTTATCGCGCTGTAATCGCCGATAATCTCACGAACGCTTACGATAGCGATGAAGGCCAGAGCCTGAGCAGATAAGTGATAGTGAATAAAAAACCCGCGAAAGCGGGTTTTTTCGTTTTTACATCCGGATTCACTACATCTGTGACGCACGTCCGAGAAAACTATCCCAGTCTTTCCACACGGGCTGTAAACCCTGCGCACTGAGTGCTGCGGCAACATCTTCAGGGCGCCGATCATCATGCGGAGAAAACTGTTCCAGCTCCGGGTGATTGTCGGCATAGCCGCCGGGCTGCGTCTTTGAGAAGGCGCTGACGTTATTGATTGCTAGCGGAATGACGTGGTCGCGAAACCACGGTGATTCACGCGTGGAGAGCGACAGCTCGATGTCCGGCGCCAACAAGCGAAACGCACAAATGGTTTGTACCAGTTGACGCTCATCCATAATCGATGCCGGTTCAATACCTCCGGTACATGGGCGCAGGCGTGGGAACGAGATTGAATAACGGCTTTGCCAGTAATGTTGCTGCATCCATAGCAAATGCTCGGCTACCATATAGCAATCAACCCGCCAACTGTCAGACAAGCCAATCAGTGCCCCAAGGCCAATTTTGTCGATACCGGCGTGACCAAGTCGGTCCGGCGTTTCCAGCCGCCAAAAGAAGTCCTGCTTTTTTCCCTTCAGATGGTGCCGGGCATAAGTCGCCTCATGGTAGCTCTCCTGATACACCATCACACCGTCCAGACCGAGTATCTTTAGCTCAGCATATTCAGCAACTGACAGCGGTTGTACCTCCATCTGTAGCGAAGAAAACTGACGACGGATGGCGGGTAAATGGCGGCGAAAATAGTCCATGCCGACTTTCGCCTGATGCTCGCCGGTGACCAGCAACAGATGCTCAAAACCCAGCTCGCGGATCGCCGCACACTCCCGTTGAATCTCTGATTCATCCAAAGTTTTACGCTTGATGCGATTGCTCATGGAGAATCCGCAGTAAGAGCAGTCGTTGGCGCACAGATTCGAAAGATACAGCGGCACGTAAAAGCTGACGGTATTACCAAAGCGTTGGCGGGTCAGCTTTTGCGCTCGCTGCGCCAGCGGCTCCAGATAATCGGCGGCGGCTGGCGAGAGCAGCGCCATCAGGTCATCACGACTCAGCTGTGCAGTGTTAAGTGCGCGCTCGACATCGGCGGCGGTTTTGCCGTTAATGCGCAGATGGATATCATCCCACTCCAGCTGTCGCCAGCGATCGCTGAAGGTTTTCATGCTGAGACCTCCAGAAATCCGGTCAATGGGCTGGTGGCGCAAGCATTGGTACTTCGGCTCCCCGGAACGGCCTGACGTGCCAGAAGGCCCGCTTCAACCGCCAGCCGGAACGCCGTCGCCATCATTACCGGGTCGTCCGCTACGGCAATCGCTGTGTTGACCAACACCGCGTCGGCCCCCATTTCCAACGCCTGCGTGGCATGGCTGGGCACACCGATCCCGGCATCAACCACCACTGGGACGGTGGCCTGCTGAATAATGATCTCCAGCATGGCGCGGGTTTCCAGGCCCTGATTTGAGCCAATGGGCGCACCGAGCGGCATGACCGCCGCACAGCCCACTTCTTCCAGCCGCTTGCACAGCACCGGGTCCGCGCCGCAGTAGGGCAGCACCACGAAACCCTGCTTCACCAGCGCCTCGGCGGCTTTCAGCGTTTCGATAGGATCTGGTAACAGCCATCGAGCGTCAGGATGTATTTCTAATTTCAGCCAGTGCGTCCCCAGCGCTTCGCGCGCCAACTGCGCGGCAAAAATAGCTTCATCCGCCGTTTTCGCCCCTGAGGTATTCGGCAGCAGCGTTACCCCTGCCTCGACCAGTGGCACCAAAATGGCATCGTTGTGCTGGCGTAAATCCACGCGCTTCATTGCCAATGTCACCAGTTGGCTACCGGAGGCGCGAATGGCGTCGACCATCAGTTGCGATGAGGCAAATTTCCCCGTGCCGGTGAACAGATGTGAATCAAACGTTTTGTCGGCAATACGTAGCATATCAACCCCCTGCAATAACCTGAAAAAGCAGGATCTGGTCGCCTTCCTGCACGATTTGCTGTTCCCACTGCTCGCGCGGCAGGATCTGTTGATTCAGCGCCAGCGCTATCCCCGGCTTGAGCTGATTAAGCTCTGCCAGCAGCGCGCTGATATTTTGCCCCTCGGCACACTGTACTGGCTCATCATTGAATTGGATCTGCATGTTGCCCTCCGCATACCGGACAACCGCGGGCGCGGCGTAACGCCAGGCTACGCCACTGGCTGGTTTTACCATCGAACAGGCGTAATTCACCGCTTAGGGTTTCAATACCGCTGAGAAGTTTGATGGCTTCCAGCGCCTGCAGGGTACCCATGATGCCAACGACCGGACCGACAATGCCTGCGGTACGGCAGTTGCGTTCGGGCTCGATGTCATCCGGCCACAGACAGCGGTAGCAGCCCTGTTCCCATGGCGGCGTCAGCACCATCAATTGGCCACCAAAGCCAACAGCGCTGGCAGTGATAAGCGGTGTATTCAGAGCGACGCAGGCGGTATTGATCGCCTGACGCGTCGCCATATTGTCGGTGCAGTCGAGCACCACGTCAGCGCGCGCCACCGCGTGCCTGAGCGCATCGCCTTTCAGGCGCTGCTGTAGCGCGACCAGTTCGATATCCGGGTTGAGCCGTGTCAGTCTCTGTTGGGCCATCTGGGATTTTGACCGGGCGATATCATCAGTCGTGAACAGGATCTGGCGCTGAAGATTACTCAGATGCACGTCGTCGTCGTCCACCAGCGTCAATGTGCCTACTCCCGCACCCGCCAGATACAGCGCGGCAGGGGAGCCTAATCCGCCCAAGCCAACAATCAGCACGTGGCTGTTGAGCAGTGTCTGCTGGCCCTCTATCGCAATATCACCGAGTAAAATCTGGCGGCTATAGCGCATAAAATCGCGATCATTCATCGCCTGCTCCTGCAATTGAAAGCAGCTGTGACGTGGCACCTCGCCAGTCAGCGGCCTGCGTGATGGCGCTGACCACCGCAATGCTGCCCACCCCGGTCGCCAGCACAGCCGGTGCCCGCGCGAGGCTGATACCGCCAATGGCGACAGTAGGGTAGTCAGCCAGTCGTTCGATATGCGTGGCGAGTTGTACCAATCCCTGTGGGGCAGATGGCATCTGCTTGGTTTGTGTCGGGAAGACGTGACCCAGTGCGATGTAAGAGGGGCGCGCGGCCAGCGCCACGTCAATCTCCATATCATCGTGGGTGGATACCCCAAGACGTAACCCTGCGGCCTGAATCGCCTTCAGGTCGGTGGTTTCAAGATCTTCCTGGCCCAGATGTACCCCGTAAGCATGGTGTTTAATTGCCAGTCGCCAGTAGTCATTGATAAACAGACGGGCATTGTAGCGACGCCCCAGTTCAATAGCGGCAATTACGTCGGCTTCGACCTCTTCATCGCGTTTATCTTTGATTCGCAGTTGGATAGTACGTACGCCTGCATCAAGCAGGCGTTCAATCCACGCAATGCTGTCGACCACCGGGTACAGCCCGAGGCGGAAAGGTACCGTTGGGAATTCAGGCTGATACATCAGGCTTCCTCCTTTTTCAGGTAGATATCACCGCCTTTGGCGCGGAAGTTCTCCGACATACCCGCCATCCCCACTTCGATGGTTTGTGCGGCAGCGTAGTCGCGCACTTCCTGGCTAATTTTCATCGAGCAGAATTTCGGCCCGCACATTGAGCAGAAGTGAGCGACTTTGCCGGACTCCTGTGGCAGGGTTTCATCGTGGTAGGCGCGGGCGGTGAACGGGTCGAGCGCCAGATTAAACTGGTCTTCCCAGCGGAATTCGAAGCGCGCTTTTGACATGGCGTTATCGCGGATCTGCGCACCCGGATGCCCTTTAGCTAAATCGGCGGCATGCGCGGCAATCTTGTAGGTAATCAACCCCTGCTTCACGTCTTCTTTGTTCGGCAGGCCGAGGTGCTCTTTTGGCGTGACGTAGCACAGCATCGCGCAGCCAAACCAGCCAATCATTGCCGCACCAATACCGGAGGTGAAGTGGTCATAGCCTGGGGCGATATCAGTCGTTAATGGCCCTAAAGTGTAGAACGGCGCTTCATGGCAGTGTTCCAGCTCTTCGGTCATGTTGCGCTTAATCATCTGCATCGGTACGTGGCCAGGGCCTTCAATCATCACCTGCACGTCATATTCCCAGGCAATTTTGGTCAGCTCGCCCAGCGTATGCAGCTCTGAGAACTGTGCCTCGTCGTTGGCATCCTGAATAGAGCCCGGACGCAGACCATCACCCAGCGACAGAGAAACGTCATAAGCGGCGCAGATTTCACAGATTTCGCGGAAGTGCTCGAACAGGAAGTTTTCTTTGTGATGGGAGAGGCACCATTTCGCCATGATGGAGCCGCCGCGCGAGACAATCCCGGTCAGGCGTTTAGCGGTCATCGGCACATAGCGCAGCAGCACACCCGCGTGGATAGTGAAATAGTCGACGCCCTGCTCGGCCTGCTCCAGCAGCGTATCGCGGAACGCTTCCCAGGTGAGATCTTCGGCGATCCCGTTGACCTTCTCCAGTGCCTGGTAGATCGGTACGGTGCCGATCGGCACCGGGCTGTTTCGCAGGATCCATTCACGGGTTTCGTGAATATAGCGACCGGTGGACAGGTCCATCACCGTATCCGCCCCCCAGCGCGTGGACCACACCAGCTTTTCCACTTCTTCTTCGATGGAGGAAGTGACCGCTGAGTTACCGATGTTGGCATTGACCTTCACCAGGAAATTACGTCCGATGATCATCGGCTCTGATTCCGGGTGGTTGATGTTGGCGGGGATGATGGCGCGCCCGGCAGCGACTTCATCACGGACGAATTCCGCCGTGATATTTTCCGGCAGGCTGGCGCCAAAGCTCATGCCTGGATGCTGGTGGCGCAGCACTTCACTGCGAATGCGCTCGCGGCCCATATTTTCGCGGATAGCGATAAACTCCATCTCCGGAGTGACGATGCCCTGGCGCGCGTAGTGCAACTGGGTCACGCAGCGGCCGGTTTTGGCGCGCTTAGGCGTCAGCAAGCCGTTGAAACGCAGCTCGTCCAGGCCATCATCGGCCAGGCGCTCTTTGGTATAGGCGGAGCTACGGTCGTCCAGCTCTTCGCTGTCATTACGTGCGGATATCCACGGCAGGCGCAGTTTTGCCAGACCCATCTGGACGTTAATTGCCACATCAGGATCGCCATACGGGCCAGAGGTGTCATATACCGGCACGGCTTCGTTCTCTTCGTACTGCGGGGTATCTTTACTGCCGCCAATGAGCGTCGGGCTGAGCTGGATTTCACGCATAGGAATACGGATATCTGGCTGTGAACCAGCAATATAGATGCGTTTTGAGTTAGGAAAGGCGGTCCCTTCCAGGGTGTCGATAAAGTGTTGGGCCTGGGCGCGCTGTTCGCGGCGGGATGGTTTAGTAGTGGCAGACATAGCTCATTCCAAAAAAGTAAGGATATGGCTTGTCAGACGACGGATGAAGCAAGAGGGAAGATCGCCCATGGGCGATACAACTGTAGATTTACTCTTGTTCCCTTCGCAGGTATTAGCCTGATCAGGTTCCGCGGATCCCGAATTAACGGTCTCAGCCTTTTCCACTCATGCTGATGTGGAAAATAAGCACTCCGACAAGATAATTCCCCCTCTGGCGAGGAGGAATGGTTGTAAACTACCTGTTACTCGCGCAAATCTCAAGCAGGGCGTTTGATCATTGCGCTGTCGTGTACCGCATCAAGCACCAGCATAATCAACTTATCTTCCAGCATAAACCGGGCCTCCAGCGCCTCGCCGATATCCGACAATGCCTGTTGAAATTCAAGGAAATTATCGTGGTCAATGGCGTTTTCCAGACTGGAATCATAGTCGTCCATAATCTGTTGTGTATTGGCTTCCAGAAGAGGCCAAATTTTTGTGGCTTTTAAAAGCTGCCCGTTCCCTTCCAATTTATGCAGAATACGTTCATAAATACTGAAGTGTCCGGTGGAGAGGTAGTCGACCAGGCTCTGACAAAAATCATCCAGCGCTTTTTCATTGAGCCGCATGTACGATTCTTTGCCAGGCTTAATGCCAACCAGATTGTAGTAAGCCACGAGCAGGTGCTTACGTACATGTAGCCAGCGATCAACCAGTTTATTACTTCCTCCGACGTGTTCCGTCAGGCTTTCCAGCTGGTTTAGCATGATTGACTCCGCAAGGTGGTGTTGAAAAACGGCTCACCGATAAATGTAAAAATAATGTAAACAACATGCCTGTGAAGCAAAGGTTGCGCAAGAGATATGGATCGTATTATTGAAAAATTAGACAGCGGCTGGTGGATTGTCAGTCATGAACAAAAATTGTGGTTGCCTCACGGAGAGCTGCCACATGGTGACGCGGCTGGTTTTGATCTGCTGGGCCAGCGCGCGTTACCGATAGGCGAGTGGGAAGGTGAAACCGTCTGGCTGGTGCAGCAGCAGCGTCGCCACGATATGGGCTCAGTGCGCCAGATCCTCGATCAGGATGTAGGACTGTTTCAACTGGTCGGACGCGGCGTGCAGTTGGCCGAGTTTTTCCGTTCGCATAAATTCTGCGGTTATTGTGGCCATCCGATGCACCCAAGCAAAACCGAATGGGCAATGCTGTGTAGCCACTGCCGTGAACGTTATTATCCGCAAATTGCCCCCTGCATTATTGTCGCCATCCGTCGTGAAGACTCCCTGCTGCTGGCTCAGCATGTTCGCCACCGCAACGGCGTGCATACCGTGCTGGCCGGTTTTGTTGAAGTGGGGGAGACGTTAGAACAAGCGGTAGCGCGAGAAGTGATGGAAGAAAGCGGCATTAAGGTGAAAAACCTGCGCTACGTTACCTCCCAGCCCTGGCCGTTTCCGCAGTCTTTGATGACCGCGTTTATGGCGGAATATGATAGCGGGGAGATCGTCATCGACCCGAAAGAACTGCTGGAAGCGAACTGGTATCGCTACGATGACTTACCGCTACTTCCCCCGCCGGGTACCGTCGCACGTCGACTGATCGAAGATACTGTGGCGATGTGTCGGGCTGAGTACGAGTAAAGAACGAGTAATGATACACTGACGGCCTGACGCTAAAAGGAAGATAAAAATGACCGAACTGAAGAACGATCGTTACCTGCGTGCGCTGCTGCGCCAGCCCGTTGATGTTACTCCGGTATGGATGATGCGCCAGGCGGGCCGCTATTTGCCGGAGTACAAAGCCACTCGTGCGCAAGCGGGCGATTTCATGGCGCTGTGCAAAAACGCCGAGCTGGCCTGCGAAGTGACGCTACAACCGCTGCGCAGGTATAAACTTGATGCGGCGATCCTCTTTTCGGACATTTTGACCATCCCGGATGCGATGGGACTTGGGCTGTACTTTGAAGCTGGCGAAGGCCCACGCTTTACCTCTCCCATCACCTGTAAGGCCGATGTGGATAAGCTGCCGATCCCGGACCCGGAAGGGGAACTGGGCTACGTGATGAACGCGGTACGTACTATTCGCCGCGAGCTGAAGGGCGACGTGCCGCTGATCGGCTTCTCCGGCAGTCCGTGGACGCTGGCGACTTACATGGTGGAAGGCGGCAGCAGCAAAGCCTTCACCGTGATTAAAAAGATGATGTACGCCGATCCAACGTCGCTGCATCTGCTGCTCGATAAGCTGGCGAAAAGCGTCACGCTATACCTGAATGCGCAGATCAAAGCCGGCGCGCAGTCGGTGATGATTTTCGATACCTGGGGCGGCGTGCTGACCGGTCGCGACTATCAGCAGTTCTCTCTCTATTACATGCACAAAATTGTCGATGGCCTGCTGCGTGAAAACGACGGCCGCCGCGTGCCGGTCACCTTGTTTACTAAAGGCGGCGGACAGTGGCTGGAAGCGATGGCGGAAACTGGATGTGATGCGCTGGGTCTCGACTGGACGACAGATATTGCCGATGCGCGTCGTCGTGTCGGTCATAAAGTGGCGTTACAGGGCAATATGGACCCGTCCATGCTCTACGCACCGGCACCGCGTATCGAAGAAGAAGTCGCCACGATACTGGCGGGCTTCGGTCAAGGGGAAGGCCACGTCTTTAACCTGGGCCACGGTATCCACCAGGACGTGCCGCCGGAACATGCCGGGGTGTTTGTGGAGGCGGTACATCGCTTGTCTGAGCAGTACCACCGCTAAGGAGTCACGATGGATCTCGCGTCGCTACGCACCCAACAGCTTGAACTGGCCTCTGCGGTGATCCGTGAAGATCGCTTTAAAAGCGATCCGCCGGATCTGATCGCTGGGGCAGATGTCGGGTTTGAGCAGGGCGGAGAGGTGACGCGAGCCGCCATCGTGCTACTGAAGTATCCTTCTCTTGAGCTGGTTGAATATAAGGTGGCGCGTATCGCCACCACCATGCCGTATATCCCCGGTTTTCTCTCTTTTCGCGAATATCCTGCGCTGCTGGCTGCCTGGGAACAATTATCGCAGAAGCCTGACTTAGTGTTCGTTGATGGTCACGGTATTTCCCACCCGCGTCGTCTTGGCGTTGCCAGCCATTTTGGTCTGCTGGTGGATGTCCCGACGATTGGCGTGGCGAAAAAACGGCTGTGCGGCAAGTTTGACCCCTTATCTGCTGAACCCGGGGCGCTAGCGCCACTGTTGGATAAAGGCGAGCAACTGGCGTGGGTCTGGCGCAGCAAAGCACGCTGTAATCCACTGTTTATCTCTACCGGACATCGCGTGGGCATGGATAGCGCGCTGGCGTGGGTGCAGCGTTGTATGAACGGCTATCGCCTGCCGGAACCGACACGCTGGGCGGATGCGGTGGCATCGGAACGCCCGGCTTTTACGCGGCTTGCAGCAAAAACGCCCCATATCGGGTAAACTGCGACTAATTTCCGTATTCGAGAACTCATCATGTTACAAAACCCGATTCATCTGCGTCTGGAGAAGCTGGAAAGCTGGCAGCACGTCACCTTTATGGCCTGCCTGTGTGAGCGCATGTACCCAAACTACGCCATGTTCTGCAAGCAAACGGAGTTTGGTGATGGGCAGATTTACCGCCGAATCCTGGATTTAGTCTGGGAAGTGCTGACCGTCAAGGATGCGAAAATCAATTTTGACAGCCAGCTGGAGAAGTTTGAAGAGGCTATTCCGTCCGCGGACGACTACGATCTGTACGGCGTTTATCCGGCGATTGACGCCTGTGTTGCCCTGAGCGAAGTCATGCATTCTCGTCTGAGCGGTGAAACCCTGGAACACGCGATTGAAGTCAGTAAGGCTTCGATTACCAGCGTCGCGATGCTGGAAATGACGCAAGCGGGTCGCGAAATGACCGATGAAGAGCTGAAAGAGAACCCTGCCGTTGAGCAAGAATGGGATATTCAGTGGGAAATATTCCGACTTTTAGCCGATTGCGAAGAACGCGATCTTGAGCTGATAAAAGGGCTGCGTGCAGACCTGCGCGAGGCTGGCGAGAGCAATATTGGTATAATTTTTCAGCAATGACACCACAAAACGTGATTTAACGCCTGATTTGTCGTGCCTGAAGGCTTCCCATCCGCCCCCCGTCTGGTCTACATTTGGGGGGCGAAGAAAAGTGGCTATCGGTGCGTGTATGCAGGAGAGTGCTTTTCTGGCATTTCCGTCGCACTCGATGCTTAGCAAGCGATAAACACATTGTAAGGATAACTTATGAACAAGACTCAACTGATTGATGTAATTGCAGACAAAGCAGAACTGTCCAAAACACAGGCTAAAGCTGCTCTGGAATCCACTCTGGCTGCTATTACTGAGTCTCTGAAAGAAGGCGATGCTGTACAACTGGTTGGTTTCGGTACCTTCAAAGTGAACCACCGCGCTGAGCGTACTGGCCGCAACCCGCAGACCGGTCAAGAAATCAAAATCGCCGCAGCTAACGTACCGGCATTTGTTTCTGGTAAAGCACTGAAAGACGCGGTTAAGTAATTCGCGTGGCAGTGAACAGTTTTAACGAGGGGGCGGTTTCGCCCCTTTTGTCCATCTGGCGTCATACGCTTTGGCTTTCAGGTGTTCTGTTGCTGTCTGCCTGCAGTCGCCACTCTGAGCTTCCTCCGTTCACGGCCAGCGGTTATGTTGGCGATCACGGAGCGGTACGCGTTTGGCGTAAAGATTCCAACGATGATGTGCATCTGCTCTCCGTTTTTAGTCCGTGGCGAAGCGGCGACACAACCACCAGTGAGTACCGCTGGCAGGGTGACACCCTCTCTCTGATAGAACTCAACGTATACAGCCAACCGCCGGAGCATGTTCGCATCCGTTTCGACGATCGGGGTGAACTGAGTTTTATGCAGCGTGAAGTCGATGGACAAAAGCAGCAGCTTTCCAGCGATCAAATTGCGCTCTACCGCTACCGTGCCGATCAAACCCGTCAGACCAGCGATGCGCTGCGCCAGGGGCGTGTGGTATTACGGCAGGGGCGTTGGCATGCCGCCGAACGCACGGTCACTACGTGTGAAGGCGAGACGATCAAACCTGATTTAGATTCATGGGCGATAAACCATATCGAGCGCCGCCAGAGCCGCTCGTCGGTCGACGTGAGCGTGGCATGGCTGGAAGCGCCTGAGGGATCTCAGCTGTTGCTGGTCGCGAATTCTGATTTCTGTCGTTGGCAGCCAAAAGATAAAACATTTTAACGCCGGATGGCGACGCGAAAGCGTCTTATCCGGCTTACGGTATCCATCTGTAGGCCTGATTAGCGTAGCGCCATCAGGCATTAAGTTCTTTACCAGTGGCCCATACCCATATGACCCCCGCCACGATGGTAACTGCCGCCACCGCAACCCATGCCGGCACCGCGAGGCACACCCGCCTCCGCCATGGCGACATCCCGTTTCACCCGTTGCTCATCCAGCGCTTGATTCAGAGATTCTATCTCTTTTGCGACGGCATTAATTTTTGCGCTGTCCAGCGGGCTGGCGGTGAGCAACGCGTTGTACTCATAACGTTTGGACGTCAACTGCTGGCGCAATGCGCGGGTCTGCGTGTAGTAATCATCAGCGATTTTCTGGGCTGCGGCCTGCTGCTCGGTGGTCATTGGCGTACCACCCTGTTGCCACATTCCCTCACCATTGCCCCAGTGATGCTGCGCCAGCGCCGGGGTGGAACCCAGAGCCATCAGCGAGAGGACCATTAGCGCCAGTTTATTATTCCGTTTCATCGTTCGTTCTCCTGTTGGTTAGCTTACTTTCTCTTTTGCATCTTCCGTGCCAACCTGGACGTCCTTGTGCTGCGGGGATCGCGCGGCTGCCGTCCGGGCGTAAGCGAGTAAAAATGACTCGCCAGAACAGCCCGGTGGGTCATTTTTACCCACCCGTAGTGAGGGTTTGTGCCTGAGAACAGGGTTATCAGGATGAAAAGATGGCATGATTTCTGCTGTATACCTGAAATGAAGAAAGGAACGGCGGGAAAGGGAGAACGTATGCGTCTTGATAAGGATACGGCAGCAAAGTGGCTGAGCCGGTTATTACCGGCGGCGATCCTGATTTTGGTGGGGTGGTTTTCCATCATGACCATTCGGGACTACGGCCGGGAAAGTGATGCCGCTCGACAAACGTTACTGGAAAAGGGAAGCGTGCTGATCCGCGCCCTTGAGTCCGGCACGCGTGTGGGTATGGGAATGCGTATGCATCATGCGCAGCAACAAACGCTGCTGGAGCAAATGGCGGTACAGCCGGGCGTACTCTGGTTTGCCGTTGTCGATGAGCATGGCGTGATTATCACCCACAGTGATTCCTCTATGGTTGGTAAATCCCTCTACTCGCCGGATGTCCTGCGTCAGTTAAATCCAGGGGAACAAGAACGCTGGCGGAATATCGACTCATCGCCCGATGGGCATGATCAAATACCAGCCCTGGAAATTTATCGCCAGTTCCAGCCGTTGTATGGGGCCGGGAGGCACGGTATGGCACGCTGCTCCGGTAATGACGATCATGCGAATACGCCCACGCAAACCATCTTTATCGCTTTTGATGCCAGCGACCTGGCCGCGACTCAGGCCAGAGAGTGGCGTAATACGCTGATCGTTCTGTCTGCTCTGGCGGCGGTGCTGCTGGCTACCGTGCTGACGTTTTTCTGGTACCAACGCTATCAGCGTTCTTATAAAGAGCTACAGGACGCGATGAAGCGCAAAGAAAAGCTGATGGCGCTCGGACATCTGGCGGCGGGAGTCGCGCATGAAATCCGTAATCCACTGTCATCCATCAAGGGGTTAGCGAAATATTTTGCCGAACGCACTCCGGCGGGGGGAGAGTCGCATGAACTGGCGCAGGTGATGGCGAAAGAGGCCGATCGCTTAAATCGGGTGGTGAGTGAATTGCTGGAGCTGGTGAAGCCCGCGCACCTGACGCTGCAGCGGGTCGATCTTAATGAAGTCATCACCCACTCGCTGCATTTGGTTAGCCAGGATGCTCAGAGCCGGGAAATTCAACTGCAGTTTACGCCGAATGCTGCGTTACCCGCTATTCAAGCCGATCCCGACCGACTCACGCAGGTCCTGCTGAATTTATACCTCAACGCCATTCATGCTATCGGGCATCAGGGGACGGTTACGGTTTCAGCGAGTGAAAGTGGCGCCGATCGGGTTAAAATTAGGGTTACCGACAGCGGAAAGGGAATTGCGCCCGACCAGCTGGAGGCTATTTTTACTCCTTACTTTACGACGAAGGCAGACGGTACCGGGCTGGGACTGGCGGTGGTGCAAAACATCATTGAGCAGCACGGCGGAACCATTCAGGTGACCAGCGTGGAGGGTAGAGGCACCGTCTTTACTCTCTGGCTGCCGATCAATGCGAAACCACAGGATTGACAAGGATGACACACGGAAAAATCGATATTCTGGTTGTGGACGATGACGTCAGCCACTGCACTATTCTACAAGCGCTGCTGCGTGGCTGGGGCTATGACGTTGCGCTTGCCTATAGCGGACGAGAGGCGCTGGCGCAGGTGCGTGAACACGTCTTTGATCTGGTATTGTGCGATGTGCGTATGGCGGAGATGGACGGCATTGAAACGCTGAAAGAGATCAAAGCCCTGAATCCGGCGATTCCGGTCTTGATTATGACCGCTTTTTCTAGCGTGGAGACCGCGGTGGAAGCGTTAAAAACCGGGGCGCTGGATTACTTAATCAAACCACTGGATTTTGACAGTCTGCAGCACACGCTGGAAAAGGCGCTGGCGCATACCCGGGCGACCGGCGTCGACCCCGTAGCAGCCCCGGCAGCGCAGTTTGGCATGATTGGCAACAGTCCGGCGATGCAGCACCTGCTTAACGAAATTGCGATGGTTGCGCCGTCGGATGCGACGGTGCTTATTCACGGAGACTCCGGAACGGGCAAAGAACTGGTCGCCCGGGCGCTTCACGCCAGCAGTGCGCGCAGTGATAAACCACTGGTGACGCTCAACTGCGCGGCGCTGAATGAATCTCTGCTGGAATCTGAACTGTTCGGCCATGAAAAAGGCGCGTTTACCGGTGCCGATAAACGCCGGGAAGGGCGCTTTGTGGAAGCCGACGGCGGTACGCTGTTTCTTGATGAGATTGGCGATATCTCGCCGCTGATGCAGGTGCGCCTGCTGCGGGCAATTCAGGAGCGTGAAGTTCAGCGCGTAGGCAGTAATCAGACTATTGCTGTGGATGTCCGGCTGATTGCCGCCACCCATCGCGATCTAGCACAAGAGGTCAACGCCGGACGTTTTCGCCAGGATCTCTACTATCGCCTGAACGTCGTCACTATCGAGATGCCCGCATTACGTCAACGCCGGGAAGATATTCCGCTGCTGGCCGGGCATTTTCTCCAGCGCTTTGCTGAGCGTAACCGCAAAGCGGTGAAAGGTTTTACCCCGCAGGCAATGGATCTGCTGATCCATTACGACTGGCCGGGAAACATTCGTGAGCTGGAAAATGCGATTGAGCGTGCGGTGGTTCTGCTGACGGGAGAATACATTTCTGAACGCGAGCTGCCGTTGGCGATTGCCGCGACGCCAATAAAAGCAGAGAACAGTCCGGAGATCCAACCGCTGGTGGATGTTGAAAAAGAGGTGATTCTGGCAGCACTGGAAAAAACGGGCGGCAACAAAACTGAAGCCGCCCGTCAGTTAGGCATCACGCGCAAAACGCTATTGGCGAAAATTTCGCGTTAGCGCTGCTCGCGTTCGATGGCGCGCCAGCCGATATCGTTACGGCTAAAGCTGCCTTCCCAGCGGATGTCGGCCATTAACGCGTAAGCGCGCTTCTGCGCTTCTGCAACGGTATGACCCAGTGCGGTTGCGCACAGGACGCGGCCCCCATTGGTCAATACCGTGTCGTCGGCGGCGAGTTTCGTGCCGGCGTGGAACACTTTGCCGTCAGCGGCTTCTTCCAGCGGCAGGCCGTGGATCGCGTCTCCGGTACGGTAGTCGCCCGGATAACCCCCGGCGGCGATTACCACGCCCAGCGAGGCGCGCTCGTCCCACTCGGAGGTTTTTTCGTCCAGCTTACCGTCGCAGGCGGCGAGACACAGATCCACCAGGTCCGACTTCATGCGCAGCATGATCGGCTGGGTTTCCGGGTCGCCGAAGCGGCAGTTAAACTCGATAACCTTCGGGTTGCCCTGTTTGTCGATCATCAGGCCTGCGTACAGGAAACCGGTGTAGGTGTTACCTTCTGCCGCCATGCCTTTTACGGTTGGCCAGATGATGCGTTCCATGGTGCGCTGGTGAACGTCATCAGTTACAACAGGCGCTGGAGAGTATGCACCCATCCCGCCGGTGTTCGGACCGGTATCGCCATTGCCCACACGTTTGTGGTCCTGACTGGTAGCCATCGGCAGGACATGCTCGCCGTCGACCATCACGATAAAGCTTGCCTCTTCGCCGTCGAGGAACTCCTCGATCACAATGCGGTGGCCCGCGTCGCCAAACGCGTTGCCTGCCAGCATGTCGTGCACGGCGGCTTCAGCTTCTTCAAGCGTCATTGCCACGATAACGCCTTTACCGGCAGCCAGGCCGTCGGCTTTAATGACGATCGGCGCGCCTTTCTCACGCAGATAGGCCAGCGCGGGCTCCACTTCAGTGAAGTTCTGGTATTCCGCCGTGGGAATATTATGGCGCGCGAGGAAATCTTTGGTGAACGCTTTAGAACCTTCCAACTGCGCAGCACCTTCGGTTGGGCCGAAGATTTTCAGACCGGCGGCACGGAAGGCATCGACCACGCCAATCACCAGCGGCGCTTCCGGACCAACGATAGTGAGATCGATCTTCTCGCTCTGGGCAAAGCTCAGCAGTGCCGGAATGTCGGTTACACCGATAGCCACGTTTTGCAGCGTCGGTTCCAGTGCGGTACCCGCATTGCCCGGTGCGACATAAACGGTTGAAACCTGCGGTGACTGGGCTGCTTTCCAGGCCAGCGCGTGTTCGCGCCCGCCGTTGCCAATAACTAATACTTTCATCGTCTGCTCCGTGGATTAATGGCGGAAGTGGCGCATGTCGGTAAAGATCATCGCAATACCGTGTTCGTCGGCAGCGGCAATCACCTCGTCATCACGAATGGAGCCGCCTGGCTGGATAACACAGCTCACGCCAACGGCTGCTGCGGCATCAATCCCGTCGCGGAACGGGAAGAAGGCGTCAGACGCCATTGCCGAACCTTTGACTTCCAGACCTTCGTCGGCGGCTTTAATCCCGGCGATCTTCGCGGAATAAACGCGGCTCATCTGGCCTGCGCCTATGCCGATGGTCATGTTCTCTTTGGCGTAGACAATGGCGTTGGATTTCACGAACTTCGCGACTTTCCAGCAGAACAGCGCATCACGCAGTTCCTGCTCAGTAGGTTGACGTTTGGACACTACGCGCAGTTCACCCTCGGTGACCATACCCAGGTCACGATCCTGAACCAGCAGTCCGCCGTTCACGCGTTTGAAATCCAGGCCCGCAACACGCTCAGCCCACTGACCGCAGGTCAGGACGCGAACGTTCTGCTTAGCCGCCGTAATCTTCAGCGCTTCTTCAGTTGCTGACGGGGCGATGATCACTTCAACAAACTGGCGGGAGATAATGGCCTGTGCCGTTTCAGCATCCAGTTCGCGGTTAAAAGCGATGATGCCGCCGAACGCGGAGGTTGGGTCGGTTTTGTACGCGCGGTCATAGGCATCAAGAATAGAGGAGCTGACTGCCACGCCGCACGGGTTGGCGTGCTTAACGATAACGCAGGCTGGCTCGTTGAACTCTTTCACGCACTCGAGTGCGGCATCGGTATCGGCGATGTTGTTATAAGAGAGCGCTTTGCCCTGGACCTGCGTTGCGGTGGCAACGGACGCCTCTTTAACATTCTCTTCTATATAGAAGGCCGCCTGCTGGTGGCTGTTTTCGCCGTAGCGCATATCCTGCTTCTTAATGAAGTTCAGGTTCAGGGTTCGCGGGAAGCGACCTGCAGCGTCTTTGCTTTCACCGTGATAGGCCGGGACCATGCTGCCGAAGTAGTTGGCAATCATGCTGTCGTAGGCGGCGGTGTGTTCGAATGCTTTAATGGCGAGATCGAAACGGGTGTCGAGGGTCAGAGAACCTTCGTTGGCATCCATCTCTTTAATAATGGCGTCGTAGTCATTGCTCTTTACCACGATAGCCACATCTTTATGGTTCTTGGCGGCCGAGCGCACCATGGTTGGGCCGCCGATATCGATATTCTCTACCGCATCTTCCAGCGAGCAGCCAACGCGAGCCACGGTCTCGGCGAACGGGTACAGGTTAACAACCACCATATCGATAGGGGCGATACCGTGTTGTTCCATTATTCCGTCATCCTGACCGCGACGGCCAAGAATGCCGCCGTGTACTTTTGGATGCAGGGTCTTCACGCGTCCATCCATCATTTCCGGGAAACCGGTGTAATCGGAAACTTCGGTCACTGGCAGACCTTTCTCTGCTAACAGGCGCGCAGTGCCACCTGTAGACAGCAGCTCCACACCGCGTGCGGAAAGTGCCTGAGCGAATTCGATAATACCTGCTTTGTCAGAAACACTGAGCAGAGCGCGGCGGACTGGACGACGTTGTTGCATGGTAAATCCCCTGGATTTGACTATAACAGAGAGCGTTAGCTGAGTTTTTGCGTAAAAACTCAGCTAACGCCCCTTACGGGGCATCCTTGTTTTGCCGCAGCATTGTAACGAAAACGTTTGCGCAACGCTCGCGAATTTTTCTTTTTCAATGTTGACCCTTATTTCGAGAGCTTAAAACCGTATATAGGTAGACAGGATCGCCGAAATGATGGGGATGTTTGTGGATAACTCTGTGTGCAAATAGGTATAAGGCGGGGTTTTGCTGTGGAATGCAGCAGTCAGTCATTTTTCTGTAATTTAAGGGTTGCGGGCGCCAGAGAACTCCCTATAATGCGCCTCCATCGACACGGCGGATGTGAATCACTTCACACAAACAGCCGGTTCGGTTGAAGAGAAAAACCTGAAAATAAACGGTTGACTCTGAAAGAGGAAAGCGTAATATACGCCACCTCGCAACAGTGAGCGAAAGCCGTGTTGCACTGCTCTTTAACAATTTATCAGACAATCTGTGTGGGCACTCGAAGATACGGATTCTTAACGTCGCAAGACGAAAAATGAATACCAAGTCTCTGAGTGAACATACGTAATTCATTACGAAGTTTAATTCACGAGCATCAAACTTAAATTGAAGAGTTTGATCATGGCTCAGATTGAACGCTGGCGGCAGGCCTAACACATGCAAGTCGAACGGTAGCACAGAGGAGCTTGCTCCTTGGGTGACGAGTGGCGGACGGGTGAGTAATGTCTGGGAAACTGCCCGATGGAGGGGGATAACTACTGGAAACGGTAGCTAATACCGCATAACGTCGCAAGACCAAAGAGGGGGACCTTCGGGCCTCTTGCCATCGGATGTGCCCAGATGGGATTAGCTAGTAGGTGGGGTAACGGCTCACCTAGGCGACGATCCCTAGCTGGTCTGAGAGGATGACCAGCCACACTGGAACTGAGACACGGTCCAGACTCCTACGGGAGGCAGCAGTGGGGAATATTGCACAATGGGCGCAAGCCTGATGCAGCCATGCCGCGTGTATGAAGAAGGCCTTCGGGTTGTAAAGTACTTTCAGCGAGGAGGAAGGGGATGTGGTTAATAACCGCATTCATTGACGTTACTCGCAGAAGAAGCACCGGCTAACTCCGTGCCAGCAGCCGCGGTAATACGGAGGGTGCAAGCGTTAATCGGAATTACTGGGCGTAAAGCGCACGCAGGCGGTCTGTCAAGTCGGATGTGAAATCCCCGGGCTCAACCTGGGAACTGCATCCGAAACTGGCAGGCTAGAGTCTTGTAGAGGGGGGTAGAATTCCAGGTGTAGCGGTGAAATGCGTAGAGATCTGGAGGAATACCGGTGGCGAAGGCGGCCCCCTGGACAAAGACTGACGCTCAGGTGCGAAAGCGTGGGGAGCAAACAGGATTAGATACCCTGGTAGTCCACGCCGTAAACGATGTCGACTTGGAGGTTGTTCCCTTGAGGAGTGGCTTCCGGAGCTAACGCGTTAAGTCGACCGCCTGGGGAGTACGGCCGCAAGGTTAAAACTCAAATGAATTGACGGGGGCCCGCACAAGCGGTGGAGCATGTGGTTTAATTCGATGCAACGCGAAGAACCTTACCTACTCTTGACATCCACGGAATTTAGCAGAGATGCTTTAGTGCCTTCGGGAACCGTGAGACAGGTGCTGCATGGCTGTCGTCAGCTCGTGTTGTGAAATGTTGGGTTAAGTCCCGCAACGAGCGCAACCCTTATCCTTTGTTGCCAGCGGTTCGGCCGGGAACTCAAAGGAGACTGCCAGTGATAAACTGGAGGAAGGTGGGGATGACGTCAAGTCATCATGGCCCTTACGAGTAGGGCTACACACGTGCTACAATGGCATATACAAAGAGAAGCGACCTCGCGAGAGCAAGCGGACCTCATAAAGTATGTCGTAGTCCGGATTGGAGTCTGCAACTCGACTCCATGAAGTCGGAATCGCTAGTAATCGTAGATCAGAATGCTACGGTGAATACGTTCCCGGGCCTTGTACACACCGCCCGTCACACCATGGGAGTGGGTTGCAAAAGAAGTAGGTAGCTTAACCTTCGGGAGGGCGCTTACCACTTTGTGATTCATGACTGGGGTGAAGTCGTAACAAGGTAACCGTAGGGGAACCTGCGGTTGGATCACCTCCTTACCTTAAAGAAACGTTCTTTGTAGTGCTCACACAGATTGTCTGATGAATGATGAACTTCTGAATGTACTTCCGAGTGCATTAAGAAGTTTTGCTCTTTAAAAATCTGGATCAAGCTGAAAATTGAAACGACACACTGTGTCTGTTCTCCGTAATAAGAACAGATAAGCGGTGTGTTCGAGTCTCTCAAATTTTCGCAACACGATGTGTTTTACGAAACATCTTCGGGTTGTGAGGTTAAGCGACTAAGCGTACACGGTGGATGCCCTGGCAGTCAGAGGCGATGAAGGACGTGCTAATCTGCGATAAGCGTCGGTAAGGTGATATGAACCGTTATAGCCGGCGATTTCCGAATGGGGAAACCCAGTGTGTTTCGACACACTATCGTTAAGTGAATACATAGCTTAACGAAGCGAACCGGGGGAACTGAAACATCTAAGTACCCCGAGGAAAAGAAATCAACCGAGATTCCCCCAGTAGCGGCGAGCGAACGGGGAGCAGCCCAGAGTCTGAATCAGCATGTGTGGTAGTGGAACGGTCTGGAAAGTCCGACGGTACAGGGTGATAGTCCCGTACACAAAATCGCATGTGTTGTGAACTCGAAGAGTAGGGCGGGACACGTGGTATCCTGTCTGAATATGGGGGGACCATCCTCCAAGGCTAAATACTCCTGACTGACCGATAGTGAACCAGTACCGTGAGGGAAAGGCGAAAAGAACCCCGGCGAGGGGAGTGAAAAAGAACCTGAAACCGTGTACGTACAAGCAGTGGGAGCCTTGATTTATCAGGGTGACTGCGTACCTTTTGTATAATGGGTCAGCGACTTATATTCTGTAGCAAGGTTAACCGTATAGGGGAGCCGAAGGGAAACCGAGTCTTAACTGGGCGTTAAGTTGCAGGGTATAGACCCGAAACCCGGTGATCTAGCCATGGGCAGGTTGAAGGTTGGGTAACACTAACTGGAGGACCGAACCGACTAATGTTGAAAAATTAGCGGATGACTTGTGGCTGGGGGTGAAAGGCCAATCAAACCGGGAGATAGCTGGTTCTCCCCGAAAGCTATTTAGGTAGCGCCTCGTGAACTCATCTTCGGGGGTAGAGCACTGTTTCGGCTAGGGGGTCATCCCGACTTACCAACCCGATGCAAACTACGAATACCGAAGAATGTTATCACGGGAGACACACGGCGGGTGCTAACGTCCGTCGTGAAGAGGGAAACAACCCAGACCGCCAGCTAAGGTCCCAAAGTCACAGTTAAGTGGGAAACGATGTGGGAAGGCACAGACAGCCAGGATGTTGGCTTAGAAGCAGCCATCATTTAAAGAAAGCGTAATAGCTCACTGGTCGAGTCGGCCTGCGCGGAAGATGTAACGGGGCTAAACTGTGCACCGAAGCTGCGGCAGCGACACTATGTGTTGTTGGGTAGGGGAGCGTTCTGTAAGCCGTTGAAGGTGTCCTGTGAGGGGTGCTGGAGGTATCAGAAGTGCGAATGCTGACATAAGTAACGATAATGCGGGTGAAAAACCCGCACGCCGGAAGACCAAGGGTTCCTGTCCAACGTTAATCGGGGCAGGGTGAGTCGACCCCTAAGGCGAGGCCGAAAGGCGTAGTCGATGGGAAACAGGTTAATATTCCTGTACTTGGTGTTACTGCGAAGGGGGGACGGAGAAGGCTATGTTAGCCGGGCGACGGTTGTCCCGGTTTAAGCATGTAGGCGGGAAGTTTAGGTAAATCCGGACTTCTGTATAACGCTGAGGTGTGATGACGAGGCACTACGGTGCTGAAGTAACAAATGCCCTGCTTCCAGGAAAAGCCTCTAAGCATCAGGTAACATCAAATCGTACCCCAAACCGACACAGGTGGTCAGGTAGAGAATACCAAGGCGCTTGAGAGAACTCGGGTGAAGGAACTAGGCAAAATGGTGCCGTAACTTCGGGAGAAGGCACGCTGATGGTAGGTGAAGCGACTTGCTCGTGGAGCTGAAATCAGTCGAAGATACCAGCTGGCTGCAACTGTTTATTAAAAACACAGCACTGTGCAAACACGAAAGTGGACGTATACGGTGTGACGCCTGCCCGGTGCCGGAAGGTTAATTGATGGGGTTATCCGTAAGGAGAAGCTCTTGATCGAAGCCCCGGTAAACGGCGGCCGTAACTATAACGGTCCTAAGGTAGCGAAATTCCTTGTCGGGTAAGTTCCGACCTGCACGAATGGCGTAATGATGGCCAGGCTGTCTCCACCCGAGACTCAGTGAAATTGAACTCGCTGTGAAGATGCAGTGTACCCGCGGCAAGACGGAAAGACCCCGTGAACCTTTACTATAGCTTGACACTGAACACTGGTCCTTGATGTGTAGGATAGGTGGGAGGCTTTGAAGTGTGGACGCCAGTCTGCATGGAGCCAACCTTGAAATACCACCCTTTAATGGCTGGTGTTCTAACGTAGACCCGTGATCCGGGTTGCGGACAGTGTCTGGTGGGTAGTTTGACTGGGGCGGTCTCCTCCTAAAGAGTAACGGAGGAGCACGAAGGTTAGCTAATCCTGGTCGGACATCAGGAGGTTAGTGCAAAGGCATAAGCTAGCTTGACTGCGAGAGTGACGGCTCGAGCAGGTGCGAAAGCAGGTCTTAGTGATCCGGTGGTTCTGAATGGAAGGGCCATCGCTCAACGGATAAAAGGTACTCCGGGGATAACAGGCTGATACCGCCCAAGAGTTCATATCGACGGCGGTGTTTGGCACCTCGATGTCGGCTCATCACATCCTGGGGCTGAAGTAGGTCCCAAGGGTATGGCTGTTCGCCATTTAAAGTGGTACGCGAGCTGGGTTTAGAACGTCGTGAGACAGTTCGGTCCCTATCTGCCGTGGGCGCTGGAGAATTGAGGGGGGCTGCTCCTAGTACGAGAGGACCGGAGTGGACGCATCACTGGTGTTCGGGTTGTCATGCCAATGGCATTGCCCGGTAGCTAAATGCGGAAGAGATAAGTGCTGAAAGCATCTAAGCACGAAACTTGCCCCGAGATGAGTTCTCCCTGACTCCTTGAGAGTCCTGAAGGAACGTTGAAGACTACGACGTTGATAGGTCGGGTGTGTAAGTGTAGCGATACATTGAGCTAACCGATACTAATGAACCGTGAGGCTTAACCTTACAACGCCAAAGATGTTTTGGCGAAAGAAAGACATCAAATTCAGCTTGATACAGATAAAATCAGAACGCAAAAGCGGTCTGATAACAGAATTTGCCTGGCGGCTGTAGCGCGGTGGTCCCACCTGACCCCATGCCGAACTCAGAAGTGAAACGCCGTAGCGCCGATGGTAGTGTGGGGTCTCCCCATGCGAGAGTAGGGAACTGCCAGGCATCAAACAGAAACAAAAGGCTCAGTCGAAAGACTGGGCCTTTTGTTTTATCTGTTGTCTGTCGGTGAGTGCTCTCCTGAGTAGGACAAATCTGCCAGGAGCGGATTTGAACGTTGCGAAGCAACGGCCCGCAGGGTGGCGGGCAGGACGCCCGCCATAAACTGCCAGGCATCAAACAAGTGAAGAAGCCCATCCTGACGGATGGGCTTTTTTGCGTCTGTTGTATGTGAAAGCGGGTGGATAGCCGCGTCAGCGCCGTATCTGTCCAGCGAAAGCCTCTCTTCTGTCCGCGTAAAATGTCCTTTACCCTGCCCGTGAACGACAAAGCATTCTCCTTTTGACTCTTACTGCACTATTCTACAGCGAGTGAGTCGTGAAACTTTCTCACCTTGAGCATGCAGGCTCGACATTCACACGATTCCTGGTTATTGTCAGCTATCTGGATGTCTAAACGTTTAAACGTATGTTGTGAGGTTATCAGGTTATGCCAATTCGCGTGCTGGACGAGCTACCCGCCGTCAATTTCTTGCGTGAGGAAAACGTCTTTGTCATGACGACATCCCGCGCATCCGGTCAGGAAATTCGTCCTCTGAAGGTGCTTATCCTCAACTTGATGCCGAAGAAGATCGAAACGGAAAACCAGTTTCTCCGGTTATTGTCGAACTCACCGCTGCAGGTGGACGTTCAGCTATTACGCATTGATGCCCGCGAGTCGCGCAATACGCCGACGGAGCATCTGAATAACTTTTACTGTAATTTCGAGGATATTTGCGATCAGAACTTTGATGGACTGATCGTCACCGGGGCACCGTTAGGCCTGGTTGAGTTTAACGATGTGGCCTACTGGCCGCAGATCAAACAGGTACTAGAGTGGGCGAAAGACCACGTCACATCAACATTGTTTGTCTGTTGGGCGGTGCAGGCCGCACTGAATATCCTCTATGGCATCCCCAAGCAAACCCGCAACGACAAGCTTTCAGGTGTATACGAACACCACATCCTTCATCCCCATGCCCTGCTGACACGTGGTTTTGATGATGCCTTCCTTGCACCGCACTCACGCTATGCTGATTTCCCTGCTGCGTTGATCAGGGATTACACCGATCTTGAGATTTTTGCCGAGACGGAAGAGGGCGATGCCTACCTGTTTGCCAGTAAAGATAAACGTATTGCGTTCGTGACGGGTCATCCGGAATATGACGCCGATACGCTGGCCGGTGAATATTTTCGTGACGCCGAAGCGGGGTTGACCCCGGACGTTCCGTACAACTATTTCCCGCAAGATGACCCACAAAACAAACCTCGGGCAAGCTGGCGTAGCCATGGCAATTTGCTGTTTATTAACTGGCTCAACTATTACGTCTACCAGATCACGCCATACGATCTGCGCCACATGAATCCAACGCTGGATTAATCTTCTGTAGCAAACGATCCTTAAGCGTTTCAGCATGTTGAATCAGGCACCTTCGGGTGCTTTTTTTATTTCCGAAACGCACCTCACGGTGTGATTAATTTTTATTATGATTGTTATCAATAAGTTAATTGATAATTAAATTAAAAATGGAAATTGTTTTTGATTTTGAAATTTAAATGGGTAGTCTTAGTTGTGCTGAACGAAAACCGCACAACGATCCTTCGTTCGCATTGGGGATGTGTTTGGATCAATGACGAGGAACTACGCAATGAATCAACAGGCAACAACAACCGATGAGCTGGTTTTTACCAGGCCGCATGGCGAGCAGGAACAGCAGATTTTGACCGCAGAGGCGGTGGAATTCCTGACCGAATTGGTGACTCGATTTACGCCAAAACGCAATAAACTTCTCGCCGCGCGTATTCAGCAGCAGCAGGATATTGATGACGGTAAGTTGCCTGATTTTATTTCGGAAACAGCTTCCATTCGTGAAGGTGGCTGGAAGATTCGCGGTATTCCTGATGATTTACAGGATCGTCGCGTGGAAATCACCGGACCCGTTGAACGCAAGATGGTGATTAACGCGCTCAACGCCAACGTTAGAGTCTTTATGGCTGACTTTGAGGATTCACTGGCTCCCGAGTGGAGTAAAGTGATCGACGGGCAAATCAACCTGCGCGATGCGGTGAACGGTACCATCAGTTACACCAACGACGCTGGCAAGATATACCAACTGAAGCCCGATCCGGCGTTATTGGTTTGTCGTGTACGTGGCCTGCATCTGCCGGAAAAACACGTCACCTGGCGTGAGGAAGCGATTCCCGGCAGTCTGTTCGACTTTGCCCTCTATTTCTTCCACAACTACAAAGCCTTGCTGGCTAAAGGAAGTGGTCCTTACTTCTATTTGCCGAAAACGCAGGCCTGGCAAGAAGCGGCCTGGTGGAGTGAAGTCTTCAGCTATACAGAAGACAGATTTAATCTGCCACGCGGCACGATAAAAGCCACGTTGCTGATCGAAACACTGCCAGCCGTTTTCCAGATGGATGAGATCCTGCACGCGCTGCGTGACCATATTGTCGGCCTCAACTGCGGTCGTTGGGATTACATTTTCAGCTACATCAAAACCCTCAAGAATCACCCGGATCGTGTTCTGCCCGATCGTCAGGTGGTAACGATGGATAAGCCGTTCCTCAGCGCCTACTCGCGTCTGCTGATTAAAACCTGTCATAAACGCGGTGCTTTTGCGATGGGCGGTATGGCGGCGTTTATCCCCAGCAAAGACGCTGAGCGCAACAATCAGGTACTGGCCAAAGTTAAAGCTGATAAAGCCCTGGAAGCCAATAACGGTCATGACGGGACCTGGGTTGCTCACCCTGGACTGGCAGATACCGCAATGGCGATTTTCAACGACGTGTTGGGCAACAACAAAAATCAGCTGTTTGTCACCCGAGAAGAGGATGCGCCGATTACTGCAGAACAACTGCTGGCTCCGTGCGAAGGGGAACGTACTGAAGAAGGCATGCGCGCCAATATTCGCGTTGCCGTGCAGTACATCGAAGCGTGGATCTCTGGCAACGGTTGCGTACCGATTTATGGCCTGATGGAAGATGCGGCAACTGCCGAAATCTCCCGTACCTCCATCTGGCAGTGGATCCACCATCAGAAAACCCTCAGCAACGGTAAGCCGGTGACCAAACCGCTGTTCCGTCAGATGCTGGCCGAAGAAATGCGGGTGATTCAGGACGAGCTGGGTGAACACCGCTACAGCAGCGGGCGCTTTGATGACGCCGCACGCCTGATGGAGCAAATCACCACCTCTGACGAACTGATCGACTTCCTTACCTTGCCAGGCTACCGCTTACTGGCTTAACAGCCCAGGCTATTTTGTTCGCCATTTTAGCCCCGGGCAGTGCTCAAAATCCTCACGTACTATAAGTACGCTCCGGTTTTTGCGCGCTGGCCGTGACCAAACTGCCTTCACCAATAACGCCTGGGAAGCCAGGAGAATAATATGGAGCATCTGCACATGAAAACCCGTACCCAACAAATCGAAGACTTACAGAAAGAATGGACACAACCACGCTGGGAAGGCATTACCCGCCCGTACAGCGCGGAGGAAGTGGTGAAGTTACGTGGCTCGGTCAACCCGGAATGTACGCTGGCGCAGCTTGGCGCAGCGAAAATGTGGCGTTTGCTGCACGGCGGATCGAAGAAAGGTTATATCAACAGCCTCGGTGCACTGACTGGTGGTCAGGCGCTGCAACAGGCGAAAGCCGGTATTGAAGCGGTCTACCTTTCCGGGTGGCAGGTGGCGGCAGACGCCAACCTGGCCTCCAGCATGTACCCGGATCAATCGCTGTACCCGGCGAACTCTGTGCCCGCCGTGGTGGATCGGATCAACAACACCTTCCGTCGGGCGGATCAGATCCAATGGTCAACCGGTATTGAGCCAACTGATCCGCGCTATGTGGATTACTTCCTGCCGATCGTTGCCGATGCCGAAGCCGGTTTTGGCGGCGTCCTGAACGCGTTTGAATTGATGAAGTCGATGATTGAAGCCGGTGCAGCGGCGGTTCACTTCGAAGATCAGCTCGCCTCGGTGAAAAAATGCGGTCACATGGGCGGCAAGGTGCTGGTACCGACTCAGGAAGCTATCCAGAAACTGGTGGCGGCCCGTCTGGCGGCAGACGTGATGGGCGTCCCGACGCTGGTTATTGCCCGTACCGATGCTGACGCGGCGGATTTGATTACCTCTGACTGCGACCCTTACGACAGCGAGTTCATTACCGGCGAGCGCACCAGCGAAGGGTTCTACCGTACCCATGCAGGTATTGAGCAGGCGATCAGTCGCGGACTGGCCTACGCCCCGTATGCTGACCTGGTGTGGTGCGAAACCTCCACACCGGATCTCGAACTGGCGCGCCGCTTTGCCGATGCCATCCATGCTAAATATCCGGGCAAACTGCTGGCCTACAACTGTTCGCCGTCGTTTAACTGGCAGAAGAACCTGGATGACAAAACCATTGCCAGCTTCCAGCAACAGCTGTCCGATATGGGCTATAAATATCAGTTCATTACCCTGGCGGGCATCCACAGTATGTGGTTCAACATGTTTGACCTCGCGCGTTCCTATGCACAGGGCGAAGGTATGCGCCACTACGTTGAGAAAGTTCAGCAGCCAGAATTTGCGGCGGCGAAAGATGGCTACACCTTCGTATCCCACCAGCAGGAAGTGGGTACCGGTTATTTCGACAAAGTGACGACCATCATTCAGGGGGGCGCGTCATCCGTTACTGCGCTGACCGGGTCTACTGAAGAATCACAGTTCTGATCGACCTGATGCCCGGTGGCGTAATGCTTACCGGGCCTACAGTTCTGTGTAGGCCGGATACGCGAATGCGCCATCCGGCATTATTCGATTCTGAACGAGGGCAAAAGATGTCGCGTGGCCTGGAATTGCTGATTGCCCAAACCATCCTGCAAGGTTCTGATGCGCAGTATGGCCGGTTTCTGGAAGTGACGTCCGGCGCGCAGCAGCGTTTTGAACACGCTGACTGGCATGCTGTGCAGCAGGCGATGAAAAGCCGTATCCATCTCTACGATCATCACGTTGGTCTGGTAGTGGAACAGTTACGCTGCATTACCGACGGCAAAAGTACCGATGCGGCATTTTTACTTCGTGTAAAAGAGCATTACACCCAGCTGCTGCCGGACTATCCGCGCTTTGAGATTGCCGAGAGCTTTTTTAACTCCGTGTACTGCCGGTTATTTGATCACCGCTCGCTGACGCCCGAGCGGTTGTTTATTTTCAGCTCTCAGTCAGAACGTCGATTTCGTACTATCCCGCGCCCGCTGGCGAAAGACTTTTTCCCTGATTCAGGCTGGGAAGGGCTGCTCACGCGCGTGCTCAGCGATCTCCCCCTTCGTCTGCCATGGCAGAATAAACAGCGTGATATTCGCTACATCATCGAGCACCTGACGGAAATTGTTGGTGAAGCGGTGCTGGCGCGCTGCCATTTGCAGGTGGCGAACGAATTGTTTTATCGCAATAAGGCCGCCTGGCTGGTGGGAAAACTGATCACACCAGAGGTCACGCTGCCGTTTTTACTGCCTATTCACCGCACTGACGAAGGCGAATTGTTTGTCGATACTTGTCTGACGACTACGGCGGAAGCCAGCATTGTGTTTGGTTTTGCCCGCTCTTACTTTATGGTCTACGCGCCATTGCCTGCGGCACTGGTCGAGTGGCTGCGTGAGATCCTGCCCGGTAAAACTACCGCCGAGCTGTATATGGCGATTGGCTGTCAGAAGCATGCGAAAACCGAAAGCTACCGTGAATATCTGCTGTATCTGGCCGACTGCGATGAACAGTTTATCGAAGCGCCGGGAATACGCGGCATGGTGATGCTGGTGTTTACTCTGCCTGGATTCGATCGGGTCTTCAAAATTATTAAAGACAAATTTGCGCCGCAAAAAGAGATGTCTGCGGCCCACGTCCGCGCCTGTTACCAACTGGTCAAAGAGCACGATCGCGTGGGACGCATGGCCGATACCCAGGAATTCGAAAATTTTGTGCTGGATAAACGACAAATTTCCCCGGCGCTGATGGCGTTGTTGCAGCAGGAAGTACCCGAAAAAATGACCGATCTCGGCGAGCAGGTCGTGATTCGTCATCTGTATATCGAACGGCGGATGGTGCCGCTAAATATCTGGCTGGAGCAGGTCGAAGGCCAGCAGCTGCGGGATGCGATAGAAGAATATGGTAACGCTATTCGCCAACTGGCTGCCGCCAATATTTTCCCGGGTGACATGCTGTTTAAAAACTTCGGCGTGACCCGACACGGGCGGGTGGTGTTCTACGACTATGATGAAATTTGCTACATGACGGAGGTGAATTTCCGCCATATCCCGCCCGCGCGTTACCCGGAGGATGAGCTGGCCAGCGAACCGTGGTACAGCGTCTCGCCGGGAGATGTATTTCCGGAAGAATTTCGTCACTGGCTGTGCGCCGATCCGCGTATTGGACCGTTATTTGAAGAGATGCATGCCGATCTGTTCAGCGCCGACTACTGGCGAGGTCTGCAAACGCGGATCCGTGAAGGGCACGTGGAAGACGTTTACGCCTATCGGCGCCGCCAGCGGTTTAGCGTGCGTTATGAAACCGACCGTAGGCCGGATAAGGCCTTTGCGCCACCATCCGGCAATGTGCGCCGTGCCTGATGGCGCTGCGCTTATCAGACCTACAAATCATCCCAACCTTGGATAGCAGGCCGGGCCAGGCGTAGCTGCCACCCGGAAGTCCCATCTTAACGAATCCCACCGTATGCCAGTGTGACCTCTTTGGCCGCTTTGATTGCCATCGCACCGAACTCGGTGACGCGGTCGTCGGTAATGCGGGAGATCGGGCCGGAGATCGAAATGGCGGCGAACGGTTCGCGATGTTCGTCGTAAATGCATGACGCCACACAGCGCAGGCCCAGCGCATGTTCTTCATCATCAAACGAATAACCGCGCTTACGGGTCTGGGCGAGATCTTCTTTCAGATGCACCGGCGAGACAAGCGTGGCGTGCGTATACGCGTGCAGGCCTTTGCGGTGCAGCAGGCTGGTAACTTGTTCTTCGCTGAGTTGCGCCAGGAACGCTTTCCCCGCGCCAGAGGCGTGCATCGGCAGTTTGCCACCGATAGGGGCAGACATT